>JAYQEA010000113.1:0-4310 GCA_038138625.1 Roseivivax sp.
CAGAACTAGACCATACACCATTATCGCCAGAACTGTTGTTAACGGCTTATCGCAACGGGTTATTCCCAATGGCGGATGGAAGGGATGACCCGGACGTTTTCTGGGTCGACCCGCGTATGCGCGGCATTATCCCTCTGGATGCCGTGCATATTTCACGCAGCCTTGCGCGCACCATCAGGCAAGACCGATTTGTCATAACCCTTGATGCATATTTTTCGGGGGTTGTGCAGGGGTGTGCGGATCGCCCAGAGACGTGGATCAACGACCCTATCCAAGACCTGTACGCCAAACTACATAACTTGGGGTTCGCCCATTCCGTCGAGGTCTGGCATCAAAAAACTCTGGTCGGGGGGGTGTATGGTGTCGCTATCGGTGGCTGCTTTTTTGGCGAAAGTATGTTTTCCGCGCAACGCGACGCGTCCAAGGTGGCGCTGGTGTGGTTATTGACCCATCTGCGTGACTGCGGGTTTCAATTGTTTGACACGCAATTCTTGACTCCGCATTTGGCGACACTCGGGGCAATCGAAATCTCTCGCAAACAGTATCACAGCAGGCTAAAGGATGCTCTGCTGGTCACAGCGGACATACATAGCAACCGATTTCCAATGACCGGCTACGAGGTTATGCAGCGAAGAGCCCACACATCATAACGCGCATGATCCATGGCATACAAAGCCGGCGAACTTGCAACCACCCAACCACCAAAGACAGGCTGATCTTTTCCTGTTTCATCCACTGTAATATGAACAAACGCATCACCAGATGGGTTTGCTGTAGGATAACGGCATTCTGATAATGTGATCGTAATACGTCCGAAGGGTACCGTTTCATTAACCCCGAGCGTCAAATCAGTTACCTGACCTGTCAGCTTGTCCAATGCGCGTAAAATCCCGGCAGATGCATTTGCGACTTCGGGTTCCTCAAGGTTCGATAGAGGAATGTCTTGTGCGACAACAGGATGGGCCAACACAGATAACAAAATCAGACAACGTATCAATTATCTCCTCCGACAAAGCGCATCAAAAGGGTGAACAGGCTGACTGATCCCTGAGTATCAAGTATCTCATCGCCTGCGCCAAAGTAAAACGGAGAACCCCCGGGGGAAATTTCGACAAAATTACCACCAAGAAGGCCCTCTGATGCGATTATAGCCGCACTGTCATCAGGAACTTGAACTTCTGCCTTGATCTCCAAAACCACATCCGCACGGTAGGTTTCGGTGTTCAAGACAATCGCGGATACGCGCCCTATCGGCACACCTGCCAATCGCACTTCTGTGCCAGTATCTACCCCTTCTACAGATCGGAAGCTCGCATTAAGCGGATAGCCCTCGGTGACACGTCCAGCTCCGGTCTGTTGGAAAGTGTATACGCCAAACCCGATTGCAACAGCGAGAACCAGTGCTCCAACCATGATTTCTAATGACTGGCGGGCCATGATCTATTCAGGGGTCCAAGCTTCGTAGTCTGTATGTGCCTCGGGAGTGCCCCTCCGAATCGAACCTGATGGAGCGTAAGCCAAGGTTGAGCCGGTCAAGTTTTCGTGGTGTGGTTTTTCCCACACCTTACGCGGAAGTGGCTTTTGGGTCGGCGGCTCCTGATACGTATGGTGCAGCCAACCGTGCCAATCAGGACCGATACGGCTGGCTTCGACTTCACCATCGAAAATGACCCAGCGGCGGGCGCCGTTGCTGCTTTGATAATATCTGTTTCCGCTTTCGTCGGTACCGACGGGCGAACCGTGCCGCCATGTATAAATCTGTGTCCCGATGGTTTGACCGTTCCACCAAGTGACAGCGCGCAAGAGCGTAGAAACGATTCCCATCAGACAGTCCTCTTCAGATACACGCTGTGTATGGCGCAGCCGTTTAAAAAGGTCCAGTGGTCCAAGAAATTTGCAATCAGCGCGCCAACGCCGTCAGCTCGATCTCGATACGATATTTTGGATCAATAAGTCCACATTCAATCATTGTTGCAGCCGGTGGGTTTTCACCAAACGTTTTTGCCAAAAGATCAAAGCACGCAGGAAACTCGTGACGATCCGGAAGGTAATATACCACCCTTACCGCATCAGCAAAACTGCACCCTGCTTCAGACAGCGCCTTTTCGATGGTCTCTAGTGCATGAGTGCACTGTGCGACAACATCGTTGCCCTGTCCAACGGTTCCGGCGACATGAACAAAACCACCCGCAACAACGGCACGGCAATAGCCTACCTTCTTTTCGAACTCACCACCGGTAGATATACGTTTCATTGCCATAACTTATGTCTCCTCAGCGACCTGACGTCTAGCTGCGGCGTACACAAACATTGGTGATGCGACAATGACAATCTGGCTCACACGAATTTCAGACGGCGAGGGCTCGCAGATTTCAAAGCCGTATCGGTGTGTGTTTTATGTTGCGCAAACAATTCGGCTGGCTTGAACGATAAGACCACCGACACATTTTCTGGACTGATCACCGCAATAGGCTCAATCAAGGACGCGTTTTTCTAAAAAAATACGGTGGCGGGCAATCACAACGTCCCATGGCCGTGCCTGAACACCGAAACTTCTCACTAAATCGCTTAGCCGCCCGCTCTACACAATGACTCGCGTCTTAAACGGCGTTATTTTGTCCCTTTAGGGCCTTAGCGACTGGACATTCATGCCTCACATAGGCTTCATCAAATGATGGATCTGCATGCTAAATACCCTGCTTTATCAGATTTGAGGCGTCTCGCAAAAAGACGGCTCCCTCACTTTGCGTGGGAATACCTGGACAGTGCAACTGGGACCGAAAAAGGCCGCAGTCGCAATCGGGAAATGTTGGACAACGTTCGTTTTTTGCCTTCGATTTTGCATGGCGAACTGACCTATGACCACGCGGTGACGCTGTTTGGCCAGCGATACGAAAGACCGTTTGGGATTAGCCCTGTCGGCATGTCAGGGCTCTATTGGCCAGGCGCAGAAAAAGCACTTGCGCAATCGGCGCGGCAGGCGGGCATACCCTATGGCATGTCCACAGTCGCCACTGTCAAGCCAGAGGCACTCGCGCAACATATCGGTGATATGGGCTGGTTTCAGCTGTATCCACCTGCAAGTGACGAAATTCTGCAAGACATGTTACGGCGGGTCAAAACAGCTGGCTTTAAAGTGCTGATCTTAACTGTCGATGTGCCGGTTGCGTCGCGTAGGGAACGACAGGTGCGATCAGGACTGACTGTACCACCAGTTGTCAGCCCGCGACTTTTTCTACAGATTGCCGCGCGGCCCCGTTGGGCAATGTCGATGTTGCGCCAAGGCACCCCGACCATGGCCATGATTGACGATTACGCCGATCCCAGCCGTGGTCTCAGTTCAGTCGAGCATGCAGGATATATGTTACGCACCTCGCCAGACTGGGGTTATCTGGATCGCCTGCGCACGCTTTGGGATGGCCCTCTTGTCGTCAAAGGGGTCATGAGGACAGACGATGTTGCCCGTCTTGAAAATGCAGGTGTGGACGGCATCTGGGTATCCAACCATGGGGCACGTCAATTCGAAGGTGCCCCTGCCACAATCGAGGTCCTACCCGATATTCGCGCCGCAACCGACCTGCCTGTCATCTTTGACAGTGGCATCGAAGGCGGATTGGACATCCTGCGCGCAATTGCATTAGGGGCCGACATGGTCTTTTTGGGCCGGGGATTTCATTACGCTGTGTCCGCATTGGGAAAAGCCGGCGCAGATCACCTGATAGAATTGCTTACCTTGGACATGGAATCGAATCTTGGGCAGCTAGGCGCGTCGAAAGCTGCTGCATTACGAGGCCAATCCATTCTTGGTAGCGCTAGCTTTGCCAAAGTCGCTGTGTGACGGTTGACCTTTGGGTCTGGTCTAGGCAAACCCCCGTCAAGTTCTCTGCGAACACATCCGTGTTTCCGCTCTGACCTCTGATAGGAGTCCCGCCATGGCCGAATTCCAAAAGATCCTAGTTGCCAACCGAGGCGAAATAGCGATCCGTATCTTGCGTGCAGCAAATGAAATGGGAAAGCAGACCGTTGCTGTCTATGCAGAAGAAGACAAGCTTGGACTACATCGCTTCAAGGCAGACGAGGCTTATCGGATCGGCGCAGGGCTTGGCCCGGTGCAGGCCTACCTATCTATTGAAGAAATAATTCGTGTTGCAAAACAATGCGGCGCGGATGCCATCCATCCGGGCTACGGCCTGCTTTCGGAGAACCCTGATTTTGTGGATGCCTGTGATGCAGCAGGGATCACCTTTATTGGCCCCTCGGCAGAGACCATGCGGGCGTTTGGCGATAGGGAATGCGCGCGACGCGTGGCC
>JAYQEA010000113.1:4320-12530 GCA_038138625.1 Roseivivax sp.
CCTGGTACCCCCTTTTGGGCCCCAATGGATGAGACCTGGGGGGGGTTGGGCTATACGTCAAGCGCGCGACGCGTAGCCATTGAGGCTGGAGTTCCTGTGATTCCCGCAACAGACGTTCTGGGCGACGACATGGACGCAATCAAGACAGAGGCTGCGCTGATCGGGTATCCGCTGATGCTCAAGGCCTCTTGGGGCGGCGGTGGGCGGGGTATGCGCCCCATCGAAAACGCCGATGAATTGCCCGAAAAGGTTTTAGAGGGACGCCGCGAAGCAGAGGCCGCGTTTGGGAATGGCGAGGGATATCTGGAAAAGATGATCCAGCGCGCCCGCCACGTAGAGGTTCAGATCCTTGGGGATCAGCAAGGCAATATCTACCACCTTTATGAGCGCGATTGTTCGGTCCAGCGCCGCAACCAAAAGGTCGTGGAGCGCGCGCCTGCTCCGTATCTAAGCGAGGCACAGCGTGAGACAATTTGTGAACTGGGTCGACGCATTTGTGCCCATGTAAATTACGAGTGCGCAGGTACAGTCGAATTTCTCATGGATATGGACAGTGGAGAATTCTACTTTATCGAGGTGAATCCGCGCGTCCAGGTCGAACATACCGTGACAGAAGAAGTCACAGGCATAGATATCGTCCAGGCACAGATCATGATTGCCGAAGGAAAAAGCCTGTCCGAGGCTACGGGAAAGTCCTCGCAGTACGACATCCGGCTGAACGGTCACGCTTTGCAAACCAGAATCACGACTGAGGATCCGCAAAATAACTTTATCCCCGATTATGGTCGCCTGACGGCTTTTCGCAATGCGACGGGTATGGGGATTCGCCTGGATGGCGGCACCGCTTACGCTGGCGGTGTGATAACTAGGTATTACGATAGCCTACTGGTCAAAGTCACCGCCTGGGCGCCGACGCCGGAAAAGACGATTGCCAGGATGGATCGGGCCTTACGGGAGTTCCGGATTAGAGGAGTAAGTACAAATATCGCGTTTGTGGAAAACTTGCTGAAACACCCGACCTTCTTGACCAACCAATACACCACAAAGTTTATCGACACCACGCCAGAACTGTTTCAGTTCAACAAGCGTCGAGATCGCGGCACGAAGGTTCTGACGTATATCGCGGACATCACTGTCAACGGCCATCCAGAGGTTCAGGGTCGCCCAAGTCCCGCGGCCGATCTAAAACCTGCGCGAGCGCCTTTGCCCAAAGCTCCACCAGCTCCCGGTTCCAAAACTTTGCTGGAGCAAGAAGGTCCACAGGCGGTCGCTGATTGGATGGCGCGTCAAAAACAGTTGCTGATCACCGATACGACCATGCGGGATGGACATCAAAGCCTGTTGGCGACGCGGATGCGCTCGATCGATATGATACAAGTCGCACCAACCTATGCGGCAAACCTTCCGCAATTGTTCAGCGTGGAATGTTGGGGAGGAGCTACTTTCGATGTGGCTTATCGCTTCTTGCAGGAATGTCCGTGGCAGCGACTGCGAGATTTGCGCGCCCGCATGCCAAATCTAATGACACAGATGCTTTTGCGCGGCGCCAATGGCGTTGGCTACACGAACTATCCAGACAATGTGGTGCAGTTTTTTGTCAAACAGGCTGCAAGCACCGGCGTGGACATCTTCCGCGTCTTCGATAGTCTGAACTGGGTCGAAAACATGCGCGTCGCCATGGATGCCGTATTGGATAACAATCGCGTACTTGAGGGAACGATTTGCTACACAGGCGATATCTTGGATTCATCAAGACCAAAATATGACCTGAAGTATTACGTCAAAATGGGACAAGACCTACGCGATGCCGGGGCTCATATACTGGGCCTCAAGGACATGGCTGGCCTGCTTAAACCACAGGCAGCACGTTTGTTGATCAAGGCGCTAAAAGACGACGTGGGACTGCCAATCCATTTCCACACACATGATACTTCTGGTGCTGCAATCGCCACCATATTGGCCGCATCAGAAGCCGGTGTAGATGCCGTCGATGCTGCAATGGATGCCCTGTCTGGCAATACATCACAACCCACACTTGGCTCGATTGTAGAAGCACTGAGACACACCGATCGCGACACTGGCCTTGATATTGGGGCAATTCGCGAAGTTTCAAATTATTGGGAGGCCGTTCGCGGCCAATATGCAGCATTTGAAAGCGGGCTGCAGGCCCCAGCTTCAGAGGTTTACCTGCACGAAATGCCCGGAGGACAATTCACGAACCTCAAAGCACAAGCACGCAGCCTCGGGCTGGAAGAGCGCTGGCACGAGGTCGCGCAGGCCTATGCAGATGTAAACCAAATGTTTGGAGACATCGTCAAAGTGACCCCTTCGTCTAAGGTCGTTGGCGATATGGCTCTTTTGATGGTTAGTCAAAACCTAAGCCGCACCGAAGTCGAAGACCCTGGCACAGACCTCAGCTTTCCCGATAGTGTGGTCGACATGATGCGTGGAAATCTCGGCCAACCTCCAGGCGGGTTCCCAAGTGCAATCGTCAAAAAAGTTCTTAAGGGTGAGGCCCCCAAGACAACACGGCCCGGCATGCATGTGCCCCCGGAAAATTTAGAAAATACACGCGAAACGGTCTCTGAACAGTTGGCCATACCGAAATTGGATGACGAGGACCTATCCGGATATCTTATGTATCCTAAGGTTTTCTTGGACTACATGGAGCGCCATAAGATTTACGGTCCTGTTCGCGCACTTCCCACTAAGACATTCTTTTACGGAATGCAGCCGGGCGACGAAATCACAGCAGAAATTGATCCGGGCAAGACTCTCGAAATTCGTCTGCAAGCTGTTGGAAAGACGAACGAAACGGGAGAAGCTCGCGTATTCTTCGAGCTAAACGGACAACCCCGTGTCATTCGGATACAGGACAGAACTGCTGCCGCTACGGTTACGACACGGCCAAAAGTGGATCACGGGAATGCCGACCATATCGGTGCCCCAATGCCTGGCGTGGTCGCATCGGTTGGGGTCAATGTTGGCGACAAAGTAAAAGCAGGAGATCTCTTGCTCACGATCGAAGCCATGAAAATGGAGACAGGTTTACATGCCGAACGCGACGCTACCATAAAGGCAATACACATCTCAGCCGGTGCCCAGATCGACGCAAAAGATCTTTTGATAGAACTGGAATAATTGGACTTGAATGCACGGAGAAATTAAGAAAACTTTGTAAAGCCGTGCAAACGACAAAATCTCATTTTTTTGAAGACATGCTTTCCTTGGTGCACTGGCTTGAGCCGAGTGCACCCTCAAACTTATATGAAAAGTATAAGCGGATCATATATTTACCATTAATCAGCCCCAAAACTATTATCCACTTGAAAACACCGTGTGTCACGAGCGCCGTCACGTAGGCTAAAAAAAACACTATGTAAATTGCGCTCTACTGTTTAATTTGTTTGCAGCCTGCCAAAAAACAAAACGCCAACTACCTAGGCGCAGATGACGCAATTGTTACTAAAGGCAGACCAGTTGCAAATAAGTATAATTATTCCAGTTACTTACTAACATATAACACGAATCAAAATAAATTTTTAGTGAAGTAAAACAGAGAACTGAAAGATAGAAAGACTGGGATACACATATATTTAATACAAAGCAGGCATCTATCATTTTCAATTGAGAAGACCATACCTCGATGAAAGAATGTTATATTGAACGAATTTTCAAAATACAGCCTACCTGAAAAACGGCCTACAACTGGCGATGATCCATTAATTTCCTTTCTGCAAGTCAACCAAAAAATGTCTGTAGAGATAAGTGTAAAAAACGTAAGGCGACTGGATAGCCTAAGATTAAGAACACTTCTCTCTGCACAAAAACACTGGCACGAAAATAATTTATCTTTTTTAATTTGTGAAATGTCCGAAGAATTTCGTTCTGGTCTCACTCTGTTAGGAGTGCCTCAAAACCAATTTGATTTCGAGAAAATATAATGTCTACAAAAATTCTAGCTATTGATGATTCACGGACAATACGCGAATTGCTAAGGGTGGCAATTGAAACAGCAGGCTTTTCTTACGATTGTGGCATTGACGGAAAAGATGGCATACAAAAATTTACAGAGTTCAATCCTGATCTTGTAATCACAGATATAAATATGCCCAACATGAATGGGTTTGAAGTTATAGAGACACTAAGAAGTGAAAAGATCAAAACAACAATACCAATAATCGTTTTGACAACAGAATTTTCCTCTGAAATGAAACAAAAAGCGAGGAATTATGGTGCCTCAGCTTGGATCGTAAAGCCTTTTGACGAAGAGAACCTCATTTCTATCATAAAACGATTAGTGGGTTAATTGCATGGAAAAAAAACCCTCCATCAGAGAAATGTTTTTTGAAGAAGCTGAGGAGCTTCTTGAAGCCCTTACCGAAGGTTTGGGTGAATTGGAAAATGATACGCAGAACATAGATGTTGTAAATGCAGTATTCCGGGCCGTTCATTCAATCAAGGGGGGAGCAGGCGCGTTTGCTCTAGATGATCTCGTAGACTTTGCGCATAAGTTTGAGACAGTTATGGATCAAATTCGAGGCCAGAGTTTAGATATAGATTCAGACTTAATGCGCGTACTCCACAAGTCTGGAGATCAATTATGCGACCTGGTAGAAGCGGCACGTGACGACAGTTCATTTGATGTAAATGCCCGAAATAATATCTTAAAAGAACTTGAACCCTATCTAGACGAAATATCCGATGATGAAATTTCATTTGACTCGCTTTCTTTAGAATTTGATGCTGCTCCAATACAAGACTTTGGCCCAATTTCAATTGAAAATTGTGAGGATGATTCTGAATATCATAATAAAGATATATATAATATTAGAATATCAGCAAATGATAAATTATATAAAGTAGGGCATGAACCATTATATTTGTTCGATCAGCTTTCTGAGCTAGGAGAAGTTGATAATTGTCTAGTAGCATCATCAATACCAAAATTTAATGATTTGGAAAAAGATTACCATTTGATCTGGGAAATAAAAATTTCTACAAATCATCAGGAATTTGAAATTCATAATATATTTGAATTTATACTGGACTTATCTGATATTGTAATATCAAAAGAAGTGACTGAGCTAACTGAAAATAATTTTTCTAGTGAGAACATTAAAACAGAAATAAATGAAAATAAACCAACGCCTGTTCACTTAGGTGAGTCAACAGACATATCAGCTACAACACTTTCACTTAATAAAAAAACGCTAGAAACAAAAACTCAAAAAGCGACTTTAAGAGTTGATCTAGAAAGAGTTGATCGACTTATAAATAATGTTGGCGAATTAATTATTAATCAAGCTATGATAAACCAATGTGTCGAGAAATTACAACTCCCCCCAACCTCACAAATAATGAATGAAATAGAAGAGTATAAACTTCTTGCCAGGGATATACAAGAAGGGGTAATGGCGATACGCGCCCAGCCTGTGAAACCACTTTTCCAGAGGATGGGACGAATTGTACGCGAAGCAGCTGAAGCAACCGGCAAAAAAGCAAGACTGGTAACAATAGGGGAATCTACTGAGGTTGACAAAACGTTCATTGAAAGATTAGCCGACCCTTTAACGCACATGATACGTAATGCGATCGACCACGGGCTTGAGGATAGTATTGGTCGCGAGAATTCAGGAAAAAATCCTGAAGGCACTATCCACCTCTCTGCAGTCCATCGATCAGGTAATGTCATTCTCGAGGTAAGCGATGACGGCGCTGGTATCAATCGTAAAAAAGTGCAAGAAAAAGCTGTAGCGAAAGGCCTTATTTCTTCTGATGCAGAACTGACAGATAACGAAATTGATAATTTGCTGTTTTTACCCGGTTTTTCAACCGCTTCCCAGGTTTCCAGCCTGTCTGGACGAGGCGTTGGTATGGACGTTGTCAAAAATGCAGTTCAACAGTTAGGAGGACGTATTTCAGTTTCATCTAATTTTGGAAAAGGTAGTACATTTTCAATAGTCTTACCATTAACACTAGCCGTAATGGATGGATTTGTTATTTCCGTCGCCAATCAAACGATGGTAGTTCCAATATCATCAATAATTGAAACGGTAGCAGCGAGTCACGATAGCATCCATACGATAGGACAGGAAGAACGTCTACTATTTTTAAGAGGGAAATATATCCCAGTTATCAACATAGCGGATAGCTTAAAATTGAATCATCCTAATCAGCAAGATATTAAAAACTATTTGATAGTTAAAAATGAAACTTTCGGAGTATGCGCGCTTGAGATTCAAGAAATCCATGATCAGAGACAGATTGTTGTAAAAAACTTGGAAACACAATATTGTACAATCCCAGAGATTTCTGCTGCCACTATACTTGGGGATGGAAAAATAGCTCTCATCCTTGATACTGACGAGATTACTCGTCGCAATTTTTCATAAATTTACCCGAAGATAACTCATTGACTGGATAACACATGTCGAGCGTTACAGAAAAAAATTTAAATATAAATCAGGAGTTTGTGACTTTCTCTGCCGGAAATCAAATTTTTTGTGTTCCAATAACACATATACGTGAAATTCGAAGATGGACGTCCGTTACTATACTGCCACACACACCATCAGATGTTTTGGGTGTCATGAATCTTCGTGGTAATGTTATTCCAATAATTGATTTATCACAACGCTTTGGGCTTGGACCAACTGAAACTGGTGAGCGTAATGTAGTTATAATTGCGATTCATGGAAAAAATAGTATAGGGATGCTAGTGCAATCAGTATCAGAAATCTTGTCACTACATAAATCAGAAATTCAGGATACTGTGGATGTACCAACTTCCTCGCATCCAACCTATGTCACTGGCATTATTTCGAATAACAATAATATGATTCGAGTAATCGATTTAGAATCAGTTTTAGATGGATAATAAAGTACTATATTACTTTAAAAATTAATATTACGATCCATCGGTTTAAATGTTTATTATTTAAGAAATCTGTGTAAAAATTCATTTAAGATTTCCTATTAGTAAACAAAAGTATTTTCTATATAACAAAGTGAAAGATTTATGAATATAAAAAATATTAAAATTTTTGTAGTCGATGATATGTCTACAAGTAGAGGCCTTATTACACAGGCTCTTGATGAAATCGGTTTATGTAATTATGTTACTGAAGGTGATCCACAACAAGCACTACAATCAATTATCAAAAATCCAGTTCATTTAGTATTGTCCGATTTCAATATGCCAGGGATGTCTGGTTTACAACTTTTAGAGTATCTACGTAGAAACAGCTCTACGCATAATGTTGGATTTATCCTCATCACTGGAAAACCTTCGCAACAAATTGTCAGTGAAGCCAAACGTCTAAGATTGAATAATCTTATAAAAAAGCCATTTACACCTGCATCAATGAAAGCTTGCATAGAGGCAGTTACAGGCCCTCTATCATCATGAACATTAGTGAAAAAAAACTTTCTGATATCAAGTGTTGTGCTCGGGAAACACTACTCATTGTTAATGAACTTGAAACATTAGAAAAAGAAATCTTTCGGCATAGAGATCTCGCAATTTTATTGCTTCAATGTATCCCAGATGAATTTCAAAATATTGATAAAATAATGCAAAAACTATCTATTATTTCCAGCTTTCTTTCTAATTTAGAAATAGAAAACTTAAATTCTAGTCACAAACCTTCAATTAATATTTTTGAAAATTCTCTATTTTCAAACTCCATATATGAGGATAAATAGTATCCTACACCAAGAAAAATAAATTAGCATGTTGTAAGTTTTCGACCTACAACCGTATTCTATTAGCTTGTAGTGCTTGGTACTATCGTTTGGGGCTTGGAATGGATGCACATCAATTAAGGTTACTAGTAGTTTTTTTAGACTAAAAGAAGCAGGGTTTTAAAGTCTGTCAAGCTGGTAGCCAGATTTAGTAGAATTAGTGATTGTGGCCGAAAAGCTGATTTCGGTAACAATGTTGAATAACCTTACCCGAAAATATGAACGCTGACCTAACCACCTATCGACTTGTTGATTGACTATCCAAGAGTATGTTCTGGTTTTGCCTGCGCAGACCTCGGTACGAAATTCTCTCTGGTGGCTGTCTTTGATGTCAAACCCACGCACCAAACTGTTTGTTATGACGGCGGCGCTGCCGTCGATTCAGATCGTTAACTGTGTATTTAATACGTCCGGCGTAAAACCTTAAACGTGAGGAATTTCATTGCACCTTGAATAATACGTCG
>JAYQEA010000114.1:0-12501 GCA_038138625.1 Roseivivax sp.
ACGGTTCTTGGCTCAGAGCGTCCAGATCAGCAACCGCTAGCTCAACAGCTTCCTAGCGCCAATGTTGTGACCTGCACGCACCCAACTTCGACCCAAAGATATCAATGGGTGAGATCGCGGCCACGCACTAACCGTAGTTCCTTTTCAAGAAATCTGTCGCAATACCTTAGGCGCAGTCGCAAGCAGTACGACATCGCACATATGTTGGTGCCCAAAACAGCACATGATGCCATTCCTTTTTGGAAGTTTGCTCTGCCCTATGTGATCGGCCCTGTCGGCAGTCGGCTTTTGACGCAAAAAACATTCACGTCAGAGCGCCCGCTGACCTTTATGCAAAAAAACAGATTGGACACATGGCGGTTACGCCACGATCCATGGCTCCGTAAATCCTATGCCAAAGCGCGTCTTGTAATCGGTGTTGCCCCCTTCATGCGCGACATGCTGGCAGATATTCCTTTGCAACGCTTTGAGACTATGTTGGACTTTGGTATCGATCGACTGGCGCCTTTGATTGCGCGTGTACCGGTACCAGGACAACTAAGATTACTGCACGTCGGTCGTGGAATACGCTCGAGCGGTCTGCGGGATACTGTGCGTGCTTTGTCATGCCTTCGCGATTTGCCCGGCATCACATTGACCAGCGCCGGAGGCGGCGAAGACATCGCAGAATGTCAGGCAGAGGCCGAAAGTTTGGGGGTCGCAGACCGTTGCACGTTCTTGGGACATATACCGCGTTACGAAGTCGAAGCACTTTATGCCAGCCATGATTTATTTGTGTTCCCATCCTATCAAGACTCCTCATGCCATGTTCTGTACGAAGCGATGCGGTGGGGGTTGCCAATTGTGACAACTACCCGTGGAACCCCCGGATGGATTGTTGATCAAACCTGTGGCATCTGTATTCCCGTTACAAACCCGAGTATTTTCGCAGATGAAATAGCATTGGTTATCAGAGCATTCGTCAATGATCCGGCGCGCCGCCAGATCTTGGGGCAAGGTGCGCGCAACAAAGTTTTGCGTGAAGCTTTATGGTCCGCAAAGGCCATCCAAATGCGGAAGCTATATGAAGACATCATCGTGGAAAAATCAGAAACACTATAAGCAAAGCGCTCAGCGACCGTGAGATAGACAGCCTGAACCATGGTTTCATATGCCCTAAATGCGTGGTTTTGGTTGCTTGCGTGAAAAGGATGCCAGGAAGCGATCACTTTTACGGGCATAAATAGTACATGACTCGCCTTTGACCTGTCCCACAGGGGCCCATTCACAAGACAAGATTACCTTTTGCATTCAATAATTAACAGGTTAGTGCAGGATCACACTCTCTGCACTTTCCCTAGTCTGGTTTATCGTGTTTAACTATGACATTATCTCAATACGCTATCGCCTTTGATGGCATCACGAACTGTTCGGTTTGTATCTGACCTGCTTCAAAATCCATGGCAAAAGGCATCATGTCCACGCTTGTTGATCCAAATTCTAAAGAGCCTACAAGTGCTTCGACAGATATGACCGCAGCAGGCGCAAACTATGAGTTTGAGCAGCCAGAACCACCAGAATTCAGCCCATTCTCGGCTTTGGCGCGCTATTTAAGAGGCCGCAAGCGATGGATTATTTTGCTGACCCTGCTGATGTCGCCCGGTTTAGCCTATCTAGGCTATATCAACGGCACAATAACCTACGAGACGAACGCCATACTGCGCGTGTACCCACAACAGTCGGGCATCCTTTACGATACAGGCGACGATTCTGTTCTCAAGACGTTTGAAGCCTACGTCAAAGCTGAAACGAGCTACGTAACCAGCATTTTGGTCATGCAAAGGGCTTTGGAGCAGCTGACGCTGAAATATCCCGAATTTGGCGAAGAAGTAACGGTTCAGGATCTCACCGCTGCAATCAAGGTCCGTCGGCAAGGATCACTGATATACCTCTCTTCGACTGCAAAATCCGGGCAGATGGTTCACGATATGCTCTCAAGCGTCGCCAATTCCTATTTGTCACTGCGTGAGGAAACCGATGCCGAACGTTCAGGCCTGCGGTTGCGCGAACTCGAGATGCGGGAAGCCGAGCTCTTGGAAAATTTTGAAAGGCTCAACGAAAGAACCCTCGAGGTTGGTGGAGAATACGGGGTTCAAAGTCTGGCTCGAGTACATCTGGCCAAAGTCGCCCAGATAGATGCACTTATCGAACGACGCACAGAAGTTAGCGCAACGCTTGAAGCAATGCGTTCCAACAGCGATGCCTCGGCGGATATGTCCGATGAACAGATCATGCGGGCAACCCTTCTGGATCGTGCATTGGCGGACCTAAATTTTGATCGTGCTAAGCGTCAAGCCGAATTAGAGGCATTGTCGCTAAGGTACCGGCCGACTGCCCCTCAGATCTTGGAAAAGCAAAATCAAATTGCCATTATTGACAAGGCTATGGCAGAGCGGCGCGAGCAGATTAAGGTCTTAGGACAGACTGGCGCACTTACAGATACGTCCAACGGGACAGACGAATCCAATATTGAAGAAATTCAACAATTACTGGAAAAAGTGACGAAACAAGTCCAACGCGCACGCGAAGAGGCCCGCGAGCTGAACGCCAAACGAATAGAGCTGCGCTTTTTGGCCGAGGAACGTGATGAACTGCGGGACCTATTGGATGAAACCCGCAGGGCGCTCGAAGTTCTAAGACTTGAATCCGACAACGCCTTGCCGGGCTTGTCGGTGCTCATGTCTCCTCCGGTTGTGCCAACCGAGCCCGCAGAAGACACAGCGAAACTACAAGCCGCAGCCGGCGGAGCGGCAGGTTTTGTTTTTGCCTTACTTATCGTCATGCTCGTAACCACCTTCAAACGTACGATCCGCTTCAGCGATGATCTTTGGAAAGTGCAACATTTGGTCAAAAACCTCAGAGTTGTAGCACGACGTGACACGAACAATTCCAAACGGCTCAGATCGCAGATGGAGCGGCTACGAAACGACATAATGTTGTTACCCGCTCGCGCGATGCCAGTGGCCGGGCGCGCCCGAGTGATTTCGGTTGTTTCAACTGGGCGTGGCAGATCCAGTGACGTTGCACATGAACTTGCTGTAAGTTTCGCAAAAGCCCGACTAAGCACCATACTGGTTGATGCCGATTTGGTTGACAACAGACTCTCAAACCAACTGAAAATGCGCGATGAGCCGGGCTGGAGTGACGTATTAAACGGTACAATGCCCGATCTTATCGAAGGCAATGATGGTCTTATGATCCTGCCCAGTGGAAGTGAAGAACTGCGCGATGACAGTTCTGTTGCAATTCCAGCCGTTCGTTGGGCGATCCTGGCGCTTGTAGATCAGGCTGATGTACTCATTATCAACGCAGGCAATGTTCGGGATTCCCTGAGCGCAGAGTTGCTTTTGTCTTCTTCTGATCTTGGCATTGCCGTTGTGTCGCGGGGTGACAGGGTGAAAGGCCTTGATGACAGCCTATTGCGTTTGGACGAATTGCCCCGCAATGGAGGGGCGTCAATCTTTGTCAATGCACGGTCCGGTGACCCGGGACTCGCATAACAAATCGACCGCTTCCTTGACGAGGCAATGCACTTAAACAAGCGTGCACTATACAAAAGGCATTACTTCCACATCAGCAGGCCCAAGGCGCCCTATACAATCGTGCCATTAATGCTCAAAAGGTGAGGTGTTGTATTCTGTTCTTGCAACACTTCTTCACATTTAGACCAATTTAGCAACTTTTTGTCTCTCCGCTCACTTTTCGGTAAAAACCTCTACACTCCTAGAAATTTTACGAAACAATTGCACAAAAATCATTACCCGTTAGCGTTAATTTAGCCCGCATGACTACTACAAGTCTCTATTTATAAAGCACTTTACCCAACAGCCCAGCTATTACACCAGCTGTGTGTTAGACATTCTAATCCTCGGTTTAGTCGTAAACGGAGGAACAAATGGTAGGCGCTTTTACAGCATCAGATAATTTTACTCTGCACTCGTTGTTCAGCCGACGTTCCGTGTTGACTGATAAAGTTCCAACACACAAACGCGTCATGGACGTTGTACTGGCCGGGTTTATAATATTGGTGCTTGCTCCTGTGTTTGCCTTAACTGAGATCGCAGTAGCGTTATCATCGCTGGGATCAGTTTTTTTTGTTCAGGAACGTGTTGGCTACCGTGGACAGAAATTCGGGATGATCAAATTTCGTAGCATGTATCAAGATGCCGAAGCCCGCCGCGATGCGCTTTTATCAGCGTCTGACCGCCAAGGTATTTGTTTTAAATCCAAAAAGGATCCGCGCATAACACCTGTCGGTCGCTTCCTGCGGCGCACGTCGCTTGACGAATTGCCGCAATTGTTCAATGTCATATGTGGTCACATGTCTCTGGTCGGTCCACGTCCTGCACTCGCTGCCGAGGTTGCGCAATACCCCTCGCATGCGCTAGAGCGCTTAAAGGCCCTGCCCGGAATCACGGGGATTTGGCAAGTGTCAGGTCGTGCAGATATCGATTTCGAACAGATGGTCCAGATGGATGTTGCATATGCACGGCATTCCTCTGTTTGGCTGGACTTTGCAATATTGGTTCTTACAGCGGGCGCAGTTGTGTCGGGTCGCGGTGCCTATTGATACAGACGCAATAAGCCGATTTTTACAAAAGGTGTCGAGGCAAACGCCTCGAGACCTTTTTTTTGATCTTCAACAATACAGGACACAGCTCGATGTGCGTCGTGTGTCATGTTACCGGCTTCCAGATCCATCGTTGCCGGTAACAACGCCCTAAATACAGTTTGTTTTGACTAAAAGAGACGAATCGCTGAAAGCGACGGAGGCTCGCATTTGTCTTACTAAACCTTCGAGAGCCAACGACAGATTTTGCGTAAAGTCTTTAGGGCAAACTCAGCCTGCTCGCAAAATATGTCCCGGATGTTAGAACCAGTTTTATTTGCCCAGCGACAAGGTGATCTCACGCAGTTTTGCGACTAAATCTCTGCCTTTGAAATTCCATTTATGCATATCTTCGGGGCTTATTGGTTGACCAATCACCGGCGCATGTGACTTCCAGCAGGCATGGATAACTTCATGTATCAAAAGGCCTTGCCGAATCGTCGCTGAACACTGCGCTGCAATTTGATAAGCCCGCGAATTCTGACCCGGGAAAAAGATAGGGACCACGGTTGCACCGGATTTCTGGATCATTTTGGCCGTGAACGGGTTCCACAAGTCTTCAACCACCGGTCCGAAAAGAGTATTTGATGACGCCACAACACCAGATGGAAAAAGCGCGATCACGCCGCCATTTCCAAGATGCTCCATAGCACGCGCGCGCATCTCTAGACCCTGCTCTCGAGCCGTGGGCTCGTGAGGAAAAGGGACCGGAATCATAAACTGTTCAATCTCTTTGACGCCGGTCAAAAGAGACCGCGTCAAAATTTTGTAGTCCTGGCGAACACGTCCAATCAATTCAGCCAACAACATACCGTCCAACAAACCATGTGGGTGGTTGGACACAATGACGATCGGCCCCTCTTTCGGAATATGCGCAATTTGTTCAGGCGGTGTCTGCACATCGATCCCCATCAAGTCCAGAGCCTGCCCCCAAAACGCCTGACCCTCTGCCGGCCCCATTTTTTCAAAACGTCGCACAAGGCGCAGCAAGCTCAGCTTACCAGTGGACCATTCAATTGCACGAATAGTGTTCGCTTTCCACGGGTTGGAAAACGTATTGGCATAACTCAGCTTGCGCTTGTCATACGGTGCGGACGGCGTCGAAGGAACGACCTGATGCTCTGCTGTGTCTGACATAGGGCTCCCTCCTAACCACGTCCACGAGAGGGACCTAGCACTCTTCTCCAAAGCGGCCAGCAACCAAATCTTCAATCGCATCCAGCAAAGCGACTGCATCGCGACCCTGTGTCATCACGTCGATCTCTGTACCCTTAGATGCAGCTAACATAAGCAAACCCATTATACTATCGCCCGAAGCGCTCAACCCATCTCTGGAGATTTCCGCCGTAGCGTCGAATCCTTCCACGACTTCGACGACTTTGGCAGAGGCTCTGGCGTGAAGGCCCTTTTCGTTTACAATTTTCAGCGTGCGCTGTTCGGTGCAGGTCATTGCGGCTTAGTCGGATGAAACGTTGTGGCTGTCAATATATTTGCGCCCTGCCTCGGTTGCACGCAAAACAGCATCCCCGACATCGAGATTGCGTGATTTGGCCAACTTTATCAGCATCGGAAGATTCATTCCGTAAAGGATACGCCGCTTTGCGCGTTTGCAAGCCGCGAGAGACAGATTCGACGGTGATGCCCCAAACATATCCGCTACGATGATAACACCGTCGCCTGAGTCCACAGCATCTGCCGTGGCACATATTTCATTCTCTTTGCGTGTTCGGTCATCCGCTGTGTTGATTGATACAGCGCGCACACCGCGCTGTGGACCCACCACGTGCGTCATTGTGGCCAGGTATTCCTGAGCCAGCCCCCCATGTGCGACAATTACTATTCCGATCACGGTCTGCGATCTCCGCGGTCCGTTTGTTTCATGCACAAGAGCAACGTATGAAACGCACCCTTTCCCAACGTATCCTGCGACTACACAACCGAACAGTTCGAGATACAAGCGGAGATGTAAAAGTTTTATTAAACTATTGCGGCAACGCGGCAAAAAAGCCTACCCCGCGCGGCCCTGCTCAAGATAAAGTTTGATTGCAAAGGGAAAACTAGGAGCATCCAACTTATAAAGAAGCGGGACATTGTCGGTGTAAAACCGCCGAGGAGGAAGACGTTGGGTTTCGGTTTGGTCCAGATCTACAGCCATTTGCAGGATAGCAGAACAAGATGACGGCGCACGCAAAATTCCGACGCTCCTGACTTCGACCAACTCGGATATATTTGGAGCTGCCATCAGCCGACCGTCCGATGTCAAAAAAGACCGATCATCGGCAATAAGACGTGCACCCAAAGCCATGAGTTGCAGGGCAAGTGTGGTCTTGCCAGTTCCCGACGCGCCAAGAATCAAAACACCTTTAGACCCAAAGCAAACGGCACTGGCATGAAGAATTTCACCGTCTTGAGGTGTCATAGTTACACCGGCAGGCCAACCACAAACCGAGCACCTAAGGGTGCAGACGTCGGATCCGCCTCGGTCGGTCGAATGTTTTCAGCCCAAACCACGCCACCGTGTGCTTCTATGATCTGCTTTGAAATCGCCAACCCAAGGCCGGAATTATTCCCAAAGTCCCCATCGGGTCGTGACGTGTAAAACCGCCGGAAAATTCTATCCAAGGCATTTTCCGGGATACCGGGACCGGTATCTTCCACGACAATCAAAACACGATTGTCCCGTCGCCGCACCCAAACCCGTATGGCATCTCCATCTTCACAAAAACTGATAGCATTCGAGATCAGATTTACAAAAACCTGCGCCAAACGCGCTTCCAATCCGTGAATTTCAATTGGATATTCAGGTATGTCAGATATGAATTCGATGCCTTTTCGTCGTGCATCCTCACCCATGAATTCAGATAGATTCGACATCAGGTCCAAAAGGTTGAATTCTACTTCATCTTCCTTGACCAGTTCACTGTCCAGACGCGATGCGTTTGAAATATCAGTCACCAACCGGTCCAAACGGCGCACGTCGTGTTCGATGACATTCATCAACTTGTCACGCTGTTCATCTTTTTTAACCCGACGCAGGGACCCGACCGCAGAGCGAAGGCTTGCTAACGGATTTTTTATTTCATGGCTGACATCGGCGGCAAACTGTTCGTTACCGTCAATCTGGTCATACAACGCGTTAACCATACCCCGAAGCGAGCCCGACAGACGGCCAATTTCGTCTGGCCGATCGGTCAGATCGGGAATTGAGATACGACCTGTTGATCGACTGGCGCGGCCACGTCCAGGACGAATTTCCGCCGCGTCTGCCAGATCCGATATCGGATTGGAAATGGTTGCAGCAAGCACAAGGCTCAAGAAAATCGAAATCAATGTGGCAAGTGCGGCAAACTGCAAAACGCGTTCACGCTCTAGACGCACAACATTGTCTATATCCCGTGCAATGTTAAAAAGCCCCAAGCGCCCACCATCAGACAGTGCCATGACTGCAACAATCACCGATTCGCCTTGTGCGTTCCAACTACGCTGAGAAACCGGCACACCGCTGGAGACAGGCTGCGACGACACCAATTCCAGGAACTGTTCGTCTGTATCTGGCTTCAAATCATCAGACGAGCGCAGGGCATTGTACGCACTCATCCAAAGACGGCTTAATGCGGCGGCTACGGGCGTCGGCCGATCCGGTGCCTCGGGTCCAAGGATGCGCGCTCCATCAGATTGCAGCAGCACGTTTCCATCCGCATCCAGATGTACGAGTGTCATTGCTTCGGGTAACGCCGCTGATACCATCTCAAGGGTAGGTTCTTTTACGACCTGTATGACAGCGGCCAAGCTGACCAGTTGGGCTCTCATGCCTGTTGCCCGCGCGTCATATGCCGCACTCTGCGTCGTCAAAAGCAGCAAAACACCCGCCAACAGAACGTTGAGCGCCACCAAATTGAAGGTCACGATCTTACGTGTCATCGGTGAACGGTTTAACGCGAAAAGTCCCCAACGCGCGTGCGTTAGGGACGGCGTGTCTTCGGCAACGACCTCGGGAGCGACAGGTTTATCCATCCCTTGGTCCTCCATGGCGGTGTCACGCATGGTAGGTCCTTACACTTTGGCGGACTCGTTACTCTTCGTTGTAACGATAGCCGATGCCGTACAGCGTTTCGATGGCCGAAAATTCGGAGTCGACACCGCGCATTTTCTTACGCAGGCGCTTTATATGACTGTCGATGGTCCGATCGTCTACGTAGACCTGATCATCGTAGGCTACATCCATCAGTTGATCGCGACTTTTCACAAAACCAGGTCGCTGCGCCAAAGCCTGCAGCAGCAAAAACTCGGTAACAGTCAGATTGACCTCTTTTGATTTCCAGGTAACCGCATGGCGTAGTGGATCCATCGACAACTGCCCACGTGTCATGGTCTTGGTGTCTTCTGTCTCTTCGACAGGGACCGCACCTTCTCTGGCTTCCTGTCGGCGCAGCAGCGCGCGAATACGTTCGACCAAGAGGCGCTGAGAAAATGGTTTTGTGACGTAGTCATCGGCCCCCATGCGCAGGCCCAAGACCTCGTCAATCTCATCATCTTTGGACGTCAGGAAGATCACTGGAATGGCGCTCTTTTGCCGGATACGCTGCAGCAGGTCCATTCCGTCCATGCGCGGCATCTTTATGTCCAGCACAGCCAGATCAGGCATTCTGCGCGCAAAGGCTTCATGCGCTGCCTGACCGTCGCCATATGTTTCAACGTCAAATCCCTCGGCCTCGAGTGTCATCGAGACAGAGGTCAGAATATTGCGGTCGTCATCGACCAATGCGATTTTCGCCATTTTTTAACCCCAAGGGCTTAATTTTTACTGCTTCGGTGCCGTCAATATGCGGTTTTTTTTCTTGCTCAACAATCTTTATTCGTGCGAATCGCATTTTCGCCGAAAATTTGATGCGGAATTCCCCATCAACGCGTGCAAACAGCGACCCTATTGTGCAGTCGCCGCTCTGATTTAGAAAAAGATGCTAGTGGTTGCGCTAACTATCTGATGTTTATCGCTAACTGTGCGAAAGCGTCCTGTTCACACAACACATACGCATGATAGCAACGCGGATACGTCAGACCGTGAAAGGCCGCAGCGCGGTTGGTTTACGATCGAAACCATTCACCGCACATTGCGGGAAACAGGAGCTAAGGATATGATAACCGGACGGGTAAACCCTAAATTCCGCCTCGAAGACCAAGGGATCGTAGGACCTGGCCACGTCTATTATAACCTCACCGAGCCTGCTCTGATCGAATCCGCGCTGAAACGTGGAGAAGGTACTTTGGGCAAGGGTGGTGCCTTTTTGGTGACGACCGGAAAATTCACCGGCAGATCACCAAAGGATAAACATGTGGTCAAAACCCAAAGCGTTGCGAACACAATATGGTGGGACAACAACGCAGCAATGACATCAGAAGGGTTCAACACCCTGTACGAAGACATGCTTGCCCATATGCAGGGCAAAGATCTCTACGTCCAGGATCTTGTCGGTGGGGCTGACCCAAAGCACGCGATAGACGTCCGCTTTATCCAAGAGCTTGCGTGGCATAATCTGTTCATCCGTCACATGATGCGGCGCCCTGCACGTGAAGATCTAGACACATTTACTGCCGATTTCACTGTCATCAACTGCCCCAGCTTCAAGGCGGATCCCGAGCGGCACAATTGTCGGTCTGAGACCGTGATCGCCATGAATTTTGACCGCAAGCTGATTTTGATTGGCGGAACCGAATACGCGGGCGAGAACAAGAAGTCGATTTTCACTTTACTGAACTATCTGCTGCCCGAAAAAGGCATTATGCCAATGCATTGTTCAGCCAACCACGCGACCGGAAATCCGGTCGACACAGCCATATTCTTTGGGCTGTCCGGAACAGGCAAAACAACGCTATCAGCCGATCCTGACAGAGTTTTGATTGGTGATGATGAACACGGCTGGTCCGATCGGGGGTCATTTAATTTTGAAGGCGGTTGCTATGCAAAAACCATCAATCTGAGTCCCGAAGCGGAGCCAGAGATTTACGCAACCACCCATCAGTTCGGTACCGTGATCGAAAATATGATCAATGATCCAGAGACCTATGAGCTGGATTTTGAAGATGACAGCTTGACCGCAAATATGCGCTGCGCGTACCCGTTGCACTATATCTCGAATGCATCGCAAAGCGGTTTGGGCGGGCATCCCAAGAATATCATTATGCTGACCTGCGACGCATTCGGCGTGCTTCCTCCGATTGCGCGGCTTACCCCTGCTCAAGCAATGTACCACTTTCTTTCAGGCTTCACGTCAAAAGTGGCGGGGACAGAGCGCGGTGTAACAGAACCAGAACCTACCTTCTCAACATGTTTTGGCGCACCTTTCATGCCACGCCGCCCAGAGGTCTACGGCAAACTGCTACGCGACAAGATTGCAACCCATGGTGCAACATGCTGGTTGGTTAACACAGGCTGGACCGGTGGCGCCTATGGTACGGGATCGCGTATGCCGATCAAAGCTACGCGTTCGTTGCTGACAGCGGCGCTCAACGGATCACTTGCGGGGGTTGACTACAGGAAGGACGCATACTTTGGCTTCGAGGTTCCAATAGATGTTGAGGGTGTGCCTTCTCTACTCCTTGAACCGCGTAAAACATGGGACGACAAGGTTGCCTATGACACACAAGCTGAGATGTTGGTGCAAATGTTTGCAGATAACTTCGAACAGTATGTCCCTTATATTGATGACGACGTGAAAGCGGCAGCCTTGGGGTAGCCGCTTGAGCTAGAGCGGGGCGCTTTTTGCCATATAAACTTCACTAAATCTCTCAATGGGAGCGTTACCTCATAGCAGAAAAATGAAGGATAGGAGCGAAGCCCTGTGTCAGGCAGATAAACAGGTATGTTTGACTTTATATCGCGTCAGGGCTGAGACCGCTGGTCTGCCTGCTGCGCGAGGCCTTGGGCCTGGCCGAAGCACGCCTTCGTGAGCCCATCCCCCGCGTCGATCCCGCGCTTGTGCTGGCCGTTGGGCGCATCGGCGGCAACCTCAACCAGATTACCCACTGGCTGAACCATGCCGTGCAGGTGGGACGCACCGTCCTCGACGCGCTGACGGTTGCCTGCCGCTTGCTGACCATCGAGCGCCAGCTTGCCTCGCTCCTCGAGGAGGCGCGGCAATGAGCATTTCAGGTTCAGTCTGCTTGAATCGCCGTTACTTCGCGGATGGACTTACCGAAAAGAACAGCACGGCTCCACAGCAAGCCCAGAGAAAATGCGCACCAATCGAATGCATGTCGATGTCAGTACCCATGTTTGCGTTCGTGTATGTTCCGACGTGGACTGGCAGAAACATGAACCCGAACGCACTAAATGCGACAGCAATCCTGCTGGTGAGGTTCTCTGAGGCTTTGAGTGCCCGCTCGGCAGTGAAAGCGCCGAGTTTGCCGCACAGAAGCACTGCAACAAATGCGCTTGCGAAAACCGCAAAGATGCCGACGCCACGCGCAGGCTCCCCGTCGAGAACAACAAGCAGCGGAAGAATAATGAACGGCAACATGCCAACCCACGGCAGCCACTTCGTCTCTTCCAGCTTCTTGAAGAAATTCATCGACATAGGGTTACGGTAAAAAATGCGGCATCCGTTGCAACTCTCGATGAGACGCGGCGGTGCTGATCAAATTCTTCTCCAACGACAAAGGCGCGGGCGCGGGGCCTGCCACCGATCCGCCCGCGTTTTCGAGCAGAAGCCAGCCCTTCTTTTGTCTGCTCGGAAATCCGTTCCCGCTCAAACTGGGCAATGGAGGCGAGGACGTGAAACGCTAGGCAGCCTGCCAGCCCCGTCGGGGGTCAATATGCCGTGCGTCGAATGGGGGCGCTCGGAGGTGTGGTCGGT
>JAYQEA010000115.1:0-12341 GCA_038138625.1 Roseivivax sp.
GAACTGGGATTGCTCAAATCTTACGGGCAGACCGTATTCCAGCTCAATCCGGCTGCCGAGGACCTCGAACTGAAGCGCTCCGACAACACCAACTACAAACCCAGATCCGATCATCGGTTTGAATACCTTAGCGGCACCTTCCTCGGCGAACTGCATCAAGGCCTTCTCAAGATGTTTGGCTTTGAGCGGATCGCCAGCGCGGACGGTTTGCAGCAATTCCGGTGCAAAGCTTGGAATTCCGGTTACATGCAGCGCCTCACCTTCGGTGAGCGTGTCGCCAATACGCAGCTGTCCGTGATTGGGAATGCCGATTATATCGCCTGCCCAGGCTTCTTGCGCCAACTCACGATCCGCAGCAAGAAAGAGAACCGGATTGGACACCGTCATAGGTTTTTTGCTGCGCACATGGGTCAATTTCATGCCCCGCAAGAAATGTCCCGAGGCAAGCCGTAAAAAGGCAACCCGGTCGCGATGCTTTGGATCCATGTTGGCCTGCACCTTAAAGACAAAACCGGAGACTTTCTTTTCATCGGGTGCAATTTGGCGCGGCTCTGCTGATTGGACCTGCGGCTCGGGTCCAAAACTTGCAATACCGTCCATCAGCTCTTTCACCCCAAAACTGTTTATGGCCGAGCCAAACCAGATTGGGGTCATGTGGCCTTCTAGAACGGATTGCGGATCCAAGGCGGGCAGCAGTTCACGCGCCATCTCGATCTCTTCGATCAGCTGGTCGAGTAGATGCGCAGGCACATGTTCCGCCAGTTTTGGATCATCCAAACCATTGATGGCAATGGTTTCTGCAATCTTGTTTCTGTCTGCACGATCCATCAGTTCCAAACGGTCGTTGAGCAGATCATAACATCCCAAAAAATCGCGCCCGACACCGATTGGCCAGCTTGCAGGGGTCACGTCGATCGCAAGGTTTTCCTGAATCTCGTCAATAATGTCAAAGGTATCGCGACTTTCCCGGTCCATCTTGTTGCAAAAGGTCAAAATAGGCAGATCGCGCAGGCGACAAACCTCGAACAGCTTCCGCGTCTGGCTTTCCACGCCCTTTGCGCCATCAATCACCATAACAGCGGCATCAACCGCAGTCAGGGTCCGATAGGTATCTTCGGAAAAATCGCTATGTCCCGGCGTATCCACCAGATTAAAGCGGAACTCTCTGAAGTCAAAAGACATGGCCGATGCGGATACCGAAATACCCCGGTCCTGCTCCATTTTCATAAAGTCGGAGCGGGTACGGCGTGCCTCGCCTTTGGCACGCACCTGACCGGCCATCTGGATCGCGCCACCATACAAAAGAAACTTTTCCGTCAGCGTCGTTTTGCCCGCATCAGGATGCGAGATAATGGCAAATGTGCGGCGTCGAGCAATCTCGGGCGGGAGGGATGGGCGGTTATCCAACATATCGTTCCGATAGCGTGGAATTTGGAAATGGGCAATGCGTCTTTCAGGTCGTCAATTTTTTGGGACGATGGCGTCACATAGCGCTATTTGAGAAAAGCGGTCTTGGTTCATCTTAAGAACTAAGGAGCGGCCTCGTGGGATGTGGCTGGCAAAGGCGCGAGGGCCGTCAAACTGGCCTTAACGTCACCCGGCACAAAATGGCTTGCCCTCGAAATCGGGTGGACCCAGCCTGCGTTGCCGTGCTGTAAGACGCCGGTCAGACACCGTATTGAGCATCAAAACAGACCGCTGGGTCGCTGTGTTGGTTGTCTCGTCTTCAATCAATCTCCTCGCCACGATCCCTGTCTTCAACGCCGATGGCCCAAGTTGTCTGCCCTGTGCATGGCGTTATCCCCAGACTGAAACTTATGTGCTTCGCACCGGAAAATCTGCTGCACATCAAAGAGGCCCCTGAGGTGCGCATCAGATGGCAGCATGAAAATGTGCGCGAAACGGAAGGCTGACGCCTAACCCAGAGATTTTACATCGAACGCCTCTCTGACACCCGCAAAAAACGACCTCACAAATTCTTCAGATCCGCCAACAAGAAAAGACCCGGTGTATGAATTTCTGGTGGCGCGAACCCGAGGCGTTAGCCATCGGCCCGAACGTCATCCAGCACCTGCCGCAACCCATCCAGAGGCAAATATCCGCGCAACATGACCGTCTGCATAACAAAGGTTGGTGTTCCGTTAATCGCCATCTCTTGGGCCAGACGCCGATTGGCGTTTATCACATCTGTGACGTCCTGGCTGTCCATTTGGGTCAAAACGGCCTGACTGTCCAACCCGAGTGCATTTGCCAAACGGCTTAGCACGGCTGGGGTTACATCGCTGTTCAGGGCAATAAGGGCGTCATGCGCCAGTTTATAGGCCTCGTCCCCAAAAAGCTGGCGCGTGGCGATGGCAAACCGGGATGACAGCACGGACGCTTCGCCAAGAATAGGCAGCTCTTTTATAATGAGCCGGATATTGCCATCGCTTGACACAAGGGCTGCGACCTCGTCATGGGCACGCCGACAATAGCCACACCGGTAGTCTACAAACTCGACAAGAGAGATGTCACCGTCAGGGTTGCCACCGCTCCAGCTATTGGTGTCCTGGAAAAGGGCCTGCGAATTTGCCGCGACAAGTGAGACGTCATTTTTCATTTGATCAGCTTCACGCTGTTCTTCGAGGATTGCCACAGCTTCCATAATGATTTGAGGATTTTCAAGGATATAGCGACGTACCTCTTCACCAAAAGCGTTGCGCTCTTGTGCATTCATAGCGTCGATATCAAAGGCGATTGCCGGGTTGGCAAGGGTGGTGCAGGCGGCAAGAGCAAGCAAGAGACGTGACATGTTAGCATCCTTTGGTGAGTCTTTAAGGTTTAGTCGCGTGTAACACATCCATGGCTCGGTTCCATGCCTCGGATCCACGCGGCAGTTGGTCAGCCGCTCTTTTGGCATGCAAGCGGGCATCATTGGGCCGGCCCTGTATCATATACCGTTCCGCTGTAACGACAGAGGCCATACCCGGTTTTTTGCTGCGTGCGTAGGCAACAGCAAGGTCACGCAGAACACGCGCATCTGCCACATCTTTCGTCCGTGCCGACACAAGTACGGGTAAGGCATTGGTTAAATCACCATTGGCCAGCAGGGCCCGTCCATGTCCACCCAAGACAAGCGCATGACCATCCGTTTGCGTCACAGCGGTGGCATAGACCCGCGCAGCTTCGGAAAATTGACGATTTTTTAGCAGGATTTCTGCTTTGAGATCCAAAAGAAACCCGTCTTTTGGACGCAAGGCCAGCGCGCGATCAATTTCGCGAAGCGCAGATGCAAGATCTGCCAGACGATGATGTGCCACGGCACGTCTCAGGGCGGCAACATCCGCGTAAGGATCCGCTTTTGCACGACGCAAGCTCCAATTTGGTGACCGCTGGAACGCGGATAGTTTTGCCTGAAGACGCGTGTACCAATACGTGGCCTCTTTATCCGCTGGAATGACCGGGCCGGTGTCAATCAGTGCCTGCAATGCCCGAATACGCGCCCGGCTGAATGGATGGGTCCGCACATATGGATCCTGCCGGTGCGCTGCCAGGCTTTCCTGCCCTTCAAAAATCCTCAACACATCAAGCGTTGCACGCGGATCCACGTCGGCGCGTCGTAAAATGCGGACCGACGCCAGATCGGCCGCGCTTTCTTCGGCCCGCGTGTGTGACAAAAACCGGCGCTCCGCACTGGATTGCAGGCCAAGAACGAGCCCAGTCGCCGCCTGGCCATTGTTGGTCAGAGCACCAGTGGCCGCAGCAAGAGCCATGCCGATCCCGGCCGCTGTTTGCGAAGCGCGCGCATTGGTACGGCGACGGCTTAAGTGGCCATTGGCGATATGCGCGGCTTCATGGGCCAGCACGGATTGTATCTGCGCCGCGGTCTCAAGACGTTGTATCAGGCCTGATGTGACAAAGATATGCCATGGATCAGTCACGAAAGCATTTGGTTGGTCGTCTTGAACGACAAGTACTTTGATTTGGTTCGGATTTAATTGAGCCGCTCTCAGGATCGGCGCGGCCAGCTTGGACAGGCCATGTTCAATCCCCGCGTCACGCAAAAGGGTCACGGCTTGGGCCGGTATCGTCATCATGATCCAACACATGGCGATACAAGCCAACTGCTTGAGGGGTCGTCTTTGCATTGACCGTTCCTGCCTTTCGCCTCTACCAGTGCATCTATCTATGTAAGGAGGAAGCGATGCGGAACTCAAGACGCGGGGCGGTAGATCCCTTTATTGTGATGGACGTCATGGAAGCTGCGCGCCAAGCCGAGGAAGCTGGACGCCGCATCATTCACATGGAGGTTGGCCAGCCAGGCACCCCAGCACCACAGGCCGCGCGCGAAGCATTACAAAAATGTATGCAGGAACAGTCCCTTGGGTATACTGTGGCGCTTGGCCTGCCGGCTCTGCGCGCGCGCATCGCACAGCTTTATGGAACATGGTACGATGTTGACCTTGATCCCAAGCGGGTGGTTGTTACGCCCGGCAGCTCCGGCGGATTTTTGCTGAGCTTTGCTGCATTTTTTGATGCCGGAGACCGGATTGCCCTGGGTGCACCGGGCTATCCCAGTTATCGCCAGATCATGCACGCCATGGATATCGAAGCGGTCGAGGTGCAGACGTCGGCGACAAACCGCTATCAGCCGACACCGCAGGATCTGGGACAGGTGCAGTTTGACGGGCTGATGGTAGCCTCTCCCGCGAATCCGACAGGGACGATGCTGGGCAAAGAGGCTTTGGGCGCGTTGATTGACCTGTGTGGTGACCGGAATGCGGCGTTTCTGTCAGACGAAATTTATCATGGGATAGAATACGAACAAAAGGCTGTGACAGCGCTGCAACTGAGCAATGATGTTGTCGTCATCAATTCATTTTCGAAATACTTTTCAATGACCGGGTGGCGTGTGGGGTGGCTTGTTGTACCCGAGACGCAGGTCCGCCAAGTGGAAAGGCTGGCGCAGAACATGTTTATCTGTTCCAGTCACGCAAGCCAGATCGCCGCTTTGGCCGCGCTTGATGCAATTCCTGAACTTGAGGCCAACATGGCCGTCTATCACCGCAATCGTGATTTGATGTTAGAGGGCTTGCCCAAGGCAGGCTTTGACCGGATTGCGCCGCCGGATGGGGCATTTTATGTCTATGCCGACGTCAGTGCGCTGACAGATGACAGCCGGGTGTTTTGTCATGAACTGCTCCAAAATGCGGGGGTCGCTGTGACGCCGGGTTTGGATTTTGACCCCGTGCGGGGCCACCAGACCATTCGATTTTCATATGCACGCAGCACAGAGGACATAGAAGAAGGTCTTTTGCGACTTGCGGCCTACATGGCGCAACGCTGATGCGCTGGTTTCTCGCGATACTGATGGTTTGGGCAACATCGCAGGGTGTTTTTGCCCAGGATATGCGGGCGCAGGCGCAGATCCTGCCGGACGCGGTGGTTATTGATGATCGCCTGCTGAGCGGTCAAACAGATCTGAGCCTTCGTCTCAGCCAACCTGTACCGCACAGGATTTATACGCTGAATACACCGAACCGGCTGGTGATCGAGTTTCTTGGTGTGATGCCGATCGACTTGGGACCCTACAGCGATAGCCGACGAATCAAAACCCTGAGCATGATGTGGATTGGAGAGGGGTGGTCGAGGCTGATCGCAGATCTGGTCGAACCCGTGGCGATTGTGTCGGCGGGAATGACGGTTCACGAACAGGATGGCTCGGCAGATCTGGTCATGCAGCTGTCGCGTGCCAGTCAGGGCGATTTTGATGCCGCATCAGGCGTTCCGTCCGAGGTGCGGCGTTCGCCGGATCTTTGGGCGGGTGCGTCGTCTTCGGAGCCATTCAAAAACGGCTCCCGCACCTTGCGGGTTATGCTGGACCCCGGTCATGGTGGGATTGATCCCGGCGCGCTGCGCGACGGAATTGAAGAGGCTGCACTGATGCTCGCCATGGCGCGCGAATTGCAGGAGGTGCTGCGCCGTGCGGGTGGTTTTGAGGTGTTCCTGACACGTGATGCGGATGTTTTTGTCCCCCTGGAGACACGCGTTGCCTTGGCACAGCAAACGCAGGCCGACGTCTTTATATCCCTTCACGCAGACGCTTTGGCCGAAGGACGTGCAGAAGGAGCGACGGTTTATATTTTATCAGAGCAGGCGAGCGATCAGGCCTCTGCGGCTTTGGCGGCACGCCATGATCGCGATGATATTCTGGGGGGGCTGGATCTGAGTGTGGCCGATGATCAGATTGCAACCGTTTTATTGGACATCGCTCGTCAGGATTCGGCGCCGCGATCCCTTGCTTTGGCGAATAAGGTCATCGCAGGTATTCAAAACGCGGTTGGACGGGTCAATGCGCGCCCTTTGCGACAGGCCGGTTTTTCCGTTCTGAAATCTGCGGACATTCCCTCGATTCTGATTGAGGTGGGTTTTTTGTCAACGCAGGCAGATTTGAGAAACCTCAAGGATCCCCTTTGGCGGGCCCGTCTTGCGGCCGGTATCCGCGACGGTTTGCAGGTTTGGGCGATTGAAGACGCAGCACTTCAACGTCTGCGGTTCAAATAATCTGCTGAATTGCGCCGTTACCGTCACGCGGGCTTTTGTGTTTGGTATGCGCGTTGTATAGTCCGCCCAACCTCATCCTGGTATGGAGTGCGCGGTGCTGCGTTTCGTTCTTTCATTTTTTGGCACGCTTTTCAGTTTTGTCACCATGGGCATTGCGACGGCTGCTTTGACGGTCGGTGCGATTTTCTGGATGTACGGACGTGATCTGCCCAGTCACGAGCGTCTTGCAAATTACACACCGCCCACAATCAGCCGCATCTATTCCGTTGAAGGGCAGATTATTGATGAATTTGCGCGCGAACGGCGGCTTTTTACGCCGGCAGAGGAAATCCCTGATCTGATCAAGCGCGCGTTCATTTCTGCGGAGGACAAAAATTTTTATACCCATCAAGGGTACGACCTGCGGGGGATTGCAGCCGCAGCCGTCGAAGCTGTTCAGTCAAGGGGTCAAAATTTACGTGGGGCGTCGACCATCACACAACAGGTGATGAAGAATTTCCTGTTATCTGGTGATCGGGAGATTGAGCGCAAGATCAAGGAAATCATTCTTGCGGCGCGTCTAGAAAATACTCTGTCCAAGGAAAAAATCCTCGAGCTGTACCTGAACGAAATTTTCCTGGGTCAGAACAGTTATGGCGTCACCGCTGCGGCGCAGACCTACTTTAACAAAGCCCTGACCGACCTGGCGCCGCATGAAGCGGCCTTTTTGGCGTCACTGCCAAAGGCACCATCGGACTACCATCCGGTTCGTAGAAAAGACCGCCTGATGTCGCGCCGCAACTTCGTTTTGCGCGAAATGTATGAGAATGGCTACATATCCCAAAGCGTTATGCAGTCTGAAACAGATCAGCCCTTGCGATCTGTGCAAAATGGAGATTTCACGCCCTTTCAGGCAGGGCTTCCTCCGCGTGATTACTTTACCGACGAAATCCGACGCCAGTTAAGCCGGGATTTTGGTGAGGGAGAGTTCTTTTCCGGCGGGTTCAGTGTGCGGGCGACAGCAGATCCCGAGATGCAGGTTCTTGCGGCTGTGGCGTTGCAAAAAGCGCTGGAGTCCTATGATCGGGATCAAAAAATTTGGCGCGGAACCGGAGAACGCATTCCCGAGGCCGCGCTTGGCTTGGAAGCCGATTGGCGCGCCGCCTTGTCGGCTGTTCGTGTGCCACGCGATATTGATCTGGACGGGCAATGGTATCCAGCTGTTGTGCTTCAGCTAGGCGATCAACAGATCCGTGTTGGCATCGAAAACGTTGAGGGCATTCAATCGGTCCCGCGCAAGGATATCCGTTGGATGGTTGGTAATTTTTATGACAACTACAAAGTGGGTGACATTGTGCACGTGCGTCGTCTTTTGGATGACGCGGGCGAATTTGCCCATTGGTCGTTGCGGCAGGTGCCTGAAATTCAGGGCGCGTTTATGGCGATGGATGTTAACACCGGGCGCGTGATTGCCATGCAGGGCGGGTTCAGTTATCAGCACTCGGTTTTCAATCGGGCGACACAGGCGAAACGTCAGCCAGGATCCAGCTTCAAACCGTTTGTCTATGCCGCAGCTCTCGACAGCGGCTACAGCCCGGCAACAATTGTTATCGATGCACCGATCGAAATCGACACACCTCAGGGTGTCTGGAGCCCAAAGAACGCAAGCAACAAGTTTTATGGTCCGACACCGCTGCGCACGGGTATTGAACAATCGCGGAACTTGATGACTGTGCGTTTGGCACAAGAGGTCAGCATGGAAACAATTGGCTATTATGCCGAGCGTTTTGGTGTCTACGACCAGTTGCAACCCGTCCTGGCCAACTCTCTTGGATCTCAAGAGACCACGTTATTTCAGATTGTCGCTGCCTATGCGATGTTTGCCAATGGCGGAGAAAGCGTAGAGCCGACGCTGGTTGATCGTGTACAGGACCGATGGGGAAATACCGTCTACCGGCACGACCGGCGTAATTGTGTTGATTGTACCATGTCGAGCCTGCCGCAAGGACAGGCGCCGGTTATCATCTCGAACCGTGAACGCGTTATGGATCCTGTGACAGCCTATCAGTTGACGTCGATGATGCGGGGTGTGGTTGACCGTGGCACAGCCTCTGCGACTGTGAACCTTCCTGTTCCTGCCGCTGGAAAAACAGGCACTACCAACGATGCCAAAGATGTTTGGTTCGTCGGGTTTACCTCGAACATCGTGGCGGGCTGCTTTATCGGTTTTGATACGCCCAGATCGTTGGGTCCGCGCGCGTCGGGGGGACGATACTGCGGGCCGGTGTTCAACGAATTCATGGCACAGGCGATCCAGCAGTATGGTGGTGGGGACTTCCGTGTCCCGGAGAGCTGTATGTTCATTAAGATCGACCGGTTCAATGGCACGCGCCTTCCTGACGATGCCACTGGCGACAACGTGGCGGCGGAGTGTTTCAGGTTGGGCGAAGAGCCGATTTTTGGCATGCAGTTCGATGGCGGTTTTGCAATGTCGGGTGAGTTCGATCTGATCGCCCCTGCAGAAGAAGCCGGAGAGGCGCGAACCGTTACAACCTCGTCTGGTGGTACTGGGGTCGTTGGACCACGCGCATCCTTTGGGTCACTTAGTTCGGGTGGGCTGTACTAGTTGCCCCATAGTCAAGGCATCTATGGCTTTGGGGAAATCTTGTGCGGCTTCATTCACAAGCTTTGTATCTTATAACCTCATATCTGGTGCATCGGCTTGTCGTTGGTGTGGTGCGTTGCTATCACGCGATGCAGGACGAGGGCATTCATTGCAGCCTTTGAGGAGTGTTTCATGCGCGCAGACTTGCAAAATACCGTTGATCAGATTGAAAAATCCCTTGATCTGCTGCGTCAGCGGTTGAACTGGGATACAGCGGAGCATCGGCTCGAGGAGTTTAACGCAAGGATCGAGGCGCCTGATTTATGGAATGATCAGGCGGCTGCGCAAAAACTCATGCGCGACCGGCAGTCCCTTGTAGATGCGATGGAAATTTACAGCTCTATAAAACAAGAGTTAAGTGATCAGCTTGAACTGATCGAATTGGGTGAACTGGAGGACGATGCCGAGGTTGTGGCCGAGGCTGAATCAGCCTTGGCGGCGTTGGCGATCAAGGCTGCCTCCAAGGAACTGGAGGCTCTTTTGGATGGGGAAACCGACGGCAATGACAGTTTCCTTGAAATCAAATCCGGGGCAGGGGGCACCGAGGCATGCGATTGGGCGTTGATGTTGGCGCGGATGTATATCCGCTGGGCAGAAAAACGCGGATTTGAAGTCGACTTGCAGGAAGAAACACCAGGTACCGAGGCGGGGATCAAATCCGTGACCTATCAGATCAAGGGTAAAAATGCCTACGGCTGGCTGAAATCGGAAAGTGGGACGCATCGTCTGGTCCGGATCTCACCCTTTGGAAAAGGCACACGAGAAACAAGTTTTGCCGCCGTTGGGGCCTATCCGGTGATCGATGATAATATCGAGATTGACGTGAACCCGGCCGATATTCGCATCGATACCTACCGGTCCTCCGGGGCAGGCGGGCAGCACGTGAACACCACTGACTCTGCCGTGCGGATCACGCACCATCCCACCGGGATAGTGGTTACGAGTTCGGAAAAATCCCAACACCAAAACCGCGACATCGCGATGAAGGCGCTGAAGTCCAGATTATACCAATTAGAGCTGGACCGCAGAAATGCTGAAGTGAACGCCATGCATGAGGCCAAGGGCGACGCGGGTTGGGGCAATCAGATACGTTCGTATGTTTTGCAGCCGTATCAGATGGTCAAGGATCTACGGACCAATCATGAGACGGCCGACACACAAGGTGTGCTGGATGGCGATCTGGATCCTTTTATGGAGGCAACGCTCGCACAGCAAGTTGCAGGCAAATCGCGCGCTGACGCGCGTGCAGAGGATTAAGTGCCGGGATAAAAATCTCCGAACCTGTACCGTCATACGACTGGTAGCATGGGGACGCAAAGCCCATGTTTTTTGGTTTCAAGGCACGGCTGCGGAAAAGCCGGAGGGGTGGTGACGCGCGGTTCGCTGACCCTAAATGGGCCGCTTCACCTTGCGTCGGACGCCCTACTTTTATGGCAAGATCATGCTTTGGCGTAATTTTGGGGTGGCGTCGTCGATCCACTGAGATAACCTGTCTGCATGACTGATCTATTGGAAAAAGATGCGCTAGACTTGTCCGAGGCATTGGCCAGGGGCACGCTTCGCGCACAAGAGCTTATGGCTGCGACCCTGGACGCTATTTCGGATCGCAACCCAGATGTGAATGCCATCGTGTCTCTTGGGGAACGAACAGCCTTGATGGCGGCCGCAGCCGCCGCTGACGCGACACCGCGACAGGGCTGGTTGCACGGCATCCCTATGGCCATCAAGGACTTGGCCGATGTTGAGGGATTGCCGAGCAGCTATGGCTCGCCCTTGTTTCGGGACCATATTGCGCCAAAAGATTGCGGTATGGTGGCCAATCTGAGGGCCTCAGGTGCGATTTTTATTGGCAAGACCAACACACCAGAGTTCGGCTTGGGAAGCCATAGCTTCAATCCTGTGCATGGAATGACCAGTAACCCCTATGATTTAAGCCGCAGTGCCGGTGGATCCAGCGGTGGCGCAGCCGTGGCACTTGCCACGCGCATGCTGGCTGTCGCTGATGGATCAGACATGATGGGATCGTTGCGCAATCCCGCTGCATGGAACAACGTGTACGGGTTCCGACCAACGTGGGGTTTGATCCCGCCAGACCCCCGACCAGATCCGGAGGCGTATTTGTATCGTCTCGCGACCTTGGGCCCGATGGCACGTAGCCCGAAAGATTTGGCGGCCTTGCTACGCACTCAGGTTGGATCTGATCCCCGGCTTGCGCGTCTGGACCGGATTGATCACGGATCGCTGCGCAATCTGAATCTTGGCTGGCTTGGCGACTGGGACGGTGCCTTTCCAATGGAGAATGGTATTTTGGAGACCTGTACGGCCGCCTTGGGTGACATGGAACATGCAGGAGCGAACATTGAGGCCGTGCCAGCCCCGATGGACGCATCGCAGATTTGGAGTTCCTGGACACGGCTGCGGCAATTCGAACTTTCTGGATTGAAGCGCGCAATCTACAATGATCCGGATCAGCGCGCGTTTCTCAAACCAGCCGCAGTGTGGGAGGTGGAACAGGGTCTTGCATTGCGCGCGACGGATGTGCACGAGGCGAGCCATTTGCGGACAGTGTGGCGCGATGCCGCGATGAAGTTGTTTGAACGATATGACGCGCTTGTTCTTCCGTCCGCACAGGTCTGGCCCTTTGACAAGAACCAAGTTCACCCGACTGAAATTGCTGGAAAATCCATGGATACATATCATCGCTGGATGGAGGTTGTGATCCCGGTCAGTCTGCTCGGTCTACCGGCCATCTCGCTGCCCGCAGGGTTTGGTACAGATGGTCTGCCCATGGGAATACAAGTCTTCGGGCCGCCGGATTCAGATGCACGCATATTGCAAATTGCGCAGTCTTGGCACAGGTATCATCCTTGGCCACAAATGCATCCTGCGTGATAGAGAAGCGTGTGGTCTTTTCCGCTTACCTTCGCTCATGACGGGCTTTGGGAATTTAACGGTCGTCTTGCAATGGCTCATAAGACGATTGGTGTTCGTGATGTCGGACCTAACGGAGTTTGCGCGCAACGTCTAAGGTTCTATGCGCTGGTATGGGCGGAAACAGACATACAGCGGCTTGTTAGCTTGCGTGTAACGAACGCATAATCGATCATAATCGTGCGTTGACCCCGACCTAACGGGGTTTTGAGAGTTCCTTACA
>JAYQEA010000116.1:0-11940 GCA_038138625.1 Roseivivax sp.
GACCGTATCGTTCCCGTCACCAGCGACCACGTCATCATTGCCGTCTCCGGCGTCTATGTTGTCGTTGCCGTCCAGCCCGGAAATATCATCGTTGCCTTCTAAAGCCTCGATTACGTCTGCATCCACTGTCCCGATAATATCGTCACGACCATCAGTCGTTGGCGGATTGCTGTTCGCGTTGAAAGTAGCCATTTCTGTCGCACCTTGTTTGAAAGACCCCAAACCCAGCGGACACCGACCACTGACACATTAGCGTCCAAGATTTCCCACAATATCTCCCAATATACATGGCAAAAATAAGGCAAAATGGCAATTTTGATGATGTAACATGTGGATCAAAACTCTGTGAAATCACGTAAGTCCCTGACAAATATATATTTGATAAAGACTCAACTTTGACCATCTTCAACGACAGTTTGAGGCACAATGTTGTGATATATCAGCTTTGCACCCCATCAGCAGACATTAAACGAATCATATTCAGCACAGCCCGGAGCAGAAAAAGGACTCAGACAGTCTTTTTTTGGCTCAAAAGTATATATCAATATCCCAATGCGCATCCGTCCTTACGAGGATCGGAGGCACCAACCAAGACCCCATCATCACGAATTTCAATCGCTTGTGCTCCGCCAAGAGCTTCGTCGGGTACAACCACTTTATGGCCTTTGTCCAAAAGATCTGCGCGCACCTTTTCCGAATAACCCCTCTCAACCTTGAGAACATCGTTTTCGGCAAATAAACGTGGCCCATCCAATGCCGCCTGAAGCGGTAGCCCGTAATCGATAAGGGACGTGACAACCCGTGCGTGACCTGCAGGCTGATACTGCCCCCCCATCACACCAAAGGGCATTATTACCTTTCCTTCCCGCGCCAGCATACCCGGAATGATCGTATGCATGGGTCGTTTCCCCCCCTGCATTTCGTTGGGATGACCTTGCTCTAGGGAAAAACCAGCGCCGCGGTTTTGCAGTAAGATTCCAAATTTTTCAGACGCGATACCGGATCCAAAGCCATGGAAGATGGAATAGATCAAAGACACCGCCATCCGGTCTTTATCAACGACCGTAATATAGATTGTGTCACGGTGAACAGCCTCAGCCACCTTGGCCACGCCTTGCAGAGCACGCGCGGGATCAATCAATGACGCTAGTTTTGCTGCGGTTTCCGGCGCCGTCATGTAATCCAGCTTTGTCATGGTTTCTGCATCTGAAAGAAACCGGTTCCGCGCATCATATGCCAGTTTTGTTGCCTCAGCTTCGATATGCGCGCGTTCTGCGCCCCATGGATCCATGGATGACAGGTCGAAATGGGAAAGAATGTTGAGCAATAAAAGAGCTGTGGCGCCCTGCCCGTTGGGCGGATGCTCTATCAGATCATGGCCTTTGTAGGGTCCACTGATGGGCTGCGTCGAAGTTGGACTGTTGGCAGCAAAATCCTCGGGCGTATGTTGACCCCCAACCGAGGTCAAAGCGGCCAGCATATCTTCGGCGACCTCACCGGTGTAGAAGGCATCGCGTCCATGTCGCGCAATTCGCCGCAGAACTTCGGCTTGTCCTGACAAGGCAAAACGCGCACCAACCTCAGGCGCCTGACCTTTTGTAAGGTACCACTCCCGTGCTGCCCCCTTCAAGACCTTAGCATTTGCGGTCCAATCAAATGCAACCCGCGGCGCGACAGGCACACCCTCGTCAAAGTAGCGGATCGCAGGCGCCAAACTGTCAGACAAACCCAACTTGCCCCATGTGTCTGACAAGTGGCAAAAGCCGTCAATGGCTCCGGGAACGGTAACAGCTTCCGGACCGTAGACCGGAACAACAGTATGGCCCTGAGCCCGCAGCGTCGCAGCATCTGCCGCCTTTGGCGCGCGACCCGATGCATTCAAAGCTGCAACATCATCACTCGATGGAGATTTAACGAGAGCAAAGCAATCGCCCCCGATCCCTGTCATCTGGGGTTCGCATACCCCCAGCAGGACGGCCCCGGCAATGGCCGCATCCATCGCATTGCCCCCGCGCTGAAGGATATCAATAGCTGCCTGTGCCGCCAAAGGATGAGATGTCGCGCACATACCGTTCATCGCAAAAACAGCAGATCGCCCCGGAAGGTGAAAATCACGCATATACAGCCCCGTTTGTGTGGAATTTATTTAAGCTGAACATAAGCGTATAGAGACTGTGGGCAAGGTCAATGGCAGTCCAGCTATGGTCCCGGCACCGGTTCGCGTGAGATGGGGGCTGTTGGCGCCCAGTGCCGGGATAAGCTGTAGCAGCTTTGAACATCTGTATGCTTTGGAAATTTGGCGCGAATAAGGAGCGCTCACGGCGAATCCGTAACAATGCTTTGGCGCATCTAAGTCTGTTCTGTCCATTTTTAGTTAACTATTCCTAAAGACATTTTTATCAACGTGCCGAATATGGGATCCACAGCCTTTACCGTCGCATTCGAAGGCGCCGAAGCGCGCCCCGTTGAGGTGCAATGCGCCATCACTGCGGGCTTGCCCGGTTTTGCAATCGTAGGCCTTCCAGATAAAGCGGTCTCCGAAGCCCGTGACAGAATTCGCAGCGCGCTGACATCTTTGTCTGTTGCCATGCCATCACGGCGCATTACGGTGAATTTGTCACCTGCAGATTTACCAAAAGAAGGATCACATTTCGATTTACCGATTGCCTTGGCGCTTTTGGCGGCAATCGGCGCACTGCCTTCGGACAAGGTTACCAATAGCGTTGCAATCGGTGAGTTGGCACTCGACGGAACACTTGGTGCCGTTGCGGGGGCCCTGCCGGCTGCCGTGACGGCGACCGAGCTGGGTAAAACGCTCATTTGCCCCCAGTCTTCCAGTGCAGAGGCTGCTTGGGCTGGTTCGGATAACGTCATTGGCGCCAAAAGTCTACTTGATGTGATGCGGCACTTTTCTGGTCAGCATCCGCTGCCTCCAAGTAGGCCCCAGAATATCAACCCTCGGTCACACGGGCCTGAATTACGCGATGTCCGTGGTCAAGAACGGGCAAAACGCGCTTTGGAAATTGCAGCGGCAGGCAGACACCACCTTTTGATGGTGGGCACGCCCGGCTCGGGCAAATCCATGCTGGCCGCCCGCTTGCCCGGTTTGATGCCTTTAATGGATGCTCATGAAGCGTTAGAGACTTCGATGATCCACTCTATAGCGGGATTGCTGGGCACAAACGGATTGACCGTCACCAGACCTTTTCGAGATCCGCACCATACCGCATCGGTCGCGGCTCTTGTCGGCGGTGGGCGCGGTGCACGTCCCGGCGAAATAAGCCTTGCACATAATGGTGTTCTGTTTCTGGATGAGCTTCCGGAATTTCCGCGCACCGCGTTAGAAACCCTGCGCCAACCGATCGAAACCGGACATGTGATGGTGTCACGCGCCAATGCTCACGTGACCTACCCAAGCCGATTTTTGCTGGTTGCGGCAGCCAATCCCTGCCGCTGTGGATACCTGAGCGAAGCAGACCGCGCCTGTTCACGCGCGCCGGTCTGCGGCGAAGACTACATGGCAAAAATATCCGGCCCTCTTATGGACAGGTTTGATTTGCGCCTCGATGTCCCACCAGTCGCATTGCAAGATCTGGAACTGCCCCCGTCAGGACCCACCTCGGCCGAGGTAGCGCTGCGCGTTGCAAAAGCCCGCGAGGTGCAAAAAAGCCGATATAAAGACGCGCCAGACGTTCAAACAAACGCGGATGCCAGCGGCGATCTGTTATCCGAAGTCGCTGAGTTGGGTCCGGATGGCAAAAACCTATTGTTGCGTGCCGGAACAAAATTCGGTCTGTCTGCCCGAGGCTATCACCGTGTTTTGCGTATCGCCCGAACAATCGCGGATCTCGCAGGTTCGGACCAGATCGAACTGCCTCATCTCGCAGAAGCAATTGGATTCAGGCTGGTGCCACCGCGCAAACGCACTTAGCCCTGCCGCCGCTGCGCGATCGCATCCCAGATTTTTCCTGCAACGTTGATTCCATCAAAACGCTCCAGTTCTTGGATCCCAGTAGGCGAGGTCACGTTGATTTCGGTAAGCCGATCTCCAATCACATCTATGCCGACGAAAACCTGTCCCTTTTCGCGTAACAATGGGCCTATTTCTGCACATATTTCCAGATCCCGGTCACTAAGATCAATCTTTTCCGGACGCCCGCCTACATGCATGTTCGACCGGGTCTCTCCAAGGGCGGGGACCCTATTGATTGCACCGACCGGCTCTCCGTCGACAAGAATAACGCGCTTGTCGCCATTGACGACTGCTGGCAAAAATTTCTGAACGATGAGCGGTTCACGCGAAAACCCCGTGAACAATTCAAAAAGAGAGCTGAGATTGCTATCGTTTGGTTTAAGCCGGAAAACCCCCGCGCCACCGTTACCATAAAGCGGTTTAACGATCACGTCGCCATGACGATCACGAAAATTGCGGATTGTCTCAAGATCCCTTGCTATCGCTGTGGGGGGGGTCAGATTGGGAAAATCCAAAACCAGAAGCTTTTCGGGATAATTGCGAACCCAGAACGGGTTATTCACAACGAGGGTTGTTGCCGCCAATCGATCCAGCAAATGCGTTGTCGTGATATAGAACATGTCAAACGGGGGGTCCTGACGCAACCAAACAACATCGAACTGTGACAGATCAACCTCACGTTCCGGTCCGAGACTGGCGTGATCTGTTGCAATACGCTGGACCGTCAGATCATGACCCCGCGCGATAATTCGCCCTTCGTCATAGGCCAGTTTTTCAGGCGTGTAGTAAAACAGCGAATATCCCCGCGCCTGCGCTTCCTCTGCAAGACGGAATGTGCTGTCTGCGTTAATATCAATGGGACCAATCGGGTCCATCTGAAATGCGATTTTCATTGCTGTTGCCCCTACCGATTACCCGTGTGTAGATGGCCCATCAATCCAAAGGGTTCAACGGGTAAGCTCGAACGCACGACAGATCCCCCGACCTAATCGATAATTTTGGCAAAAAATCGGCCACAAAGTTTGGTCAGTCACCCCAAAACGCGTTTTGCAGCACCTCAACGTGACCGACCTTATCGACGAGAGCCACATCAAACCGTGACGGGGTTAACGTTCCCATCGGCTGGGTGCTGAGGTACTCGGACGCAGCTGCAACGATTCGGGTGATCTGGCGATGGGACAGGGATTGCGCAGCGTGATGGAAGCTTGAACTTTTCTTGACTTCTACGAACACCAGTTCTTCACCGTCCTCAACAATCAGGTCAATTTCTCCACCTTTGCCGCGCCACCGCATATTATCAATCCGACAGCCTTGGCGCGCATACCAATGCGCCGCAGACTTTTCTGCCGCAACCCCCGCGTGGTAGTTTGTCAACGAACGCTGACTGATTGCCTTAGTCACTTTTGTTCATCCTCATGGCCATTTGGTAGATTTGCCTGCGTGGCAGACCAAAAGCATTGGACACAATCGTTGCAGCATCTTTTACCGTATGTGCCGTCAGTGCGTCTCTTAGCGCGGCCTCCACTTCTAATTCGTTAACAGCTGCGGTGTCTCCACGTTCGATAAGCAACACGATTTCACCTTTAGGCGGTGAATCTACGTACCGTTCTGCGAGCGACGTTAGTCGGCCTCGCAAACATTCTTCGAACTTCTTGGTCAATTCACGGCATACGACGGCGGGGCGGTCGCCTAACACGTCGGCAGCATCCGCGAGTGTAGCCGCCAGGCGCTTGGGGCTTTCATACAGGATCAGCGTCGCAGGGATGGGCCCAAGTTCGACCAGTGCCTTGCGACGGGCAGTCGATCCATTGGGAAGAAAACCCGCAAATAATAACCGATCAGATGGCAATCCGGCAACTGTCACCGCCGCCGCAAGAGCTGTTGCTCCGGGCGCGGTTGTGACATTGTGGCCTTCGGTTATCGCGCTACGCACAAGATCAAAGCCGGGGTCTGCTATCATGGGTGTTCCCGCATCAGACGCATAAGCCACTGACTGACCACTTTGCAAAGCTTGCAAAAGCCGGGGACGCGCACGGGTGCCGTTGTGATCGTGATAGGCAACCAAAGGACGATCACCGATTGGAATATTGTGGATTTGTAAAAGACGTCGCAGGTTACGTGTGTCCTCTGCGGCCAAAACATCAGCAGAAGCCAATACGTCCAAAGCGCGCAATGTAATATCACGCGCATTCCCTATAGGTGTGGCAACCATGTACAAACCCGCAGGCAATACTTCAGTATGAGGTTTCATGGCTGGCGTCCTTTGTCACGGCAGGTATGATCGCGCCCAACAACCTTATAGCACCGCAGTCAGGGAGCTCCGCCATGTTCGCCAATCTCGCACGCGCCCGCAAGCCCATCTCGCGATTGGTCGTCTTTACGGCGGCCCTTTTGCTCGCAGCTTGCGACGATCAGTTATTTGGCCAATTGGGCCAAGGTCCTACTGTCAATCCGGCCAAACCGGTCAAAGTCGGATTGTTGTTACCACAAACTGACGAGGCCGCAGCGCCTATAGCGCAGAGCCTGGAAAACGCAGCGCGACTTGCAATTGCTGATCTTGACGGAGTGACGATCGAGCTTTCCGTCTATGATACTGCGGGCATCCCAGAGACCGCTGCGGAAGCCGCGCAGGCAGCCGCGGACGATGGTGCTCAGATCATTCTTGGTCCGCTATTTGCCGAAAGCGCAAATGCTGCGGGACGCGCCGTGGCTGACGAGGGTCTGAACGTCCTGAGCTTTTCGAATAACACGTCCATTGCCGGTGGAAATGTCTTTGTACTCGGACCAACCTTTGCAAACACGGCCGAACGATTGCTGGGGTTTGCCGCAGCACAGTCCCGTGGTGAAACATTGATCCTGCACCCCGAAGGGGTCGTAGGCCAATTCAGCGCTGATGCAATCCGGGCCGCAGCATCGGGCGCCGGCGCCCGCGTCACAGGGGCGTTGGCGTATCCAGAAACGGTAGAGGGCGTTGCGGAAACGGCGCAAGTCGTAGATCAGCGAATCCTCGAAACAGGCGCTACCAGCCTTTTCATCACGACAGATGCAAGCAATGGCGCGATGCCGTTATTTTTACAGCTGCTTCCTGAAAATGGTCTGGACCCAAGTGAAATCCAGATCATTGGACTGACCCAGTGGAATGTGCGCCCGGACCTTTATACGTACCCCGGCGCTCAGAACGGTTGGTTTGCTTTGCCGGATCAAGCTGCGTCCGGTGCATTCGACACGCGATATACACAGGCATACGACTCCGGTCCGCATCCACGTGCGGGACTGGCGTATGATGGAATTGTCGCCATCGGCGCACTTTTGCTGAATGGACGCCGTGATGCTGTGACATCGGCGGCGCTGACACAACCGGCTGGTTTTCGCGGTGCCAGCGGTATATTCCGATTGAACGCAGATGGCACCAACCAACGTGGGCTGGCCATCGCCGCAGTAATTGACAAACAGATGGTGATCCTTGAACCTGCCCCAACCAGCTTTGGCGGATCCTGATACCGCCGGTCGCAAAGACCTGATCTTGCCCGCGTCCGAGATCCTGGACTTTAGTGCGTTACGTCAAGATGTGACAAACGCGCTAAGATCCGCAGCGGGCGAAAAGGATCAACGTGCCGCCGTTGTTGCGTGCATGAGCAGTGCCGTAAAAACTGCGCGCCAATGTATTGAAGCGGCCTTTGTGACCCCTCCTCATCGTACTTCTGCACGTGCCACAGTGCGGTCCTACACCTATATCACAGACTGTATTGTGACGTTGGTTTGGGAGATTGCCAGCACGGTCTTTCACCCGCTTGCAAATCCCACTGAGGGAGAGCGCATCGCCGTTTTTGCCGTAGGCGGCTATGGACGCGGGGAAATGGCCCCACAATCTGACGTCGATCTCCTTTTCTTAACACCCTACAAAATCACCCCTTGGGCGGAAAGCGTAATTGAATCAATGCTTTATATCCTTTGGGATTTAAAGCTGAAAGTCGGACATTCCTCGCGTACGATCCGGGACTGCATACGCCTTGGAACCGAAGATTTCACTATCCGCACTGCCATGTTGGAACATCGGTTTTTAGCGGGATATGCCCCTCTTGCAGTCGAATTCGACACCCGCCTGTGGAAGGATCTTTTCGCCGGTACCGCGCGCGCATTTATCGACGCCAAGCTTGAGGAACGCGAACTGCGGCATCAAAAACAGGGTAACCAGCGGTATATGGTCGAACCCAATGTCAAAGAGGGCAAAGGGGGCCTGCGTGATCTGCAGTCACTGTACTGGATCACGAAATATGTGCATCACACGGACGATACGGCCGCTTTGGTTCAAAAGGGTGTGTTTCGGCCTGAGGAATACCAAACATTCGTTCAAGCCGAAGCCTATTTGTGGGCCGTGCGGTGTCATCTGCATCTGATTGCAAAACGTCCAACTGAACAGCTGACATTTGATATGCAGGTGATGGTGGCCGAACGCATGGGCTACATAGACAAAGGGGGGCGTCGCGCGGTTGAATGGTTCATGCAGGATTATTTCCGGCAAGCCACGGCAGTTGGTGACCTGACACGCATTGTTTTGACTGCTCTAGAAGCCGACCAGACAAAGGCGGCACCACTGCTGGAGCGCATCTTTCGCCGCCCGCCTTCTGTCGCTGCCGGGTTCGAAGTGCTGAACAATCGTTTGGCTATCGCCGATGAAACTGCATTTCTCTCCGATAAGCTCAACATCCTTCTTCTTTACGAAGAAGCCCTGCGTACAGGTTTGCTGATCCACCCTGAGGCCATGCGCCTTGTCAAAGCCAACCTACACCTCATTGATGCTGCTATGCGCCGCGATACCGAAGCACAACGGATATTCATTGAATTGCTTTTGGACCACGGCAATCCCGAGCGCGCCTTGCGCAGAATGAACGAGCTTGGCGTCCTCGCCGCATTTATTCCCGAGTTTGAACCGATCGTCGCGATGATGCAGTTCAATATGTATCATCATTACACTGTGGACGAACACACAATTCAATGTCTCTGGCATTTATCGGAAATCGAGAATGGACATCTCATCGAAGAACTGCCTGTCGCCAACGCTATTTTGGAAAATGGGATCAATCGCAAGGTTCTTTATGTGGCCTTATTGTTGCATGATATTGGCAAGGGCCGAATGGAAGATCATTCGATCCTCGGGGCCAAGACCGCTCGGAAAGTGGCTCCGCGACTTGGGCTGACACCCGATGAATGTGCAACCGTCGAATGGCTGGTGCGTTATCATCTGCTCATGTCCGATATGGCGCAAAAACGCGATATTGCAGACCCGCGAACGGTAAAGGACTTTGCAAAGGCTGTGCAGACGCGTGAACGGCTTGATCTGCTTTTGGTACTGACGGTATGCGATATACGCGCGGTCGGGCCCGATACATGGAACAATTGGAAGGCCGCTCTTTTACGTGCGTTATACCGTCAGACCCGTCGCGCAATGGAAGACGGGCTTGAGGCGCTGAACCGCGAAAATCGGGGTTCCGAGGCACAAACAACCCTACGTGACAGACTTTTGACATGGTCCGAAACCGAGATTATGGCCGAGCTGGATCGCCATTATCCCCCTTATTGGCAGGGACTTCATGTCACGGCACATGAAGTCTTTGCAGAGCTTCTGCGCAATCTTGGCAATGACGAAATCCGCATCGACATACATCCAGACGTGGATCGTGACGCAACGCGGGCTTGTTTTGCACTTGCCGATCATCCCGGTATCTTTACGCGACTGGCCGGCGCTCTTGCTTTGGTAGGTGCCAGCGTGACCGATGCACGCAGCTTTACCAGCAAGGATGGCTACGCAACAGCGGCATTCTGGTTGCAGGATGCCGAAGGCAGACCCTACGGCGAAAGTCGTATTCCGCGCCTCAGGCAAATGATCGTAAAAACCCTGAAGGGAGAGGTGGTTGCCCGCGAGGCGATCAAGGATAAAGACAAGATCAAAAAGCGTGAGCGCGCGTTTCGGGTCCCAACATCTATTACTTTCGACAACGATGGATCAGAGATCTACACAATTATCGAAGTCGATACACGTGACCGTCCGGGCCTGCTGTACGACCTTACTCGGACGCTCTCGGCAGCCAATGTCTACATCGCGTCTGCAGTTGTTGCGACCTATGGTGAACAGGTAGTCGACAGCTTTTATGTCAAAGACATGTTTGGTCTTAAATTTCATTCTCAAGCCAAACAAAAGACACTGGAACGAAAACTGCGGGCAGCCATCACGACCGGCGCCGAACACGCCCATACGTGATCGGGTGGAAGGGCCACACTCTACCGGCAAACCGGCCGCCCCCCCTTTTGCAAAAATGCTACCTCGGGTAGCCCAATGTGACTTAGTGGCAGCGAGATAACACATGAAACCCATCCGCATGCTGCGCGGTGTAATGACCGTGGGCTTCTGGACATTGATGAGCCGCGTCCTTGGCGTTCTGCGCGAGGTGTTGATCCTGGCCTGGATTGGGCCGGGCCCGGTAATGGACGCTTTTGTTGCCGCGTTCCGCTTGCCAAATATGTTCCGGCGTTTTTTTGCAGAAGGCGCGTTTAACGCGGCCTTTGTTCCAATTTTTTCAAAAAAACTGCAATCCGATGACGATGCCGAAGACTTTGCAAGTGATGCAATGAATGGATTGGCTTTGGTCCTGTTTATCCTGACCGGGGTGGCTTTGGTATTTATGCCTGCCCTCGTATGGTTGACGGCCGGAGGTTTTGCAGGTGACGCGCGTTTTGATATGACAATCGGCTTTGGACGGGTTGTCTTTCCCTATATCTTTTTCATTTCCCTCGCTGCGCTTTTTTCCGGAGCGTTAAACGCGTCTGGCCGGTTTGCGGCCGCAGCGGCGGCACCGGTTTTGTTAAATATTCTCGTTTGCCTGGCAATGTTTTGGGCTGCAGTGGTGGACCGGTCTGTTGTGCAGGCTTTGATCTGGTGCGTTCCAGTGGCCGGAGTTGTGCAACTAGCCTTGGTTTGGGTCGCCACAGAACGCGCCGGGTTGCGCATCCGACCACGCTGGCCCCGCCTGACCCCAGACCTGCGCCGGCTGATGGCCGTAGCGCTTCCTGCGGCTCTGGCTGGTGGCGTTATGCAGATTAACCTGCTGGTTGGCCAACAGGTTGCCTCATTTTTCGAAAGTGCGGTTGGCTGGCTTTATGCTGCAGATCGACTTTACCAACTGCCGCTTGGTGTTGTCGGTATTGCGGTCGGGATCGTTCTTCTGCCAGATCTGGCACGCAGGTTGGAAGCTCGTGATGTCGCAGGGTCCCAAGACGCAATATCTCGTGCCGCCGAAATTGCATTGGCATTGACAATCCCGGCAGCTGTTGCGCTGATCGTTGTTCCCTTGCCGGTCGTAACTGTTCTATTCGAAAGAGGTGCAACAACCTCTGCTGACAGTGCCGCTATTGCAATCGCTGTAGCAATATACGGCGCAGGTTTACCGGCGTTTGTTTTGCAAAAAGTGCTTCAACCGTTATTTTTTGCCCGCGAAGACACGCGCACACCCTTCCGATATGCGCTTTGGGCAATGGCGGTGAATGCCGCGCTTGCTATAGGATTGGCTTCGACTTTGGGGTGGACGGCTTCAGCTATTGCAACCACAGCGGCAGGATGGGCTATGGTTTGGATGCTGTGGCGCGGCGCCCGCTCAATGGGTGTCATGGCACAATTAGATGCCCGCTTTTGGGATAGAATTTGGCGTGTCGCCCTTGCCGCGTTTTTGATGGGCTTTGCGCTTTGGGCAACGCACACAGCATGGCCAGAGGTGTATTACCTGACAGGATGGCGCTATTTGGCTCTCCTGGCGCTCGTTTCAGAAGGTGTTATCGTTTATGCGTTGGCAGGAAATGCCATCGGCGCGTTCCGCTTTTCAGAGTTACGCGCAGCATTTCGGCGCGCAACCTGAGGCGTTAATCCCGCCATTCTTAGGGGGGCGTATCAGTAGAACCTAAGCTGCTTTCAGTTT
>JAYQEA010000117.1:0-11645 GCA_038138625.1 Roseivivax sp.
GATATCAGTTGATGGCCTACAACCACGTCTCTCGGTGCCCGAACGTTATGCTGATCTATCCACACTACGGCGATCTGCCACCCGATCCAATCCGTACGCACTCTGGCGATTGCACGCGAAGGCGCGGAGACAGGCCCAGAGTGGCATACCTGGGTCCCGGCCACCCACAGATTTCCGGGACATGGCATGTGCGAAGGGACAACCAATTTGTGGGCTAACAAGTCGACCCAGTGTCCGAGCGACCCCCTCTTTTTTAAAAGTTCTCCCGTTCAGCCTCCGTGATATGGCGCCAAACGCCTTTTTCTCAGATGGGCTTTTGGCATTTCTCAATCGCCGGAAATCGGCATCGAACACTTTCTTGCGTTCCATTCTCGTTTTTAGGAAGTGGCAGGCAACCAACGCATCTGGTTCGCTGTTGGAGAGTTCCTTGATGGCCTCAAGTTTCCGTCACATCTCGGCGGCTAAGCCGGCTGCAATTCTCATGTGTCGAGTTGCAACAGCTTCATGCCGGACCCTTTGGACCAGCCGTTTCATGATCTTGTCCAACGCAACTTCCCCCGCGCATGGCTCTTGCGATACCCGAGCTCGATCTGTTCACCAATCTTTGCGAAGGACATCCAAAACAGCGTAACCAGTTCGTCCCGCAACGCTTGGCCATCTCGTTCAGTGGCACGCCGAATACCCAAATGGCGCAAGATTGCCGCTCGGTGCCTGCGCACCGTCAAATGACAATATTCGTAATCCGCCGCACCCAGGGTTGCGATCCCCAGCTACTCGGCAAGCTATTGCAAGAACTCGTCCTGGACATCGCTCGTTCGGGACGGGACCTGTTCATGGTCTTGATAGAAGCTCAATTGAAACACAAAACCGATCCGGCCAGAACGATTGATCCCATAGATCAATTCGATGTCATCAAACGACAGGCTCTATACCTCGACAATTCTCTATCTCTCACACCCAAACCAGAGATGGCCAATCGCCATCAAACGCACCCGTCACTTGCAACGCCGCTCGCAAATTGCTCCTTGCAATACCAAAATATGCACGGTTGGGCCTACGTGGACGGGTCTTTCTTCGTCATCCAGCGAGGGTAGGACGACGAACAGGCGTCTCAACCGAATTCCTTGGACAGTACCCACACGCGCAACGTTTCTGGATCGAGAAAGTTAGAAACAATAAAATGCGGCTGATTCGAGCACTCTCATAACGTGAAAAATGCCAGCCTCTCAATTTTTTCTAGGTTTTGCCTCGTTTGGGTCATCATTTGCCTGATATCCGACACACTCGGGACAATTGCCTTCAAACCCGCACTAAATAATCATATTGCTTTTTGAATGTATTGCACGCAACGGGCGAAATACGAAAACCAACAGCAGAATTCAAAAGATTCTTTTCATAAATTCAGATTGTTAACGAAAATTTACAAATATAAAATTCAGTCAGAGCTCAGAAAGATGCAACCCAAAGAACATTCAGTGAGCCTAGATTTCTGCCGTTAGACGTTTTTCTTACCCCCTTTGGATAGCCGCGATCCCTCTGCCATTGGCGTCGGATCTGTTCTTTCGAAGTACGACTTAACAAATCGGGACATTCCCAATTTCGGCCCAATTCAGGCCATCGTCAAAACGTTTAGAATTCGCAAAATTGCCCGTTTTACAAAAAACCGTCGCCTTACTCGCTCGGTCTTTTTGCTGTGATCCACATGCGTCGTCTCTGTGCCGCCCGCCACAAACTGACGCTTGGCCTCAGCGAATGGAAGACTAATGAGCATAACTGCACACCAAGAAGCAAGATTTCTTACAAACTCGCCGGGATTTGTCCGTTCTGCGCGAACAAGGCGTTCATCCCTACAGAGCCTCTCGTCATCCAGCACGTTTTCTCACGCCGATTTACCGACGCACGATCGGGTCCATCTTCCCTCTGCGGAGACAAATGAATGACCAGCAGTAGCTTCGAAATCACCGGTGGCAACGCTCACGTCCGCATCACTTTGACCGAAACTGGCGGGGATATTCAGATCCGCGCCAAAGTCTTAGACACCTACGGCGAAATCGCCGATCTACGCGGTATGTTCCTTCATATAGCTGACGAGAGCCTTCTCGGCGGTCTGACTATTACGGGTGCAGATGTCACATCACAAGACATCAACGCCAACAACGTCAACAACTTTGGTGGCGGCGTCAATATCAATGGGGACGTCCTGAACGCCATCGGCAAGACCGACATAGGTGTGGCATTTGGGACCTCGGGCATAGGTTCGGACGACATCCGCGACACCACTGTCACGCTTAGCCATTCCAACCAGTCCTTGTCACTGGATGATTTTGACAATCAGGCGTTTGCCGTGCGTCTGACCTCGGTAGGGACCGAGGATGGAAGCCGTGAAGGATCGCTGAAGCTTTATAACTACTTCAACGTCGCGCAACCGCCGGTGGGCGGTCCGGACTATATCGTCGAAGGAACCGAGGGTGACGACTTCATCGGCCAGTCCTATGATCACGATCCCGAAGCGGACAAGGTAGACAACTCCGACCACTCGGACGGGTCGGATGACGACAGCATTGAAGGCGGCGCTGGCGACGACGTTATTCTGGCCGGCGCTGGCAACGACACTGTAGACGGCGACGAGGGCGCCGACACTATCTATGGCGACGCCATGCATTCCATGGCCACCGTGACTACCTCAGCCACCACCAGGTACGGATCGGACCAGACGCTGACTGTAACCATGACCGTTCCAGACGATGCGTCCTGTGGTCCGATCAACGCCGAAGGCTTAATTTCAAATACGCTCATTGGCGAATCCTACAACATCGCGATTGTGGTCGACACTTCGGGATCGACCAGGGCCAACTCAGGCGCCGACGTCACCGGAGACGACATCAACGACAGCATCCTGACGGTTGAGAAAGAGGCCGTTGCAGCCTTGGTCAACGCAGTCGTGAACGACCTGGGTGCGCTTAGCGCCAAAGTCGGCATTATCAGATTCAGCACTTCAGGCTACATCGTCGGCAGCTATGTTGCGGGGGCAGACGACAACGACAACGGCACCTTCGACGCCATCGATGCGGTCCAAACGCTTGCCTCCGTCGGTATGACCAACTACGAAGCCGGGCTGCAGCAAGCCATCAACTATCTGAACAGCCAACCAGACAGCGGCACCAACCTTGTATATTTCCTGTCAGACGGCGAACCGAACAAGCCATCTAGCAACGTAAACGAATTCACCGATGAAGTGGCCACGCTGACCGACCCCGACGGGCTGAACGCCATCATTCGCGCCATCGGCGTTGGTGATGGGGTGACCGAAACCAAGCTGGACTTTATCGACGATGGGATCGACAACGACTCAGCTTTGGTTGTCACCAACCTGACCCAGTTGAGCGACGCGCTGATTGCCCCGCCGATCGAGCAGGCGGACGTTGATCGTGTGGAGTTCTACGTCAACGGCGCTCTGGCCAAAACACTGCACCCCGGCGGTTTGGAAGAGACCCCGGTCGGCCTACGATATGATACTGACCTGACCGGCCTAGTCAGTGGCGCGAACGACACGGTCGAAGTCAAGGTTATCCTAGACAATGGTACCTCGACCACGGTTTCTACAAGCCAGACTGTCGAAGACGGCCCGGCCTGCGATGATGGCGACGACAGCATCAATAGCGGAAACGGCTCGGACATCGTCTATGGCATGGGTGGCGATGACACCCTCGAAGCCGGATCGGGCGACAGCATCCACGGCAATGACGACGCCGACACCATCAACGCTGATCCAGTGCTGGTTGATGATAACGGCAGTGACAGTGCTGGCGTCTACGTGGACGGCGGAACCGGTGGCAACGACGACGACACGCTGGACCTAACTGCCTATGAGTTTTTTCAAAACCTATCGGAAACCAATGACCCCGACGGTAACAGCACTTCGGGCACAGTCGAGGTTCAGAACTCCGATGGCGACTGGATCATAGTAACTTTTGACGAAATTGAGAACCTGCTGCTTCCGGCCCCACTGGACGCAGTGCCGAGCGCAGTCAATGACACCGCCAACACGGATGAGGACACCCAGGTCACCATCGACGTGCTGAGCAACGACAGTCATCCCTATGGTGACGACCTGACCGTGACCAACGCAACCATCGATCCGGCCCAAGGCACCATTTCGATAAACCCAGATTACACGCTGAACTTCGTCCCTGCGCCGAACTTCAATGGCTCGGCCACAATCAACTACACCATCGAAGATGAAAACGGTGACACGGCCTCGGCAACGGTTACAGTCCTGATCCGCCCAGTCGATGACGACCCGATCGCCAACAATGACACCAGCGTCACAGCCGAGGATACCCCGGTCACAGTGGATCTGCTAGCAAATGACACCCATCCGGATGACGATGAACTAACAGTTGTGTCGGCTAAGGTTGACCCCAGCACCGGCACGCTGGTCGATAATGGTGACGGTACAGTGACCTTCACCCCGGTGACCAACTACAACGGCTCCGCGGTGATAACTTATACCATCGAAGATGAAAACGGCGACACTGACACCGCAACGCACACCATCGACATCACTCCCGTCGACGACGTGCTGACCGAAGACATCTGGTTCCACGCAGTGCCCTGTTCTCCTAACCAGATCGACGGCATGAAAACTGAGTGGAAATACCACGGCGGAAGCGACAAGCTGTCCGTGGATGTGACAATTAAGATTGACGGGATCTTTGGGGACGGCACTGGCTACACTTTCGACGGTGTCGAAACCCAAGCCTTTCAAGACATCTTTGAATCCTTCGGCGTGACCTCGTACCATAAGTTCAAGGTAAAAGTGGCTGATGATGAAATCCGCATTCGCATTGTAGCCCGCGACCTGCCTCTAACCGATGCGCAGATCGCCACGCTGCCCGGCTACGTGGACACTCCGGTACAGGTTACCGATATCCATGGCATCACCCGCGGCCTTGATGTTTGTGTTCAGTTCGACGCCACCAAGATCTATTCGCCGGTTGCCTTCGATCTGAATGGCAACAAAGAGATTGGCGTGACCGGCCCCTCGACCGGCAAGGATCGGGTGGACTTGACCCCGGGCGATGCTGTCTACTTTGACATGGACGGCGATGGCACACTGGACCGGATCGAATGGTTGTCGGGCGACGGTGATGCTCTGCTGGTCGACAACCGCGACGGCAATGCCGCCACCCAAATGACCGGTCTGCGCCTGTTCGGCGACGAGGGAGGCACCTACGCCAACGGCTATGAAAAGCTGGCCCAGCTGGACGTAAACGATGACGATCTGCTGACTGGTGCCGAACTGAACGGTCTGGCCCTGTGGGCCGACGACGGAGACGCTCTGGTCGAGATCGGCGAGCTTCGCTCGGTTCAGGATCGCGGCATCCAATCGATCACCGTTACCTACCAGACCGTCATCAACGACCATGACGAAGAGCTGATCCAGTCAGGTGCCGACATCGGGATAGATGGTGTGCTAGAGGCCGGAGACTTGGGTGCAGACCTGCAAATCATCGCGATATCGGCCCGCGACGCCAGCCTGTCGAAGGGTCAAACCCTAAGGGTTGACATGACCGTCACCAACCAAGGTGACACCGATGCCTCAGGGGTCCGATCCAAGCTTTACTGGAGCGCGAACGACAGCTTTGACATCGCTACTGCAGTCAAGCTGGACAACGACGGCCATGGCAAGCTGGACGTCGGCGAGGTCGATGACAACGAAAAGTTCAAGGTGAGCTACGACGCTGTTGCGGGCCTGGGTAACGGGTATCTTTTTGCGATGATCGACGCCAATGGCAAGGTCGACGAGTGGGACGAGACCAACAACGTGTCTGATAGCATCGCACTGACCATCACCGACAGCGTCTGGAACCGCGCAGACCTCTCGATACAGACAATCTCGTTACGGGACGACAGCCTGGATGATGGCCAGCGAATGGTGATCGATCTGGTAGTCGAAAACACCGGTGAAAGCCGCGCAAAGGGTGTGCAGACCAAAGTCTTCTGGAACGAAACTGATACCTTCGATTTCGGTACAGCCATCGAACTCGCCACCGATGGCCACGGGTCGCTTAACATCGGCGAAGTCGACGGTAACGAAAAGGTCCGGATCGACCATGACGATCTGGCTGCCCTTGGCGACGGCTTTATCTTTGCCATGATAGATGCCCGCGGCACCATTGCGGAGCAGAACGAAGACAACAACGTCTCGGACGGCTTGGCCTTTACGCTAAACGGATCGGGTGTGGGTGATGCCCAGATTCTTGATCTGCGCGCCGATGACACCAGCCTGAACGAAGGCCAGCGCCTGCGGCTCGAAGTCGACGTGTCCAATACCGGCACCGGAAATATCGAGGATGTCTACACCGACGTCTATTGGAGCGCGACCGACACCTTCAACGATGCCACTGCGGTTCTTCTGGACAAAAAGACACACCAAGATCTGGACGCGGGCGAGGTCGCCGCAGGCGAGCGCGTCAAGGTCACGTACAACGATCTGGCCGATCTGGGTAGCGGTTACATCTTTGCCCACATCAATGCGCCAGACGGCGAGGCCGACACCGGCAACAACCTGTCGGGTGGGCTCTATATTGAAATACTTTAAAGCCCCTCCCAGACGGACCTGCGGGCAATCCTGTGATCAGCATCCCGAAGCGGACAATGTCGATAAATCCGACCACTCGGACGGGTCGGATAACGACAGCATCGAAGGCGGCGCCATGTATTCCATGGCCACCGCTGTTAGGGGGCAAGATGAATGCCGTTGTAGATAATACCGCACTGGCCAATTCACAGGCAGAAGAGATTGAGATCCAACCCGAAGTTTCCATAACTTCGCCGACGGATACACCTTCCCAAAACCGCGGGTTTCTTGGTGCTTTGGCTGTGCCTCGGGTCCGCAACACAATGCTTGGCGCCGTGATCGCTGGTGTGGCCGGTTGGGCCGTGTTGTCTCCATTGGTTTTTGCCCAAAGCGTCGAGGCCATACTGAATGCCCCTGTATCCAACGTCCGAACGCCGATTGACGGTGTCGTCGGGTTGGAAAACATCAAAATAGGCGCGCCCGTAACCCAGGGCCAATCCGTTGCGACAATTTCGAACGCGTGGGTGAATACGCAACTTCTGGTTTCGATCGAGATGGAACTTGGACTGGTCAACAGCACCATCGTGGAAACCGAAGCCAGCATCGAAAGCCTGCAAACCCTACACGCCCACATTGCGGCACAATGGGACGCCTACAGGGCGCAGCGCAACGCCTTTCTGACCGCTCAGGTCGGCGAGGTCGAAGCGGAGGTTCTGGCTGCACAGGCCGGGCTGACAGCGAGCGAGGCGCATCTTTCGCGGACTGAAACGCTGTATCAACGCGGCATCAGCTCCAGCGCGCTGTTGGAAACGGCGCTTCTCGAACATGCCAAAGCGTCGACCGCACTGACGGCCTTGCAAGAACGGCAGGAGCGTCTGCTCGCCGAGCGCCACGCCAGCCAGAACGGTGTTTTTGTTGGGCAATATTTCAACGACAGCCCTTACACGCTGCAACGGCTGAATGCAGTCGAACAGCAACTGGCTGAACTCCGCCCAACGCTGCAGGCAGCGCTGCAACGCAGGGCTGCGCTGATAAACACCAAGAGCGAAGAAAACGCACGCCTGTCGCGCCTGCGCGAGGCGCGGTTGGTGTCAACCGTGGACGGCATGCTCTGGAAACGCGAGGTTCATGAAGGAGAATATGCGCAGGCCGGACAGACGATCGCGTCCTTCGTGGATTGCACTGCGCTTCTGGTGACGGCCACGGTTACGGAACGAACCTTCAACAAACTGATGATCGGTCAGTCCGCAACGCTGAAACTGACCCGCTCGGGCGAAGAATACGAAGGCCGCGTCAACCAGTTGCTGGGTCCAAACACGCGGGTCAGCGGGTTGGGCTTTGCCATTGCACCGCGCGTCGACGGGCGTGACGAATTTCGCGTCGTGGTGGGCGCTCCGACCATGTCCGACGCACTTTCGCCCGGCTGTGACATAGGTCGGACCGGCACGGTTTGGTTCTGAAACCGACAGGGAACTGAACAGATGCTGTATTCTCTGGGCCTCGAAGACATCTCGCTATCGCATGCTGAAGAAATTTGGCTTACTCTAGCCTGCGGCGGCATCCTTCTGGCAATCTTGGGCTGGGTAGACAGACGTGCTAAATTTGCCCGTATCGCGCTGAGCGGATTGGTGATCTGCTGTCTGGCCCGCTACGTTGGCTGGCGTTTGACCGAAACCATACCAGCGGTTGGATTGACGTGGGAAACAGCATGGCAATGGGCATTTTTGACCTTTGAAATCCCGTCCTTGGGCGGCCTCCTGGTCGTCTGGGTCTACATGACGCGGACTATCGACCGTTCGGCAGAGGCGACCCGACATGCAAATTGGTATGGTGATGCCCCACCGCTGGTGGACCTTTTCATTGCCACATACAACGAGGAAGAAGAAATCCTGGAGCGCACCATTTTTGGTGCTCTGAACATGGATTATTCGAACTTTCGAGTCTGGGTGCTCGATGACGGCCGTCGCAAATGGGTCAGGGAATTGGCAGAAAGCGCCGGGGCCTATTATCTGACGCGGTCTGATAACAGGCACGCCAAGGCCGGCAACCTGAATAACGGGTTGCGCCATGTCCTGAGCCTACCGGAAACGCCCGAATACATTGCTATTCTGGACGCTGATTTCGTAAGCACCCAACCGTTTCTGACCCGTGCCATGGCGTTGTTTCACGACCCCACCATTGGTGCTGTTCAGACGCCCCAGCACTTTTTCAACCCTGATCCCCTGCAGATGAACCTGATGGGGCAAGGCGTGTTGCCAGACGACCAGCGTTTTATCAACTGCAACGAACTGGAATGGCGTGACGCGTGGGGATTGGCGACAAGCGTTGGCACTTCGTCGGTCTGGCGTGTCGACGGCCTGCTGCGGATCGGCGGATTCCCAAGCGAAGCGGTGACCGAAGACACTCTGTCCTCGCTCAAGTTCTGGACGATCGGCTACAAGACGGCCTTTCTGAACGAACCATTGACCCAGGGTCTCGCCGTGGAAAGCATTCGTGAATTTCTGGTACAGCGCAGCCGTTGGAGCTTGGGAAACATGCAGATCCTGCGGTCAGAGTGGGGATTGTTTTCCGGGCGCTATGCCAATCCCGGACCCTACGTGTTCTTTTATCAGCTTCTGCTTGGTTCGATTATCACGCCGATCTATTTCTGGATGCTCCTCTTGGCGCCGCTGATCTTTTTGTTCACTGGCGTGCTGGCGGTGGATACGGATATTCTGACACTTGGCGCTTACCTGCTGCCGCTTCTGGTCGTTAGCGCTGTGGGCATGGCCTGGGTCTCGGGCGGTGCACAGATCTGGTTCGTTTCGGATGCAAACCGACTGGTCGAGCACTTTGCCAGTCTGCCCGCGGGATTCCAGGGCCTTCTGTTTCCCAACGGACAGCAGTTCAAGGTCACCGCCAAGGGTGAGACCAGCGATGGCGTCACCGTGCAATGGTCCCTATTGCGCTGGCTGTTGCCTTTTATTGCACTGACACTTGTCGGGATCGCCTACAATATAACGGCACCCTATGCGATGCTGGAAACGCCACAGTCCGTGGTTCTGGCCACCGCATGGGGGGTCTATAACTTTGTCATTTTGTCGATAGCCATCATGATGTGCATGGACCTGCCGCGCCGCGGCGACGAACTGTGCCTAAATATTCGGGAGATTGGCACGGTAAAAGGTGGGCAAATAGATGGCATCTTCCAAATTGAGAAGATGTCCCTGAAAGAGGCACATCTGACCGGCGTCGCGCCAACGCCGATTGGCGCACAAGTGCGGCTTGGCTGGCGCGGCGTGGTCAATATTCCTGCCTATGTGTCGGCCAACTGCAATGGCTCCACACGCCTTTCCCTGGTTCCGGGGCCCCGGCTGAAACAGGCTCTGGCGCGGGAACTATTTTCCGGACGCTTCATGAATTCCGTTGTCCGGGCCGATGTTCTGGCCTGCTACTGGGCCATATTGCGCCGTCTGTTGCACAGATCCAGCCTGGGGCGGAAACAAGGCTGATTTCAGACCATCGAGGTAACTTGCCTCGCGTTTAAACCAGAGCATTTGGGGATAGAACACCCTGTCTACGCCATGCTCAAGTGACAACAGCAGTAGGTAGAAAAAACTCGCGGTTGCCGCCTTTTCAGGCGCGTGTAATGATCCTTGATCTGCTCCATCAATTTGGGCAATTCCCAGCCAACAATAGGCGCGCCATCACGTAACGTGCTGGGCTCGCGATACACAAGCGGCACATAGTGCCAGAGATTGAAATAGCTGATATTGCGAGTGAAACGCCACTTATGTTCAGCGGGCATTGCGAGATCTTCTCATCCGCAAAAACATCGGCGATTTTGCGATACTGTCGCTCTGTATGGCAGCGTTCAGCCAGTTCCTCACAGCGCAGCCGCAACCAGGTATTCAGGGCCTCCAGATCATCAAATGCAAGCTTGGGCGTAAACAGCGCATCACGTAGAAACTGCACCTCCTTCTCCCCTGACCATTCTCCCATCCCCGGGCCGGAGTGCAAGCAACACCCGCCGATTTGAGACCCGCCTGCGCGCAGCCAAGCAGTGCGACAACACCGCGTGTGTGGAAGACGTGGATTGTACATTCCGCAGGAAACTCGACCAAGCGCTGTTTAAAAGTTTGCGCGATAGCGTACGGATATTAAAGGCCCGCCCGATCCTCGTCACCGGCCCATGCGGCGTGGGCCAGTCATAGTTAGCCTGTGCTTTGGGGCATGAAACCTGCCGCCACGGCAAAACTGTGTTCTACTTTCACATGCCACGCCTACTGGCCGATCTGTCGGTCGCACGCGACGATAGGATCTATGACCGGCTGTTTCGCAAGATAGCCCGCGCCAATGCGCGTCTTCTTATGATGTTTGTCCAGCAGGACATTGATTTTGTTTTATTTTGAGGTTTGGGGATCCTTCGAAGGTCCAGCCTTTTTTCAGCGTGTTGTCAATGATCGACAGCAATTTGTGCGCGGTGGCGACGAGGGTGCATTGTGCCCAAGGTCGTCCGCATCAGCTTGTTGCCGCGCTTGGTAATCTAGCCTCGATTGTCGGTATCGTTAGATTGGCTGACCTTGGGCACAATGCCGACATAGGTCGCCAATTTGTCAGCGCTTTCAAAGTCATCGATGTTGCCTATGGCGATGTGAAGGTATGTGTTTTTATAATAGTCGATCCATTTCAAGGTTTCCCATTCGACCTTAACAACCGACTTCGAGGGGCCGAGGAACTTGATGACCTCAGTCTTGAACAACCCGATGATACTTTCGGCGAGGGCGTTGTTGCAGCCATCCCCAACGCTGACGACCGTTGTGTCGATGCCGTCCTCTGCGGGTCGCTCGGTATATCGCATCGACAGGTATTGGCTGCCACGGTCGCTGTGGTGGATCGGCTTGTCAGCCTCAGACGGAGCCCTCTGACAGACGACCTGATTCAGAGCATCGATAACGACGCCGGTGGTCATCGAAATCGAAACGCGCCAGCCGACGATTTTGCGGGCAAAGACGTCGACGACGACGGCCACGTAGACCATTCCTTGCCTGCTAGAGGCATAGGTGAAGTCGCTGACCCAAAG
>JAYQEA010000117.1:11655-11887 GCA_038138625.1 Roseivivax sp.
AACGCTGGTTCGGCATGTCTGACACGAAGGCTCGGTTTACCGCACAGCGCAACCAGCTCTTGCAGCGACGATCAGCAATCGAGGCGCGTCTAGCAACATTGGAAGAACAGCTGCGAACCGCAGAGCGGCGGGTGATTGCGGCCCATGTGACAGCCCCGATGGATGATGTTGTTGATCAACTGGATGTCTTTACAATTGGCGCGGTGGCACGGGATGGCGAACAATTATTGCG
>JAYQEA010000118.1:0-1878 GCA_038138625.1 Roseivivax sp.
TGCGGGAATCGGATGTCATTTTATGGCGCAATGGATGGATCGCGACACCCTTGGGTTTACGCATATGGGTGGCGAAGGGGCGAATCGGATTGGAGAGGCACCGTTTTCGAAGACCCAGCATGTTTTTCAAAACATCGGTGATGGGACCTATAACCACTCTGGCGTTCAGGCCATTCGCGCGGCATTGGCGGCAGGGACGCGGATAACCTACAAAATCCTGTTCAACGATGCTGTTGCAATGACGGGTGGGCAGCGCAACGATGGGGCCTTGTCTGCGGATCGTATCGCGCGCGAGGTACTGGCGATGGGCGTGCGCCGGGTTGAGGTTGTTTTTGATGCCAAAGAAGAGCCAGAGCGATCCGATTTCCCTGAAAACATCGGGTGGACCGAGCGGGCCGATTTGGATCGCGTTCAAAAAGAGCTGCGCGAGACTGACGGCGTCAGTGTTTTGCTCTACATTCAGACGTGTGCTGCGGAAAAACGGCGCAGACGCAAACGTGGACAGTTTCCGGACATCAACAGGCGTGTGTTTATAAATACAGACGTATGCGAGGGATGCGGGGACTGCGGAACACAATCCAATTGCGTGTCGATCGTGCCAGTCGAGACCCCGTTTGGACGAAAGCGAGCAATTGACCAATCCTCCTGCAACAAGGATTTTTCCTGTCTCAAGGGATTTTGCCCCAGTTTCGTAACAGTGACAGATGGAACACCACGCAAATCGACGGGCAAGGCATTGGATATACCCAATATTCCGGGTCCGAACCTACCGATCATAAACGGAACCTGGAATGTCGTCGTGACAGGTGTTGGGGGAACCGGCGTTGTTACCATCGGTGCGGTTATCGCTCAGGCAGCGCAACTGGACGGAAAGGGGGCCGCAATGATGGAGATGGCGGGCCTCGCGCAGAAAGGTGGCGCTGTCCATATCCATTTAAGGCTGGCCGAGCGGCCTGACGATATTAGTGCTATTCGGGTTGCCACGGGCGAGGCGGATGCTGTGATTGGAGGCGATCTTGTTGTCACAGCAGGCGCCAAGACGGTTGGACTGATGACGACTGATCGTACAGCCGCGGTTGTGAACACGCATGAAACAGTGACGGGTGATTTTACCCGAAACCGCAATTTTGCCCTGCCGACGGACCGACTGATGCTGGCGTTGCAAGCCCGACTGAGGGAAAGACTGACCAAATTTGATGCCTCGGAACTGGCGCGCAATGCATTGGGTGACGCGATCTATTCGAACATGACCTTGCTAGGGGCCGCATGGCAATCAGGACTGCTGCCCTTGTCTGATAAATCCCTACGAGAGGCGATCCGTCTGAACGGGGCCGCCGTGGATGGCAATCTGCGTGCCTTTGATCTGGGTCGATGGGCTGTCTTTGATCCTGCAATGATGACCGCGCTAATGTCTGGCGAGGCAACGCCCAAGCCGCTGACATTGGATGAAAAAATTGCGCAACGGGCAGCGCATGTTCAGGCCCACAGCGGGCGTCGGATCAAGCGCAAATTTCTAAGCCGCGTGTCAGAAATGCCGGATGATGACATCCGGTTGGCCGTGTCAGAGGGGTATCATAAAGTTCTGACCTATAAAGACGAATATGAAGTGGCCCGTCTTCATCTGTCTACTTTGGCAAAGGCGCGTGAGGCCTTTGAGGGGCCAATCAAATTGAGCTATCATCTGGCGCCTCCCATGTTGCCAGGGACAACACCCGATGGGCGTCCGAAAAAACGTCGATTTGGGTCGGGAACCAGGGCCGTGTTTCGAATTCTGGCGTCCATGCGTGGTGTCCGGGGAACTTGGCTAGATCTCTTTGGGCGGACAGAGGAGCGCCGCATGGAACGCGCCCTGATTGCACAATACGAGGAGGATATGGA
>JAYQEA010000118.1:1888-7373 GCA_038138625.1 Roseivivax sp.
TTCCCATGCTCACACGGACAAATCGAGAAGATATTTTGACACTGCTGAGGCTTCCTTTGGAAATTCGTGGTTTCGGACCGGTCAAAGCAATTGCTGTGGCCGAGGCCGCCAAGACCCGCGCGCAATTGATTGGTCAAATCACTAACTCAGGCGCAGCAGCGCCAATTGCCGCTGAATGATCGATTGATATTGAACTCGCATCCGGTTCGCGCCTATCTACTGTTCAAGGCAGGATATCTTTGTGGGGCAGGAGAAACATGGCGGACCGTCGCGACGGCGCACGTGAAATCAGTTATGCCCACTCCGCCCAAACGCGGGGTGGGCGGGCAATGATCCGCTTTTTGGAAAATGCGTCTGGTCGGATGAGCTTGATAAAACGGGCGCAAGGCTATGAGGAAGAGGTCGCACAGGGCCGAGATTTTTGGGAGGTCATGGCCGAACGATACGGGCTGGACTTACAGATCGTAGGCGGTTCGATGGCATCTGTTCCAAAGACCGGGCCGCTCATTTTGATCGCAAAACATCCGTACGGTATCCTTGATGGGCTGATGATGGGCTATATGCTGTCCCAAGCAAGAGGAGATTTTCGCATCCTCGCCCATAAAATTTTTCGCAAGGCTGAAGACCTTAACCGCATTATCCTACCGGTTAATTTTGACGAAACACGCGAGGGAATGAAGGCCAACCTTGCAACCCGAAAGCAGGCGCTCAGCTATCTGTCCGGCGGTGGAGCCATTGGAATTTTTCCAGGGGGTACGGTATCGACGGCTCTCACGCCATTCGACACCCCGATGGACCCGGGATGGCGCAGTTTCACAGCGAGGATGGTTGCAAAGAGCAATGCAACAGTCGTGCCTGTCTATTTCGAAGGTGCAAATTCGCGTTTGTTTCAATTGGCAAGCCATCTGCACGCGACATTGCGCATGGGGCTGCTGATCAAGGAATTCAAACGGCGTGTGAATACGCCTTGCCGAGTTGTGATCGGAGAGCCAATTGAGCAATCCGAAATCGACGCACGCGCCAAAGATGCACCTGCGCTGATGGATTACTTGCGGGAGGCCACCTACGCACTATCGCCAAAGCCACTTAAAAACTTTAACTATGGCTTTGAGTTCGAACAGCACCATAGAAAGCGCGGCTAACGCCCAAGAAGGATGGACACAATGGCTGTAGGGGTATTTGACAGCGGACTGGGCGGATTGACGGTTTTGGATGCTGTCAGCCGGCGGTTGCCGGAAGTTCCATTCGTCTACTTTGGTGATAACGCCCGTGCGCCTTACGGTGTTCGGGACTCTGATGATGTCTACAAACTGACCTGCGATGCCACGGAACAGATGTGGGATGCGGGGTGTGACCTTGTCATCTTGGCCTGCAACACAGCGTCAGCGGCCGCGCTACGGCGTATGCAGGAAAGCTGGATTCCGGAAAACAAGCGTGTACTTGGTGTTTTTGTGCCGCTTATTGAGGCGCTTACGGAAAGACAGTGGGGCGATAATTCGCCCCCTCGTCAAGTGGCGGTACAGGACGTGGCCCTTTTCGCGACGCCAGCAACTGTCCGCTCTCGTGCGTTCCAACGAGAGCTTGCCTTTCGGGCAATCGGTGTTGATGTCGAGGCGCAGGCCTGCGGTGGTCTGGTGGATGCCATTGAAGACGGCGATATGATCCTTGCAGAGGCATTGGTACGCAGTCATGTGGATGCGTTGCGTCGTAAGATGCCTGAGCCAGAGGCAGCCATCTTGGGATGTACACATTATCCGCTGATGCAGAAGGTTTTTCAGGACGCGTTGGGTGACAAAGTAAAAGTGTTCAGTCAGGCCAACCTTGTCGCGGACTCGCTGGCTGATTACCTTATGCGGCATCCGCAGATGGTTGGCACGGGTACAGAAAGCCGGTTTTTGACAACGGGTGACCCTGATCGTGTATCGCGCCATGCCACACAATTTCTGCGCAGACAGATTGTTTTCGAAGCAGCGCAGGCGCGGCATCCTGACATGCGGAAATAACAAGAATTTGAGATGACCCTATGACTCACTCCATCGCCATCATTGGTGCAAGCGGCTACACTGGGGCGGAATTGATCCGCATCATCGCCACGCATCCCTCTTTTGAAATCACCGCTTTGGCTGCGAATTCCAAAGCGGGACAAAGCATGTCGACCGTATTTCCGCATTTGCGCCATCTGGACCTGCCCGAGTTGGTGCGCTGGGACCAGATAGATTACGCCCAAATAGATCTGTGTTTTTGCGCTTTGCCGCATAAAACCAGTCAGGAGGTAATAGGCGCCCTACCACGCGATCTAAAGATCGTGGACCTGTCTGCTGACTTTCGGCTGCGCGATCCGTTGCAATATCAGGCTTGGTATGGAAATCCGCACCTTGCTCCGGACTTGCAGGCAGAAGCCGTTTATGGGCTGACAGAATTCTATCGTAGCGAAATTGCGTCAGCTCGGCTTGTGGCTGGTACGGGCTGTAACGCAGCCACAGGTCAATATATGTTGCGTCCCCTTATTCAAAACCGTGTCATTGGTCTGAACGATATCATTCTGGACCTGAAATGTGCTGTCTCCGGCGCAGGACGAAGCCTGAAAGAAAATCTGCTTCATGCTGAATTGAGCGAGGGGTACAACGCCTACGCCGTAGGTGGCACGCATCGTCATTTGGGTGAGTTTGACCAAGAATTCAGTACATTGGCTGGAGAAGATGTCAAAATCCAGTTTACGCCTCATCTTGTTCCTGCAAATCGTGGGATCCTGGCGACCGGTTATGTGACTGGCACTGGACACGATGTACACGCAGCCCTGAGCGCCGCTTACGGCAGTGAACCATTCATCGAAATGCTGCCTTTCGGGCAAACGCCCTCAACGCATCATGTGCGGGGATCGAACTTTTGCCATATCGGTGTCGTTGCCGACCGATTGCCGGGGCGCAGCATTGTCGTCGCCGCATTGGACAACCTGACCAAAGGCAGTTCGGGACAGGCTGTTCAAAATGCCAACCTGATGTTGGGTGAAGATGAAACTGCAGGGTTGTTGATGGTTCCCTGTTTTCCGTAGGATACGCTTATGGCATTGAGAACGTTAAAGAAAAAGAGACGCGTGCAAATTGTTTCAGTCGCCGCAGCGATGTTGGCCGCATCGGTTTTGCTATTGTATCTGGGTTTTCAAGACGGCATAAACTTTTTTCGCTCTCCCAGTCAGGTGCTTGAGGCACCTCCGGCTGAGACGGAAGTCTTTCGTATCGGTGGGCTTGTTGAGGAAAACAGTCTGCAGCGTGGACAAGGTGAAACTGTCCGTTTCAATGTGACTGATGGTGGTGCCACGGTGAGTGTGGTTTACACCGGCGTTCTGCCTGATTTGTTTGAGGAAAACCAAGGAATGGTTGGTACCGGACGGTACATCAATGGTGTTTTTGAAGCTACTGAAATACTTGCAAAACATGATGAGACATACATGCCTAAAGAAGTCGTGGATGCATTGAAAGAGCAGGGCGTCTACCAGCAACCTGACAGTTGAACCGTGCGGGCTGTCGTCGCCCCGTTAACCAATAACGCGCAGTCTTGATCCCACCTAAAACTTTGGGAAAGAGACACAGCATGAGTGAGAGCAGCGACGTCCGTCAAATTGCTACCGAGATCGTGGCGCGTGAAGGCGGCTATGTAAATGATCCAGATGATCCCGGCGGGGCCACAAAGTATGGTGTGACCATTCACACACTGCGACGCCTTGGTCTGGATTTGACCGAAGACGGGAATATCAGCGCCGATGATGTGCGCAGACTGTCCCAGGACCAAGCCATTGAGATATTTCTGACCCATTATTTCGATGAACCGCGCATCAGGGCCTTGCCTGCGCCGCTGCATGCGACAGTCTTTGATATGTACGTCAACGCGGGGCAGGCCGCTGTGGTTTTACTACAGAAACTATTGGTCAAGATGGGCGAGCCTGTTACGGTAGATGGTGTGATCGGTCCACAGACCACGGCGGCTTGTGCGCGGGCATATGAAAACGCGCGTTTTCATCTTGTTGATGCCTACGGCATCGAACGGCGCAACTACTATTTTTCGTTAGCGGACCGCAGGCCCGCTTTGCGCAAATATGCAAGACGTCGTGATGGTGGCAAGGGAGGTTGGATCAAACGCGCCGAGGAATTCATATCGGCCCAATATCACCTGAACACAGTTGATTTTCAGGCAAGGGTATCGTCATGGGGTTGATCGAAGGTTTGTTCGCAATTCTGTTCGGCAGCGGACGGAATGTAATCGGGGAAACGGCCGAGGTTTTTCGCCCCAACGCCGAGGCGCAGGCACAGCGACACGCAGGGGTGCAGATGGCAGCACTTGCGCAGCACGGGGCAGAGTTTGCCCGGTCGCCAGAAGGATTTTTTGATCGCTTCATGAACGGATTGAATCGCGTGCCAAGACCCGCACTTGCCCTTGGCACGCTTGGGCTTTTCATCGCGGCTATGGTGGATCCGGTTTGGTTTTCGGCACGTATGACCGGCCTTGCTCTTGTTCCAGATCCCCTTTGGTGGCTGCTTGGCGCGATAGTGAGCTTTTACTTCGGAGCGCGCCATCAGGCAAAGGGCCAGTCGCATCAACGTGAAATCGCGGCTTTGATGGCACAAACGGCACCACAGGTCATCAATGATGTCCGACAGATTGAAGCATTGCGTCTGGCCGAGGACACTGTGCAAGACCCGTCCAAACCAGTGGCCTTAAGCCCGGTGCTAAATACTGATCCGGAGGAAAACCCCGCTTTGCAAGCGTGGCAGCGCAGCCGGACCTGAAAATTGCGACAATCTGGACCAGATGCGGGCCGGTTTTCGATTGGCCCGCATTTTTTGTATGCTTATACATACACGTATGATTACAGAAATAGGTCACTTTGCGTTAATCCTCGCATTCCTCGTCGCCTGCGTGCAAACAGTTGTCCCACTTGTCGGCGCGCATCGCAGATGGTCGGGTGGCATGGCAATTGCCGAACCGGCTGCGACGCTGCACTTTTTGTTGGTTGCACTCAGTTTCGGGGCACTGACACAGGCTTTCGTCACCTCTGATTTTAGCCTTCGTCTTGTTGTTCTAAACAGCCACTCGGCCAAGCCGATGCTGTATAAAATATCGGGTGTATGGGGCAACCATGAGGGCTCCATGTTGTTATGGGCACTGATCCTGTCTTTATTTGGCGCAATGGCTGCGTGGTTCGGAGGCAATCTGCCGCCAACGTTGCGCGCCCGCGTTCTGGCCGTTCAGGGATCAATTTCGGTCGCGTTCCTGAGCTTTATTATCCTGACGTCCAACCCGTTTTTGCGGGTCTCGCCCCCGCCGTTTGACGGACGCGATTTAAATCCGCTGTTGCAGGACCCTGGTTTGGCTTTTCATCCGCCCTTTTTGTATTTGGGATATGTTGGTTTGAGCATCTGTTTCAGCTTTGCCGTGGCGGCCCTGATCGAGGGGCGGATCGATGCGGCATGGGGGCGGTGGGTACGTC
>JAYQEA010000118.1:7432-11833 GCA_038138625.1 Roseivivax sp.
TGCAAGCTTTATGCCATGGTTGCTTGCGGCCGCCCTGCTGCATTCCGCAATTGTCGTGGAAAAGCGCGAGGCGCTCAAAAGCTGGACGATCCTGCTGGCGATTCTGGCATTTGGCTTTTCCCTTATGGGCACGTTTATTGTACGCTCGGGCCTTCTCACCTCGGTGCACGCCTTTGCCAACGACCCCGAGCGTGGCGTCTATATCCTGCTCATCTTGGTCTTTTTCACCGGCGGTGCGCTGACGCTGTTTGCGGCGCGCAGCAGCGCGATGGAGGCGCGTGGCGTATTTGGTCTGGTCAGCCGCGAAAGTGCCATCGTCGCCAACAATGTGTTGTTGGCTGTGTCATGTTTTGTGGTCTTTATCGGAACCATGTGGCCGATGTTCGCAGAGATGTTTTTTGACCGCACCCTCAGCGTTGGGCCGCCGTTTTTCAACCTTGCCTTCACGCCCTTTATGGTGGCGCTGGGTTTGATCCTGCCTTTTGGGTCGATGTTGCCATGGAAACGCGCGCGGGCGGGGCATGTAGTCTCCCGCCTCATCCCTTTGGTTGGCCTTGCCATATTGATTATGGGGTTGGTCTGGACGGTTCAGACGGGACGCAGCCTGCTTGGTCCGGTGGGCGTTTTTCTTGGTGCATGGTTGATCGGGGGCGCAGTGACGGATCTATGGACGCGCACTGGTCGCAGCCGCGACCTAAAACGGCTGCTACGATTGCCGCGGGCAGACTGGGGGAAATCCGTGGCACACGCGGGGCTTGGTGTCACCATGCTGGCCATTGCGGGTTTGATGGCCTGGGAGCAAGAGGATATTCGGGTGGTCCAACCGGGCGAAGCCTATACCGTGGCCGGTTGGCAGATAGAGCTTTTGGGAGTGACCCGTGAGAGAGGGCCAAATTACCTATCAACGATGGGGGAAGTGTCGCTCGGCAAAAATGGTACCGAAATTGCGCGGCTGTTTCCTGAAAAAAGGGTGTACCCTGTTGCTGAAATGCCAACGACCGAGGCAGCCATCGACTATCGGTTTCTGCGCGATATCTACGTCGTTATTGGAGACGCTCAGGCTGATGGTGGATGGGTTATGCGCGTATATATCAAACCTCTGGCCAGCTGGATCTGGGGTGGCGCCTTGCTGATGGCATTGGGTGCTGCGTTAAGCCTGAGCGATCGCCGCTATCGCGTTGCGGCCGGTGCGGCGCGGATACAGACGAAAAGCGTGCCTGCGGAATGATGTGGATACGAACGATATTATTGGCAGTCTTGCTGGCGGGGCCTGCGCAGGCCGTCGAACCGGACGAGGTCCTGTCTGATCCGTTTCTTGAAGCCCGCGCTCGCGAGCTATCGAAAGAGCTGCGCTGCATTGTGTGCCAGAACGAGAGTATCGACGAATCCAATGCGTCATTGGCAAGAGATCTGCGGATATTGGTCAGAGAGCGTTTGTCCGCTGGTGACAGCGACCAGCAAGCGCTTGATTTTATTGTCGCGCGTTATGGTGAGTTTGTTTTGTTGCGGCCGCAGATATCAGGGGCGAACATTGTCCTTTGGCTGGCTGCTCCTGTGGTTTTTTTGATGGCCGGAGCCTTGGCGATTGCATATCTGCATGGACGTAGTCGTGCACGCCCCACACAGGCACGCCCGCTGAGTGATACCGAAGAGGCGCGGATCGCTGAGCTTATTAAAGACGACTAGCGACTGCGTGCCCTCGGATTATCCAAATACCCATATATTATCTATGACGCTTTCTAGGAAACCACTCTGCCATAGGCACATATTCGTGGTGAATGGACAGAGCGTCGGTCAGTGGCGCGGGAATATTCTAAGAACGCTGGATTTAAAAATGGCTATATGAGCGTTTCCGCTCTGTCGTATCAGGATCCCGCACCGCGGTCTGTAATAACCAGACCTTGACTGTACTGCTGGCGGCATCGGACCAACAATCACAAACCCGCGAAACCTCGTTTTGCTCCGTCCCGATCATGGCGCATTCTCTCGCAAACAGGGTCGGCAGGCGGCGGTCGCTGCCGTATATGGCGCGCAGCTTGGTGTTTAAGGGCCCCCTCGTGCGACTAATCAGGTGACCACGCCCCCCCTTTTTGATGCCCAAACGGGTCGGTGTGGGGGGAACGTTTAGATAAGTTGCGTGGGTCATCACAGTTTTCTGCTTACCGAGTCCAGTGGTCAGGCCCACCGGCACAGGAGCGAAGACGCCCTTGTCGCTTCACCGCATCCAGCGGGTTTAAAGCGTCTCGTGTAGGCCAACGGCGGCGGGTGCAACGCGCCGCCGTAAGCCATTGCGATTGATGACCATAAAGCCACCGGAATTAAGTCAATCCTCAATGCGTAGTTTTCTGCAAGATTTGGGAAAGACAGGTTCCGGACGCGCCATTTGGGCGTCACTTAACCAGAAAAAATCAGACATGGTCATAGCATACCTTTTTAGCCGAGGAGCAGGACGTCAGACGAAATTCAATGGATCATGACACTCCTCAGTAGTCCTGTGATATACGCGCCTTCTGCAAAGCTAACGCAGCGTTCCTCTTTGACGTCTGCGTAAACCCGTGTTTCATGTTACCAAACCTCAGCCGGAGTTTTCCCGATGCAATACGATACAATCCACTATGACTTGACGAATGACGTCGCCACCGTGACGCTGAACCGGCCGCAGGTGATGAATGCCCTGAATATTCAAATGCGTGCCGAAATCACTGATGCTATGAACCGTGCTGCGCGCGAGGCCCGAGTTGCGGTTTTGACCGGGACAGGCAACAGGTTTTGCTCAGGTCAGGATTTAGGGGATGGAGCATCAGCGGCCAATCTGGATTTGGAACGTGTGCTGCGCGACGAATATGTACCCATGTTGCGCGCGGTTTTCGACTGTCCTATCCCGACAATTGCAGCTGTAAATGGGGCGGCTGCAGGGGCTGGTGCCAATCTCGCGCTGGCCGCTGATGTTGTTATCGCGACCGAGTCGGCTGTTTTTCTGCAGGCCTTCACCCGGATTGGGCTGATCCCGGATGCTGGGGGAACGTGGTTTCTGCCGCGTCAGGTTGGTATGGCGAAAGCGATGGGTATGTCCTTGTTTGCCGAACCGGTACGTGCGCGTCAGGCCGAAGAATGGGGTCTGATCTGGGAGGCCGTGCCTGACGATGCCTTTGAGGCACATTGGCAATCGCGCGCAGCACAGCTGGCCAAGGGTCCCACTGCTGCGTATCGCGCTGTCAAAGAGGCTCTGAAGTCTTCTGTGAATAACTCCTTTGAGGAACAATTGGCCGTCGAAGCAAAATTGCAGGGCGCTTGTGGCAAGACCCGCGATTTTCAGGAAGGTGTTATTGCTTTCTTGCAGAAACGTCCTGCCGAATATCAGGGGCGTTGATGGTGTCATAAAAGGGGCTGTGCGGATGGCTTGCGCGCTATCAACGGGTATCTGGACGACCGAACCTGTGAACAGACGCGCTTTGTTCTGGCCATGTCAGTGCGATATTTCCCCAAGGAGCGGAACCATGGAAAATGTAGCGTGATTCTGACACTCTTCGTTTTCAATCTCACACTCCATTCATGCCGCTTTTTGTTCGCAGGCTTCAGAGCATTGGGCATCTGGCACCGAATGTATTCTTTGTGCAGACGAGCCCCGATTGATCTCTTGAGAGATCGTCTATCGCCTTTGGCGTCGGGTGTCTCAGTGGGGCCGCCAGAATAGCTCGGCCTTGATCGGTTTAGGGACCGTTTCGACAGCGGCGGTATAATTGCAGTCGGCCCTGCGGTGCATCGATGCGTTGCATTTGAATGCATGAGCGCGCGTGATTTGCCTTTCTCAAGCGGCCCACAGGGCGATGGCCAATCTCGGTCCGGTGGGCACATGCGGTCCGTTGGCTCTGTTCAAACGCGCGAAAGAGACCAACCGTCAAGGAGATTGATCATTGCAATAACGCTCTGCGCACCATGTCCGGCATGGATATAACAGACGCCCAGTGGGTCACAGTTTTATCGTCAGCAGTCCCGGGATCGGCCTATCTAGAGCCATATAGCATGTGGCCGACGCACCCGCGATCTCAGACCTCGGCGCCACGCAGGCTGCCAGAGGGCAGTAATAGGGCGGAATCAGCGACCGGTTTGGGTGGCGCCTGTGCCGATCCTCTCCAACAGGCGGGGGGCATTACTATACTTCGGTCGGCACAGATGCGGATGTTGTCGCAAACCCGGCCTTCAGGGTGGCCGCTTGGAAACAAGTGAGGGCCAAGCCCCCTCAATCATCCGAAACAAAACCGTGGTATGATCAGGCAAAAGCTGGGGGCCGGAAAAAAAGAGCTGCCAACTCTTCTGAGGTCTCCAAAGTGTCTGCACGCGCGGTGATTTGAAAGGCGGCTGCTTTTCTGCGTTTTACATATTGCCGGGCTGTGCTGCCAT
>JAYQEA010000119.1:0-4901 GCA_038138625.1 Roseivivax sp.
CAAAGCAATGCTTTATAGGGTTGGGCTGAAGCCATCGCCTGCACTGCCAAATTCCCGAGCTTGAATGCTAGGGCCAGACCGGTTTCACGGCTCTGGCCTTGGTTGGATTGATCGGTCAGTTGGCGCAATGTGATGCAGGGCTTTTGATGGGGCGTTCTTGCGGAATTGTATCACGACATCAAAGGCGGTCGCAAAAACGGCATCCTTTTTGATCTTTTTGAAAACGGATGTCAGCTCACTGTCGCAGCAAATATAACGTAAGACATCGAAAACCACATGGGCATTGATCTGTGTGACAGCCCGTCAGGTGTCGTGCCAATGGTGCCAATGGTGCCAATGTACAGCGTGTCCACCCCGTTAGACAACACCAACTCACCACCAACCACATATAGATCCGGCCTATGAGTGCGGGGGCGCTTCTGTAAATTCCGCTAGCTTTGGGGTCTTTATGGCCGCACTACAAAAGCCCTATTTCTCCTTACAGTCCCGCTCATCAGCGACGGTGTGCACGTCGGCATATTTAGGACAAGTGATGCAAATCCACAAAATAGGCGGATTTCGGTATATGAGCAACGTCATCTACCGAGGCGGTCCGGTTAGGGCGATTTAGGTCGGGATATTCGGTGGCAAAAACGAAAAACGCCTTGGTTTTTTAAGAATATAGGCGCTTTACTGCGGGATAAAGGTTGCATCCACCCAGCCCACATTCCCAACTTCGTCAGAGAAAGGCATACCCCATGGCATATTTGGACAGAGGCCGCGCTACACGGTTAATGGCTCGGGAAAACCTTGATGCCATACTTCTCCTTTCCCCTGAATCTTTTGTATATGCCACAGGGTGTCCCGCAGGGGTTGCCACGATGTGGCGCAAAACGGGCGCGGTCGCTGCGCTTGTTCCTGCGGACCCCACGAGTTCTGAAATGGCTGTTGTAAGCGATCTATTTGCGGCGCAGTTTCGCAAGACCAGTCACATCACCGATGTACGCGAAAGTCCAATTTGGGTCGAAGCTACAAATCTCGAAGGCGTCATTCAGGACGGATCGGCGGTTGATATCCTTGCCTCTGCTTGGGACACGGCCAAAAGATCAAGCGGATTTGAGCGCCCAACTACATTTGATCCACAGCGCTGCTATGCCCATCTTGCCGATGCACTGTCAGAGCGCGGTCTGACCGACGCCAGAATTGGCATTGAGGCAGATGCGATATCCGCGCGGGACCTGTCAGAAATCAGCCGCATACTCAGCCCGGCGCAACTGGTAGACGCAAGTGATACCATCCACAGGATCAAAATGGTGAAGTCAGACCCTGAAATTGCAAATTTAAGACAGGCCGTTTCCATATCCGAATGTGGTCTTAAAGCAGTGCATCAGGCCATTTCACAGGGCGTATCACGCAATCAGCTCGCAGCGGCCTGGCTCGCAGGCATCCAAAGCCACCCCGACCATGTCAGGTTGAGCGGAAACTGGGAATATATCTCTGTCGGGGCCAACCCGTGGGGAGGCAATGCAAAAATTCAACCGGGCGACCTTATCAAGGTGGATGTTGGATGCCTCGTGGACGGCTATTCATCGGATACGGGCCGCACTTTTGTCTATGACCGCCCAAATCCTCTACAATCATCTTTGTTTGATGCCTTGATGAGCGGATTCGAAGCAGGATCAGAATTGCTGGCACCAGGCGTCGCCTTGTCAGAGGTCCACCGCGTCACTCAAAACGCAATCCGGTCTGCTGGATTCGATCGCTACACGCGGGGGCATTTTGGCCATGGGCTTGGTGCCGGACTTGGGAGCGAGGAGTGGCCCTTTATTTCAGCGGATGCATCAGTTGAGTTTGAAGCAGGCATGGTCATCGCCTTTGAATGCCCTTGGTACATTGATGGTGTGGGGGGCATGATTATCGAAAATCAGGTTCTGATAACGGAGACAGGACATGAGATGATGAACACATTACCTCTCGGTCTCGGCGTGATCCCGTCCTAGGGCGGTGTTTTGGTATCACATCACAACAGTAGGCAGAAAAAGAGCAATTTGTGGAAACAAGGCGAGGATCGCCACGCCCGCCAGCAGGATCAGCCAGTAAGGCATGGTTGCCAAAGCCGCCTCGCCCAAAGATACGTCATCTTTGGTCACGGAAACCAATACGGATAGGTTGAGCCCGACTGGTGGCGTGACCTGCCCGATCTCGATCATAATGGTAATAATGACACCCAACCATATGGCGTCATATCCAAGCCCCACCATCAGCGGGACAACAATCGGCAGGGTCATGATCATCAGTGACAGACCGTCAAAAAAGCAGCCCAGCACCAGATAAATCGTAACCACAAGCGCCAGCACGGTCAGCGGTCCAAGATTTGCAGCACGCACCGCATCAAGAATCGATTGTGGCACGCCAAGCAGGCTGACCGCCTGCGCAAGGATGGTTGCTCCCATCACAACGAAAGCAATCGAAGCATAAAGCAAGACGGCAGAAAACATGCTTTTGGCCAGAATTTTCAGGGTCAAATTGCCCCACAGTTTGCCAACAAGGATGGTGGCAATCACGCCTACGCCTGCGGCTTCTGTCGGTGTGGCGATGCCGAATGCAATACTCCCCATAATCGCCATGATCAGCAGGACAAACGGCCACAGACTGAAAAGGTTTTTGAGGATCACGGCAAAATTGGCCGATGTGTCCTGCCGCGGTGAAAGTGCGGGACTCGATAAGCATCTGAAATAGATGTAGACCATGAACATCCCTGAAAACAGCAGTCCCGGTACCAAGCCGGCCAAAAACAGCCGTCCGATCGAGGTTTCGGTCAGCGCCCCGTATATCAAAAGCGACAAGCTGGGCGGAATAAGCAGCCCAAGCGTGCCACCACCGGCCAGAGAGCCGACAACAACGCGCCGATCATAGCCACGTTTTGTCATTTCGGGATACGCGACAGATCCAACGGCCGCGGCGGTCGACAGGCTGGATCCGCTCACCGCACCGAACAAAGTACACACCGCAATGTTGGTGTGCAGCAAGCCGCCGGGGACACGCTGAAAAAGAGGGGTAAGAGCGGTATATATTTTTTGGCTCACACCGCTGCGCAGCATGATTTCACCCAGCATGATAAACAACGGAATTGCGCTTAGGGTGAACGAGTTCAATACATTCCAGACCGCATCGACGGCAACGAATGTGATGCCGCCGGCGACAAACTGCAAGATGAGCAGTCCGGTAAGTCCGAGCGCGGCTCCGAGTGCGAGGCCTGATCCTGCAAGAACAGTCAATCCACCCAGCAACACTCCCCAAAAGCTTATCAATTGATTACCTCAGTTTGTTTCGCCCGCGTATCAGCAGGTCGTTGCGCCACAGAGACGACGCGCAAAACAAACGCCAACATTGTCAGTATCATCGACAGAGGCAAAAGCGCCATCCAAGGATACATTAACAGACGGCCAACCTCTGTTTTGATGTTACGATCGAAGGCAAATTCAAACCACGGCAGACACAGGGCGAAAAACCACATACAGAATATAGCGCCAAACCCAACTGCCAAGGTCGAAACCCAAATACGTGCCGTCTTGGGTAACGCTGCCACCAGCACCTGCACTCGGACGTGTTCAGCCCGGAGCGTAACCAGCGGCAAGGCCAAAAAAAACGCAGCTGTCATCAACAATCCGACCAGTTCTTCGGTGAATCGAAACGGTGTGTAGGCAAGATAGCGCATGGTGACGCTCGCACCGATCATGACAACGATCAGTGTACCAGCAATGGCCGCCAAAACGGCCATTGCTGTAAATAGCAATGTAAAGCACCTGATAAGGGCCGAAATCATGCTAAAGCGCCTGTGTATCGCCCCATCGGCAGTCGAACCTAACGTCCAAGCACATCGAGGATGCGCTGCCGGTATTCAGGCGCTTTTCCACCAGCATCCTCGGCCAGTTCTTCCCATGTAGAGGACGCAGCATCCAGAAATGCGGCGCGGTCCTCGTCCGAGAACGGGTCAAGGAACGTCACGCCCTGATCGGTTAGTTTTGCGCGTGCGGCCTGTTCGTTTTCTTCGGCCTTGGAATATTCATTGGTCCGCTCCCAAACGCGCGCAGCTGCCGTACTAACGGCGTCACGCTCTGCATCGGTCAAGCCATCCCAAGCCCCCTGTGACGCCCCAAGCACATAAGGAACACCTGCAACGGGATACAGGTAGGACGCATATTTTGCGACCTCGTTGAGCGAAATCGTGTGAGCGAACAGCGCCGGGTAGACCGTGCAATCCACGACACCGGTTTGTAGAGCGACGTATAGGTCATTCTGACCGATGATTTGTGCCGAAACACCCAATTTGGTGAATGTTTCCACCTGATCGTTGCTCCAGACTCTCAACTTTCGTGTTCTGAGGTCTTCAAGAGTACGGACAGGCTTCTCACGACAAAAGATAGAAGCCTTCAGAAGAGGCAGTGCCATAAACCCAGTTGGCACAATATCCATCTCACCCAGAACTTCGGCATAGATTTTTTGGATCTCCGGCAGCGCCGTGATCAACTCATCCGGGCTGCCAACAGAGCCCTGGATCATGACCGCATTCAGCGCCGGCACGTCTCGGCCAAGGTAATTTGCCCAAACCAGCCCCATCTGCACGGCCCCACGCGGAAGCCACCGGGCCACATCGTTATCTTTCAAATTCAGTGAACCGCCGTGGAATACGTCGATCGTCAAGCTACCGTCTGTCAGATCCGCAACATCAGCTGCAAAGGTTTCAAGTTGCTTGGATTCTCCTCGGCCCTCAGGAAGCCCATTGTTGAATTTCCAATCTGCGGCACCTGCCGAACTGGCAACAAAGCCCGCAAATAACGCCATTGAAAGTGATCGGCGAATTATTCCTGTCATGTCAAATCTCCCATAATTCTCATAGCTTATCGTCATTTCAAATGCAC
>JAYQEA010000119.1:4911-11705 GCA_038138625.1 Roseivivax sp.
CTCACCCTTGTTTTTACCAAAGTTCGTCCATCCGCTTACCCGTCTGCGGTATCCATAATGTATCTTCAAAGTGTCAGTTTTGCTTTCCATTTTTGGGTTTGGACGGCCTCGATGATCAAATCTATGCAGAGCTGGCGGACTGCTTCCTGCGCAAAACTGGCGGGCCGGTCGCTGAGTTCTCCGATGTAGAGCGCGCGATTCAAGCTTGGCTTGATAATCGGACGCGACATTAGCTTTCCCGCCTCGATCTGTTCTTTCACAAGAAATTCCGTGCCCACAATGCATCCAATGCCCGAAACAAGCGATCCGGCAATGGCTGCAATCGAATTCATCTGGAATTGCGCGCTTTTCTCTAGCCGCGTAAGAAGAGACGGGTCGTCCATAACAGCCCGTGTGTTCACACCTTGGCGTAGAATGATCAAAGGCAAATCAAGCAAAGCCTCAAAGCTTATCGGGCCTTCCCCTCCCAACACATCGGGTCGACCAACCAGCAGCACTTCTTCTTCCAAAATGGGCTGAAACCTGAAACGGGAATCCGACAGCTGGTTATAGGTCAACGTCAAATCCACGTTTGACGAGGACAGCTGCTCCGTGGTGGAGCCTGAAAAAATCTCTGACAGGTGAAGCCTCAGCTTTGGATAGGTTTGCGACACACGCTGCATCAATGGCACGCTGATTGCCTTGATTGCCGAATGTGCAAAGCCCACCGACACTTCTCCAGCGACTTCTTGTTTGGTATCTCGCACATCAATGCTCGCAGTGCTCATCGCTCTCAGGATTGCCCGTGCATGTTCGTAAAGCCGTGCACCGGACGCGGTCGGCCTGACGCCCCTTGGCAGGCGCTCGAACAGCGGCACGCCCAGTTCGGCCTCCAGATTAGACAGATGTCGGCTGAGTGCTGACACCGCCACTCTTTCGCGATCCGCAGCCCGCGCCAGGGCGCCTTCTTCAAAGATCGCCGCAAAATATCGAAGTTGTCGACTGTCCATGCATTCTCAATATCAGAACGAAGCTATCTTAACATGATAATTTTGAGAGTCTTCAAAAGCCATTATTCTGACTGTGAATCGAATTTGGGGAGATCACCGCTTGTCGAAGGAATTTAAGCCCTTGGAAGGCACGCGGATCATTGAGATGACCCATATGATCATGGGGCCCAGTTGCGGCCAGATTCTTGCCTATCTCGGGGCGGAAGTGATTAAGGTCGAGCCTCCCGAAGGCGACAAAACACGGTATCTGACAGGTATGGGGCGGGGCTTTTTTCCAAGTTTCAACCGCGGCAAACATTCCATCACACTGGATCTGAAGTCCAAAGCCGGAACCGCAGCTTTAGACAGGTTATTGGCAACGGCCGACGTTTTTGTTGAAAACTTCCGGGATCAATCACTGGCAAAGATGGGCTTTTCGCCCGAGGACCTCGGCGAAAGGCATCCAGATCTCATCGTTGCCTCCTGCAAAGGGTTCTTGCACGGACCATACCAGGACAGGACCGCGATGGACGAAGTGGTGCAGATGATGACTGGTATCGCGTATATGACCGGCCCCAAAGGCCGCCCGCTGAGGATTGGATCATCTGCAAATGACATTATGGGCGGACTGTTCGGTGCGCTTGCTGTTCTTGGGGCTTTGTTGGAACGCAAACAAACAGGACGCAGGCGTGCGTTGCGGGTTGGCCTGTTCGAAAATTGCCTGATGCTTGTAACCCAACACATGGTACAGTTTGATCTGGACGGACGTGAACCGTCACCAATGCCGGAGCGTGAATTTTCCTGGCCTGTCTATGACATCTTTGACACCAAAGATCGCAGGCAGATCTTTATCGGAGCGGTCACCGAAGGCCATTGGAAAACCCTCTGCGGAGCGCTCGGCCTGCAGCATCTGCTCGAAGACGCCCGCCTAAGTACAAAAATGGACCAAATCGAAGCCAGGGAATGGACGCTGCCCATTTTTGCGCGGGCGGTGGCACACTACGACTTTGCCGAATTGATAGAGATCTTTGAAGCGTCCGGAATTCCGTTTTCCCCCATCAATCGGCCATCGGACATGTACCAAGACCCTCATGTTTTACGCCCGGGCGGCCTGCATCAGTCCTATTTGCCCGATGGAGAGGGGTTTCGCGCCCCGGGATTGCCGATCGAAGTTGACGGCACGATCCCTAAGCCCACGTCCTTGGATGTACCGGACGTCGGCGATGATACAGAAAAAGTTCTTGCGGATCTGGGCCTGTCGGCGTCCGAGATACGTGCCGCTAGCGGTCTGTCCAATGCGGAAAAATTGGCATGACCCGCGCATCTGCTGTATATCCTGCCGATAGGGTCACCTTGCGTGAGGTGGGTCTGCGCGATGGTTTGCAAATGACCCGCACATACCCATCAACACCGGCCAAGACGGAGTGGATGCACCGAGAAAACAGAGCCGGTGTCGACCATTTCGAGGTTGGCTCCTTTCTTCCGGCAGCCTCAGCGCCGCAGTTTGCCGATGTGCAAGATTTGATCGCGGTATGTCAGACCCTCAATGCGCATTCTGCGGCACTGGCCTTGAATCTGCGCGGTGCCCAGAATGCTGTACAGACGGGGCTTAACGAGATCGTGACAGTGGTCTCGGCAACTGAAGAGCATAGTCAAGCCAATGCGCGCAGGTCGCGTCAGGATGCAATCGAGCTTGTGGCACAAGTGGCGGAGCTTGCCCGTCAATCCCCGGCAAAGCCCTTGGTACAAACAGGGATCTCCATGGCATTTGGATGCTCGCTTGCCGGAGAGGTTGCGACTGATGAGGTGCTGCGCCTTGCTACAAAATGTGTTGAAGCGGGCGCAGATATGATTGGCCTTGCCGACACGGTTGGCTTTGCCGGACCCGATCAGGTCGAACGCCTTGTGACATGTGTTGGCAGAGAACTGGGCGATGTCACCTTAAGCATTCATCTGCATGACACACGCGGCATGGGGGTGGCCAATGCATCTGCTGCATTGGATGCGGGTGTACGGGTGATTGATGGCTCTCTTGGCGGCCTGGGAGGCTGCCCCTTTGCACCCGGAGCCACCGGAAACGTTGTGTTCGAAGATCTCGTTTTCCTATGCGAACGCAAAGGGTTTCAGACCGGAATCGACCTCGAAAAACTGATCTTAGCCAGAGAGATCGTGGCATCCGAAATGCCAAATGAACATCTTTATGGTGCGCTGCCGCGCGCCGGGGAACCGCGCCAGATCAACTGGCGCGCAACGCAATCGACCCAGCAACAAATTGGAGGATAACATGACAATTTTAAAAAAAGCCACAGCAGCGCTTTTGGCCGCAACAGGCCTGGGGACGGCAGCCTTCGCCGACGCGACCGAAATGCGCTGCAGTCACCAGCTTCCCCCCGCCCATCATATTGCAAAAGTGATAGACCAATGGGCTGCGGAAATTGAAACCCTCTCAGAAGGCGAAATTGACGTCCAGATTTTCGGTGCAAACAGCCTTGTCGGAGCAAGAGAAAATATTGCCTCGGTCGCCAAGGGAAATATCGAATGTGCATTCTCGATCAATCCTCAATGGGGACGAACCCTGCCGATCATGAATGTGACACTCAAGCCTTATGCTGTTACCGAACTGGAGACGCTTGCAGCTTGGCCCGACAGCGAGGCTGCTGCATTTTTAGAAGAAAAACTGCTGGACAAAGGCGTGAAAAACGCCGTTTGGCTGTTCACCACACGGATGACAGCCATGACCTCAAAAGGGGCCCCTTTGATCAATCCAGAGGACTTTCAGGGCGTAAAAATTCGCGGACTGAATCCCGTTGCTGATGCTGGACTGGTTGCCATGGGCGCGGCGCCCTCGGCAATGTCAGGCTCGAAAGTTTACGAGGCGCTTTCAACAGGTGTCATCGACGCCGGTATGACAGATATTGCAGCAGCATATTCAAGAAAATACTACGAAGTGCAGGATCATGTGACCGTGGTCCCCCTGTTCAGCGTGTTCTTTCACGGCTACCTTAATCCGGCGTGGTATGACGATTTGAGTGACGCCCAAAAGGCCGCAATCGCGCAAGCGGGCGCTAAAGCGGCGGACTGGGCGGTTGCAGCCTCTGAAGAGGCTTCGGCAGCGGCACCGCAACAACTGGCGGATAATGGTATGACAGTACATTTTCAAACCGCCGAAGAAGCGGCTGCGTGGAAAGCGCTGATGGCGCCGGCCTATGATGCATCCTTTGGCAGCGCCACAGGTGACGACGGCGTCAGACTGCTGGAGTTGATCGACCAAATATCTAACTAAAATGCAGCCTGCCCTTAAAAACGACACCCTCGAGGCAAATCCGGTCTCGGGGGTAGAACGCGCGGTACGCATCATCACGGTATCAGCCGCAGGCCTTTCCGCGTTGCTTGTGCTGACGGTTTTCGGTGTCGTGAGCTATAGCGTGTTCATGCGCTATGTCCTAGGCACGCCCGTCACCTTTTCAGACGAACTGACAGGATTCATCGTGGTCGCTATGGTGGCCTTGGGCGCAGGAGAGGTGCTTTTGCGTGGCGAACATTTTGGCGTAGATTTACTGACAGAACGCGCAAGCGCGCGGACGAAATGGTTTGTTGAGCTTTGGAGTATGGTCGGCGTGATCATGGTATCGGCTGCCGTTCTTTACAGTGCCGTGCTCATGGTCCAGTTTTCATATGGATTTGGCATTTATTCGAACGGATATCTCGGCGTGCAGATGTGGATCCCACAAAGCTTTTTGCTAATAGGTATGGTGATCCTGATCCTTGCGGCCGGTGCGCGGATCATCACGCTTTTGACGGTGCGCCGCCCATGACCACAGCTTTTATCCTTTGCGGCCTGATCCTCCTGTTATTGACGGGAATGCCCATTTTTGCAGGCCTCGGGCTGACGTCGTTAATCATCATGCTGTTGACAGAAGGCAATGTAAACAGTGCCGCTGATACAGTTTTTGCGAAACTTAACAACGGGTTGCTGACAGCAATTCCAATGTTTGCCTTTATGGCGCATGTGATGATCCGTGCAGGTGTCGTGAAGGACCTGTATGATGCAGCAAATGCGATGGTTGGTCACCTGCGCGGTGGGCTGGGTGTCGCAACAATCCTGTCTTGCACCGTATTCGCAGCGATTTCGGGGTCTTCGGTAGCGACCGCGCTGACCATTGGCTCGACCGCTATTCCCCAGATGAAAAGATATAACTATCGTCCAAGTTATTCTTATGGAGTGATTGCCGCAGGTGGCACGTTGGGCATTTTAATCCCGCCCTCGGGGCCTTTAATTTTATACGCGATCGTCACAGAAGCGTCGATTGGCGCACTGTTTCTTGCGGGATTGATCCCCGGGATCATGATGGCAACTCTGTTCGCAATATGGGCCATGGCCAGCGCTGGATTTGGCGGCGCCGTGGTTGCCCAACCCTTTGCCGGAATGCGCGTCATCTGGGCCCGGATGAGACAGTCAATCTGGGCACTTCTTATGCCACCCGTTGTTTTGGGTGGAATATATCTTGGTATTTTCACGGCAACTGAAGCAGCAGCCATTGGATGCCTGTATGCTCTGGTCATCAGCATTTTGGTCTACCGGAACTTTGGTTTCCAAGACCTTTGGATCACAGCCCTTGAAACTGTTCGTACAACCGCAATGTTATTCATGATACTGGCGGCAGCGGCGCTTTTTGGTCACGCGGTCACGATAATACGGCTTCCGATCGAGATTGTCGAACACGTCACAAAATCCGGTCTGAGCCCGGCCTTGTTTGTGGTTGCAGTCATGTGCCTGATTTTGGTCCTCGGGATGTTTCTTGAGACTATTTCGATCATTCTGATCACGACGCCAATTGTCTTTCCAGTTATGCTCGCGCTCGGAATTAATCCGATTTGGTACGGTATTTTGTTAATGATCAACCTCGAACTTGCACTGATAACTCCGCCCGTGGGCATGAATTTGTTTGTGATAAAAGGGATCGCCAAGGCCCCGCTATCCCAGGTGATCAAAGGGGCTTTTCCCTATGCCGTACTTATGCTGATAGGTCTGGTCATCGTGTTTGCGTGTCCTGCCTTGGCGACGTGGCTCCCCAAAGCGGCCGGATTTGGCGTATGACCGCGTAAAAGAGCCGATCTGGCGTAATCGACTGTTTGGCTGAACGCCCCCTGCTCCCCGAGAGGCGTCCGATCATAAGGCGTGGCCTGTGGTGTACTAGGATCGATCAAGGTCATTTCCGATCGCAGCATTGAAAGCGATCTTTCGGCTGGTGTGAATTCAAACACGCGCTGGCCGAATGACGCCGGATATTCCACCCTGATGGAAAGGCGGATCTGCAGATGACACCCGTCAGGTGGCACCATGAAGCACGCACCTGACATGAGGAGGAGCCCACGGTGTCGCTCTGCCCTTTGACCCGGAAAGTATCGGTACAAATATCGTGGTTTTATTGTTGAAATGGGACAGCGCGGACACGACCTCCCGCGTTCGGAACCTTGCATAAGCGTCTTTCGCAAATACCGTCGGCCATACGGCTGCGGATGAGGGCGATCGCACGGAACTGCGAAGTGGTCTCGTCCGGCAGCCGCGTTCCTGACCGTCGGGGCGTTTCTCAGCACAGCAGTCAGATCTGGCCTGCGTGAGCGCCCGCTGAATGCAGCCCAACGGCTGTGCGCACAGGGTGTTTCACCGCTTCCATGAACGTTTTGGACGGCTTCAGGCATGCTGTGAAAAGGCAATACAGACAGTTTTGGCCGAGGATGAGAGGCGCTAGAATTTTGGGTGAGCGGCGGCGCCCCGGCTGTCGGTGGTGCAGGCGGCGCGGCGCGACGCCGCCACTGCGCAGT
>JAYQEA010000120.1:0-10888 GCA_038138625.1 Roseivivax sp.
GCATCTTGGCGGAATTCGTCCGTCCGTTTCAGTCCCATAGTCAGTCTCCTTTGTTGCAGTAAATGCTATCAAAGGAGCGGCATCAAACCGCGACAGGTCCATCATGTATCAAATTCGGAAGCTTCGTTTTCAAAACATAACATGTAAAAAGCCGCCATCATTACTGATGGCGGCAAGAGTATGTGTGCCCTGATTGGAAAGTGCGGATTATCTCAAACCGCGGTTTTTGAACAGACGAAACAGGCAATGTCTATTTCCAGAATTGGGTTGGGCCAATACTGAACCGCATTAGGCACACCGGGCAGTAGCTACATTCCTGGAAGAGCGAGTACGCTTGTCACCAAAGCTAAGATCGCGAGTACGCCTAATGTATCACCGAGAATGGTGGCACGATGCTGGTAAAGCAGTGTTGATAGAGTGCGCATAATATCGTCCCCAACATGAATGTTAACACTTTGTTCTCATTTTGACGGCGGTTTGTAAAGAACTAAAAGTGAACAAATGGTGAAAATTCAATTACCCAAGAAAGGCGTAATCTGCCAAAGTGGACAGGGTCGTGTTCAGGTTTCCGTTTATTAGAAAATACAAATCGGATTTTTAGGGTCGCCATTATGCGTCGGTTGGTGTTCGATCCCGGATATTAAAAACGATCAGAATGTGGCTGTCTTCTGGTACATTGTCCGAGGATCATTGATGAGCGTTGCCCGTAAAAGGTTTTTGACTGGCGCAACGAAACACAGCTTCATCTCAGGGTGGTTTCACGCGCATTACAGCACCAGTCTGATATGAATACGACATACAAAGAGGCCAAGAAACGCACACCATAAAAGTGTATGGACCTCTAATTGGGAGTTTCTAAAAAATAGCGTCCTGGTGGATTTTTGGTCAGTTATGGAAGTGTTCAATCTGCCCGAGGCATAATTTCTCCCTTAAATTTTACCAAAAGTGAAAAGATTTCCCTTTAAGGTTTATACAAACGGCTGTTAGGCTTATTTAAATCATAAGAATAGCTAGAGACGTTGCACGTAAAGCGTTATCGAGCCGGAATGATGTAAATGCGATTTGGTGAGTGTTGTGTTCATGGTCAAAGTCATTTTCGAGCTCTTTTTTGCATCAAAAAGCATGCATCATAGCCAGCGGCCTTTTTTTGGTGGGGCGCTGCGTGACTGAGGCTTGCTTTTTGTCATGCGGTCCGGCGCCTGTGCTTTACCGTGATATAATCCTGTCTGCTTCAACACGACGCGGAGGGAGCTATGGGGCTATATAGCTCAACCTTTGCGGCCTACGCCGTTTCCACGCTTCTTGGCGGCAGCGGCATATTTTTATTGCTGATGTTTGATGGTGCTTTTGTCAAAGCGGAATGTACAGAAAGCTGTCTGGTACTAAATTACATCATTGTATTGATAAGTTCGGTCGTTTTTTCATTTGTGCCCTGGTCTATCTGGAGACATTTGCAACCTATTGATAAAAAACCAAAATATGCGGGGCCGGTCGCGGCCTTGGTAGGTCTTGCGCTTAGCGATCTTTACCTTATTTTCGTGTCAGCCGTTGGACGCAGCGAACCCGTCAACGATCAACTGTTTTTTTTAGTATGTGCAGCTGTCATTGGTGCAATTATCGGGCCCACCTACAGTAGACTGGAACTTTACTTCCGCAGGCCCACGAAAATGCGGCGCTTGCAGTAGGCGCTTGGTATGTAAAGTCTTGGAAAAGTTGTCCAATTCATGATCCGTGTGCCAAGAGGCGCATGGCCTCTTACCGTACATGCATTCACGGACAAGTATTGTTCTGTGATCTACTGCATTGTGATGGTGATACCTATCATTGAACCTTGGGGTTTCTGCCAAGTGTGACTCAAAGGTCTTCGATTCGCATCGCCACAGGTGTATCGGCCAAAACACCCGTTTGTATCATGTCGGCTATCGCTGTATCCAATGAGGCTCGGATGGTCTTGTGCGTTACGATCAAGACGGGTGCTGCGTCCGTTTCTATGGCGTGGCTATATTGTCGCATCCGATTGATGGAAACGCCTGCGTCTCCCAAAACCGAGGCAATTCTGGCCATCGCACCAGGTTTGTCCAGAAGATGCAGACGCAGATAATACGGAGCAGGCGTTGCAGCTTGCGCTGGAATGGCTGGGGTCAGCTGTGTGGCCGGTTGGCCAAACGTGCTAATACGCAGACCCCGTGCAATATCCATTACATCGCCCATAACGGCGCTGGCGGTGGGGCCTTCTCCTGCGCCCGCGCCCCTTAAAACGACCTGTCCGACGTCGTCGCCTTCGATAACCACCATGTTTGTGCCGCCTTCCAATTGCCCCAACGGGCTGTCAGCGGGCACGAGGCAGGGGGCCATACGCTGTTCTAGTCCGCGCCCGGTCAGGCGCGCTGCACCCAGCAATTTGATCCTGTATCCCATGTCGGCGGCTTGATGGATGTCTTCGATGGTCACATCCCCGATCCCCTGAAGCTCTACTCCGGCGAAGTTCACCTGCGTTCCAAAGGCGATTGATGACAGCAACGAAAGCTTATGCCCGGCGTCTATACCTCCAACGTCTAGGTTCGGATCAGCCTCTAGATACCCTAATCCATCAGCTTCGGAAAACGCCTCGTCATAGCTCAGCCCGGCCCCCTCCATACGGGTCAGGATATAATTGCAGGTGCCATTCATCACGCCCATGATCCTCGTGACCTCGTTTGCGGCCAATCCTTCTGTCAGGGACTTTATGACTGGGATACCGCCAGCGACTGCGGCTTCGAATCGAAGCACGCGACCAGCCGCTTCGGCAGTTTCTGCCAACGCTTGCCCGTGATGGGCCAAAAGAGCTTTGTTTGCTGTGACAACGTCCTTGCCGGTCTCTAGCGCGGCCAGAACAGATGCTTTGGCAGGTCCGTTTTCGCCGCCGATAAGTTCGACGTAAACATCCACGTCATCGCGTCGGGCCAAGGCAACGGGATCATCTTCCCAAGCATAGTCATCCAAAGAGACCCCCCGGTCTTTTTGGCGCGATCTGGCGGAAACGGCTGTGACACAAACCGGGCGGCCGGCTCGTGCTTCCAAAAGGTCAGCTTTGCGTCGGATCGTGCGCAGAACACCGATGCCCACTGTACCAAGTCCGGCAATACCCAAGCGGAGGGGAGAGGTCATAGCTTCATCCTTCATGAAGTTAAGACTACCCGCATGGATTACCGTCATGATCGGAAAGGTGCAACGCCTTGCGGTCTAGATGCTATGCGCAAGGTCTGCAGCCCGTCTGCGCAGGGCAGCCGCCCGCGCATTGAGATTATCAGCACCCTCTGATTTGGCAGTCAACTCTGACAGTTCGGCGAGTGCTGCAGCAGACAATAACGGCGGTGTCGGGCCCAATGGCTCATCTTGTGATCCCAATTCCGGCAAAGGCGCACAGCCTGCAACGAGAAAGCAAAAGGTGAGCCTAAGACGCATAAAACTGTGATCCAATCGTTATCTTCAGATCTTTCATGCCGTTTTTCCCCCTATTTCGCACGGAGATCGGCGGAAAGCAGCCTTGATCTGAATGTTTGTTCAGATACTAATCAGGACATGGCGCGCACTTCAGGTTCCCATTCAGACATTACAGGGCCCCGCATTCGCGATGCGGCATTGCATTTGTTTGCCACACATGGGTTCGCGGCTGTCTCCATGCGGCAGATCGCGACACAGGTCGGTGTGCAGGCGGGCGCTCTTTATAATTATACGCCAGACAAGCAAAGCCTTCTGTTTTCGCTCATGAAATCCCATATGGACGAGCTTTTGAGCGCATGGGCGGGCCAGCCTGCGCCGTCATCGATCATGATGCGATTGGAACAATTCACCAGATTTCACATCCGGTTCCATCTGGAGCGACCTCAAGCGGTCTTTATTGCCTATATGGAGCTAAGAAATTTAGAGCCGCAAAATTTTGCGGCGATCGAAATGCTGCGCCGTCAGTATGAAACCGAGCTTGAGAAGATCTTGCAAGATGGCGCGGCGCAGGGCTGTTTTTCAATAACAGATAGCAAAATGACAACCTTGGCCGTGATTGCCATGTTGACCGGGGTTACAACGTGGTACCGGCCAGAGGGACGTTTGAGCCCGTCTGAAGTGGCAGATCAATATTGGTCTTTGGTCCGTCGTGCTGTGGGTGGACCAGATCATCCATCCCCGCTCCGAGGTCCATGAGGCTTTAATGCGCCGGTTGAATAAAGGTCCCGTTTCGCAGGTCACGCATGGCCTGACGTAATTCCTCTTTCGTGTTCATGACGATTGGTCCATGCCAGGCAACAGGCTCTTGGATTGGAGTGCCAGAGACCAGAAGGAACCGGACCCCGTCTGGGCCCGCTTGAAGCGTAACCTCGTCGCCCGTGCCGAAACGTACCAAGGTGCGGTTGCCAGAAAGATCGCGAATATTGACTTCTTGTCCAGCAACCTCTTTTTCCAAGAGAATTCCCGTGGGATCTGAGGCATCAACAAATGCGGCGGCTCCGTCGTACACATAGGCGAACGCGCGCCGATATGTGTCGATTTGAAAGGTTTTTTTCACGCCCGCAGGTACGAAGATGTCAAGGTACTGTGGGTCTGCCGCAATACCGTCCACTGGACCACGTCGTCCCCAAAAGCTGCCAACGATAATTTTTACGTGTGTGCCATCATCGTCAGTGACTTCGGGTATATCTTTGCCTTGCACATCTTGATAGCGCGGTGCTGACATCTTGAGAGAGGATGGCAGGTTGGCCCATAATTGAAAGCCATGCATCTGGCCGCTGGCATTTCCCTGCGGCATTTCCTGATGCAGGATCCCAGAGCCCGCGGTCATCCATTGCACATCGCCTGCGCCTAAAACACCCGTGTTTCCCAGACTGTCACCATGTTCAACCGTACCATTCAACACATAGGTGATCGTCTCGATGCCGCGATGAGGATGCCATGGAAAGCCCCGCTGGAAATGCTCTGGCACATCATTTCGGAAATCATCAAATAGCAGGAACGGATCTAATTCGGACGGGTTTTGGAAACCGAATGCACGATGTAGGTGTACGCCCGCACCTTCCATTGTGGGGGTTGCTTGGCGCGTTTCTAGGGTTGGTCTCAGGGACATCTGATTTTTCCTAAGTGCAAATCGGGTTCATCTTAAAAATATTCGGTATTCATGTTTGTGCAATTCCGCAGCCCGGGTGGCCTGATGTGCATATTTGCACAATTTGCGCCAAGGCGAGCGATGCGCTATCGGGACCATGACGATCTTTTAGGAGCCCCCATGTCCGAACCTCTTGCGACGCTGCATGCGTCATCCACACGCCGGATTATGGCCGTTAGCATGCAGGTCGCTTTGGGTGTCCTGCTGATTTATGCCGCGTTATCCAACCCGATATCAGTCGCTCTTCAGATTGCCCTTATGCTCTTTGGAGGTGTTATTTTGTGGCTGGCTTTGGAATTGTGGCGGGCGACGCAACGCAGCCTCATTCTCAAGGAAGATGCCTTGTATGATGATACAGGAAAACTGCTGGTGCGATTGGATCAGGTCAAAGAAGTCCAGCGCAGCCCTTTCGCAATCAAGCCGTCTAATGGGTTTGCGCTGGTGTTATATCAGCCAGGACCGCGCAGCTGGCATCCCGGGCTTTGGTGGCAGTGGGGCCGTCGGATCGCCGTGGGAGGCGTGACACCCGGATCGCAGGGGAAATTCATGGCTGATCAGATTGCACTTTACATTTTGCGGCGCGAAGGACGGATTTGATTAATTTTTAATCGTGATTAGAACTCTCAATCCGTTCGTCATAAAGTCTGCCCGAGATTCCTACATTCGCTGTGAGTCGAGGAATCCATGCAAATAAAGGTCAGACTAATGCTGCAAACATCCGAGCCGTCATTTCGTGAAAGCGTTGATATAATGTTCAACCGCGCCGTAGCGCTGATGGATCTAACACCGGGTTTAAAAGAAAAAATACGGGTATGTAACGCGACTTATATTGTTCGGTTCGGGGTCCGCCTCAGGGGACAAATTCACACGTTTGTAGGGTATCGATCAGTGCATTCCGAACATATGGAGCCGGTCAAGGGCGGCATTCGCTATGCCATGTCGGTCCATCAAGACGAAGTCGAGGCGCTTGCTGCTCTTATGACTTATAAATGCGCTTTGGTGCAGGCGCCTTTTGGGGGGGCAAAAGGTGGATTGTGCATCGACCCGCGGCAATGGGACGAGCATGAGCTGGAACAAATCACGCGCCGTTTCGCATTTGAACTGGCCAAACGCGACCTGATTCATCCCAGTCAGAACGTTCCAGCCCCTGATATGGGCACGGGCCAACGTGAGATGGCGTGGATGGCCGATCAATACGCACGTATGAATACAACCGATATCGATGCCAAAGCCTGCGTGACGGGTAAACCTCTGAACGCGGGGGGTATTGCTGGACGCGTAGAGGCAACCGGCCGGGGCGTACAATATGCTTTACAAGAATTTTTTCGGGATCCACGTGACGTCGCTGTAGCCCAGATGAGCGGAGCGTTAGAGGGCAAGCGCGTTGTTGTTCAAGGGTTGGGCAATGTGGGCTATCATGCTGCAAATTTTTTGTCCGAAGAGGATGGATGCAAGGTAATTTCGGTGATCGAACGCGATGGTGCGCTCTACGATCCCGATGGTTTGGACATTCCAAATGTGCTAGACTGGATCCAGTCGCATGGCGGCGTAAAAGGCTATCCAGGTGCTGCTTTCGTTGAAGACGGTGCCACCATGCTGGAACAAGACTGTGATATTTTGATTCCAGCAGCGATGGAGGGCGTGATCAACCTGTCAAATGTTGATCGCGTTAAGGCCAAAATGATTGTGGAGGCTGCGAATGGCCCTGTGACGGCGGGTGCAGACGAGGTCTTGCGGGCAAGGGGATGCGTGATCATCCCGGATCTTTACGCCAATGCTGGCGGTGTGACGGTCAGTTATTTTGAATGGGTGAAAAATCTGAGTCATATCAGATTTGGACGCATGCAGCGCCGCCAAGAAGAAGCGCGCCACCAGTTGATCATAGAAGAGTTGGAGCGGCTGTCAGATGTTGTTCCGGGGTGGTCGCCAAGCGCCGATTTCAAGGCAAAATATCTGCGAGGCGCGGGTGAGCTAGAGCTGGTCCGCTCTGGCTTGGATGACACAATGCGGCAGGCATTCCAGTCCATGCGTGAGGTTTGGCACGGCCGAGAGGATGTCCCGGATCTGCGCATTGCAGCCTATCTTGTCGCGATAGAGAGGGTTGCAGACAGCTATCGGACCAAAGGGTTGTAACCGGGGAGCATGCCGATCTGAATGGTGAAGCGCACTGATTTTGGTCGGCAGGCACTATGCTTGTTATTCTCGGGACCACAAAGCAACACGGGCAGGGCATGGTTGGGGAATGCAAGATCAAAAGGGTCCCAGTGGCATATAGGACGGCTTTGCAGGGCCAAGCCCTAAGCGATGTGTCAGTGGGCTTAAGGTCTCGACTCTGGCTGCGCCACCTGAGACAATGGTTGTATGAGTTTGCCACCCGGATTCTTGGAAGAGTTGCGCGAGCGCACCAGCCTGGCCCAAGTGGTCGGGCGCAAGGTGACTTGGGATCCACGCAAGTCCAATCAAGGCAAGGGTGATTTGTGGGCGCCATGTCCGTTTCACCAAGAAAAAACAGCCAGTTTTCATGTCGATGACAGGAAAGGCTACTTTTACTGCTTTGGATGTCATGAAAAGGGCGACGCAATCGGTTTTGTTATGAAAACCGAAAACCTCGGCTTTATGGAGTCGATTGAACTTTTGGCGAACGAAGCCGGATTGAAAATGCCGGCACGTGATCCTCTTGCACAGCAAAAGGCAGAAAAACGGACGACACTGATTGATGTCGTTGCGGTTGCCCAGAAATTTTTTTCCATGGGCTTGCGCACCTCTGCAGCTGCAGATGCGCGCGCCTACCTTGACGAGCGGGGGCTTGATGAGGCGACGATAGAGCGCTTCGGGATAGGATATGCACCTGACGGATGGCAAAACCTTTGGGATCATTTGATAGCCAAGGATATTTCGCCAGACCTCATTCTCGAAGCAGGCCTTGCAAAGCCGTCAACCCGTGGTGGCAAGCCCTATGATGTCTTTCGAAACCGCATCATGTTCCCAATCTCGGACCCGAGGGGACGGATTATCGCCTTTGGCGGTCGGGCGATGGACCCTGCGGATGGTGCTAAATACCTCAACTCGCCGGAAACGCCGCTTTTCGATAAATCGCGCACGCTCTATCATCACGCGCCAGCACGAGAGGCCGTAGGAAAAGGTGCTCCGCTCATTGTAGCCGAAGGCTACATGGATGTTATCGCTCTCGCGCAGGCGGGTTTTGGTGGGGCCGTTGCCCCGCTGGGAACGGCTGTGACGGAACATCATCTGGCATTGCTTTGGCGAATGGGCGAGGAGCCGGTCATAGCGCTTGATGGTGACCGCGCCGGTCTGCGTGCTGCACATCGTGTCATAGACCTTGCTTTGCCGCGAATGGTGGCAGGCAAAGGCTTGAGGTTTGCAATTCTTCCTGATGGGCAGGACCCAGACGATTTCTTGCGCGCCCAAGGCGCGCGTGCCATGGAAAAGCTGATCCAGAAAGCGCAGCCTATGGTTGATCTTTTGTGGTCTCGCGAAACCGCAGGCAAGATTTTGGACAGCCCAGAACGGCGCGCGGCACTTGACCGCAATTTGCAACGACTGACGGGGCAAATTCAGGATGTTGTGCTTCGGCGCAACTATGAACAAAGCCTGCGTGATTTGCGATTTGGGTTGTTCCGCACCAAACGCAAAGCCTACAATAAAACAACTGCGGTTCCCTCGCCAGAAACCAAGGCGTCTTTGCTTGCCAAAGACGGTGATGTTACAATCCATCTACGCGTTGCGGTTATTCTGGCTGCCATATTGCGTACACCAGATATTTTACCCGATTTCGAGATGGATCTGGAACGTTTGTCTTGTGATGATTTGGAGCATGGAAAACTCCGCGATGCGCTTTTACGGGCTCATGCGACCAATAGTGATGATATCGCAGCAACAGTCACAGCAGAAATTGGAGAACACGCACTTGAAACACTATTGTCTGCGCGCCATGTGGCAATCGTGCCCTGCGTACGCACACCCGGCCAGATCGAACTGGCAAAGCTGACTGTAACTGAAGAACTGGCTAAATTAGAGGCTGCTGCCGGTGTTAGGGCCGAAGTCGCCGAGGCCGTCGAAGACCTGACTGCTGACCCTGATGAACGCTTAACCTGGCGCCTAAGCCAAGCCGCCGCCGCCCGTAACCGTGCCGAACGTCCGTCACAGGATAACGCCGTAGAATTTGAACTGGGTCCAAACGGGGCCCACATCGACAAAGAAGCACGTCAGGAATTAGATGCTCTTATGCAGTCTATAAACTTTAACAAACGACGTTGATGCGCCAAGTACACTGTATTGTAAAACTTCGTAGTCGAAACAGGAGCGCGAATCAGATAAACGCTTCTGATTCGTGAAACGAATCGCCCGACTCTTGCCAAGGAGACCTTTGAATGGCCGCCAAGGATACTGACGACACCAAAACCGAAGAGCGTGACGACGAAATCAGCCTGGACATGAGCCAGACTGCAGTCAAGAAAATGATCGCCGAAGCCCGGGAACGTGGATACATCACGTATGACCAGCTGAATCAGGTTTTGCCGCCAGACCAAGTGTCTTCGGACCAGATCGAAGATGTTATGTCGATGCTGAGTGAAATGGGAATCCAGATCACTGAGGACGACGAAGAGGGCGAGGACGACGAATCAAAAGGATCGACAGAGCTAGTACGGGCGAAGGAAAAGGGCGAGATTGCCCTGTCCACGGGCACTGCTGAAAAACTGGATCGCACAGACGATCCTGTGCGGATGTATCTGCGCGAGATGGGCAGCGTGGAACTTCTCAGTCGCGAAGGTGAGATCGCGATTGCCAAGCGGATCGAGGCCGGCCGTAACACGATGATTGCGGGTCTGTGTGAAAGCCCGCTGACCTTTCAGGCAATTACAATCTGGCACGAGGAACTTTTGAACGAAGACATCCTGTTGCGGGATGTGATCGACCTTGAGACAACATTTGGAAACCAACTGGGCGAAGACGGAGCGCCCGAAGCTCCGGTGGTGGATACCACAGGTGTTGAGGCGGTCCGGCCTCCAAAATCAACCGAGCCAGAGTTGGATGCAGATGGAAACCCGATTTCCGTAGAAGACGACGACGACGAAGACGATCAGGCAAATATGTCTTTGGCCGCTATGGAAGCGGCTTTGAAGCCAAGGGTTCTGGACACGCTGAATACTATTGCGCGGGACTACGAAGAGCTATCGGAAATGCAGGATCTGCGGATTTCTGCGACTTTGAATGAGGATGGTTCTTTCACGACGGATGATGAAGGGCGCTATCAGAAATTGCGGTCGGAAATTGTCGAACTGGTGAACGAACTGCATCTGCATAATAACCGGATCGAAGCCCTGATCGATCAGCTTTACGGTATCAACAAGCGCATCATGTCGATTGACAGCGCCATGGTGAAACTGGCCGATCAGGCCCGAATAAACCGCCGAGAATTTGTTGAAGCGTACCGTGGAAGAGAGCTGGACCCAAACTGGTTGGATGACATGGCAGAACGCCCAGGCCGCGGCTGGCAAATGTTCAACGAACGCTCACGCGCAAAGGCAGAGGATTTGCGCGCCGACATGGCGCAGGTCGGTCAATATGTCGGTTTGGATATTGGCGAGTTCCGTCGCATCGTGAATCAGGTGCAAAAAGGCGAAAAAGAAGCGCGCCAGGCCAAAAAAGAAATGGTCGAGGCGAACCTGCGTCTTGTTATCTCGATTGCCAAAAAATATACAAACCGCGGTCTACAGTTCTTGGATTTGATCC
>JAYQEA010000121.1:0-10824 GCA_038138625.1 Roseivivax sp.
CCCATGGACAGCCCGGCAAGTGCAAACTGCGGCGGGGCCCATGCCAGGACATCAGCAGCCAGCGCCTCGATCCTGTCATGCCCATGGATGGGGGCAGTCATCACTGCACGATCAGACGAAATCGCCTCTATCTGGGGCGTGAAAAGCCGCGCATCGCACATCATGCCAGGCAAGAGAACCAATGGCGTCATACTTGGGCCGCACCGTCTGACAGGGCGCGCAACTTTGCATAGGCAATGTCAGGATCCACCGCCCCGAAGCCCGCAAAGGTTCCAAAACCACAGTCACTGCCAGCGATCACACGCTCTTTCCCAACAATATCGGTGAACCGTTCAATGCGTTGTGTCACAACGTCTGGATGTTCTACGAAGTTGGTCGTTGTATCAACCACGCCGGGCACCAGAACTTTGTCATCTGGAATTTCACTTCTTCGGTCGCGAAATACAGTCCACTCATGCGCATGTCGGGGGTTTGACGTTTCGAACAAAACATAGCGCGATTTTGTCTTCATCAGTGTCGAAAAGACCTTGTCCATCGCAATGTCGCAACAATGCGGACCCTCGTAATTTCCCCAACAAATATGCACCCGCACTTTGTCTTGTGGCACATTTTCGAGGGCATAGTTCAGCATGTCGACATGCATATCGGCAATTTTTATGAACTCTGCATCGCTGAGATCATTGAACAGCATATGTCGCGAAAGCGCCAGATCCGGGCAATCAAGTTGCAAGTCCAATCCCGCGCCAACGATGGTTTCGTATTCTGCCTTCATCGCATCTGCCAAGGCCTGCAAGTACGCCTCGCGGGTGGCATAAAAGTCGTTTTGTAAAAACAGCGATATCACTCCGGGGGATGCGGCATTCATGAATCCATGCTCTGCTCCGTGCTTGGCCATGGCAGAGGTCAGGTTAGAGATGTCTTTTTCCAATTCGCCCTGCCCTTTGCTGATCACCTCACCAGTGCACATCGGTCGTGCATATTGAGGTGTTCCGCCATCATCAGCGAGACGTTTCAAAAACCCCGGAAACATCTTGAGATCGGCCGGGGCATTCCGCGGACTGTCTCCCGAAAAACCTGTGTAGCGATCCTTGACGTAGGTGGCATAAGAGATCTTGGATGTTTCACCATCACTCACGACGTCTATCCCGGCATCCACCTGTTTACGCACCGTCTCGTCAACGGCCATTGCCATAGCGGTGTCAAAGTCGGCTTGATCATAGGGTTCTTCATTCTCGCGGGCAAAAATGAAATCTACAGTACCCTGTGTGCGCGGCAAGCTGCCAACATGGGTCGTTTTGACCATGTGATAGATCCTTTTCGGTTATTCGGTTTCCTTGGCTTTCAGCCGTTGGTTCAATCGGCGCGCGGCCCACGCCAGCGGGATGGCAAAAAGTCCGCCCACAACATAGGCCAGAGGTTCGTCGTAAAATGTCTCAAACAACTGAGTATAGCCATGGATATAGGCAAAGGTGATGCCCGCATTCAGCAAGCTTCGTCGCGCCGTCAGTGCAGCCCATAGCACCAAGCCCGCCAATGCGATGGCCCAAACCACCGAGTACACACGCTCGGAAATAATCAATGCGGTTTCGCTGAACGCCTTTTTTGCGTCGCGAAAGCGCGCCCATGCATCATCTTGGGATTGGAAATCTTCGAACCGTGGTCCCCAGACATACAGACCCACCTCGTCTCCAACGATTGAACCAATCAGCGCGGCCAGGTTGGCCACCACAAACGCCAGCAGGGCCAGGATCATCAGATGGCGAGCATGGCGCTGGCCGACCCGCCCTGCCCACCATACGCAGACCACCACAGTCAAAGACATCTGCGCAATCGTCAGTGTGCTTTCCGGTGATGATACCGCATATCCGCCGAAAAAATAATACGTTCGCGCACCCAAGATCTCGGCAAAGGGCAATATCGCAAGGGCCGTGATGAAACGCACATCAAGATACCAACCCGCAAATGCCAGAACCACCGCTGCATACATCAACATCACACGAATGAGGGCTTGATGAGGTTGCATATCCTCCAATCCGTAGCCCAATCCGAACAGATGCATACCCAGCCCCATAAGCATCACACAGCCTAGAACAAACCGTTCCTGATCCCCCCACCGCCAAAAGGCGGCAGCAGACCCAACGGCTGCTGTTGCCCCAACCAACGCCAGCAACACGGCGGCATCATCAGACAGCTTGTCTATAAATTCAAAACCCGCTCCGCCCAAAAGCGTTGCCGCGCCAATCACAACTGCTGCACGGCCAAAGAAGCGTAGATCGCTTTGGAACCTTGCCAAAACCAAGGCCCCGACAAGCAAGAACGCCAATCCCGCCAGAGCCACCAAAGCAGCATCAGCCAGCCACAAAATCAAACCGCCGGTTGCAGCTAGAATACCCATGATCAGCAATACGTTGACGACCAAAGCGATCATCGCCTCACGCGCCCGGTCACGCAACAGATTGGCCAGATCAGCGGGGATGAGACCTTCTTGCTCTAGCTTGTCAACATTGACCACGATTGTCATTTTTTCCAGGTTGCTCCTGCAGGATCATCTGTCGATACTACCCGATAGAGGCTTGCCTCACCAGTCATGGCTGGTTTCAGGCTGTATTCCAGAGCAGGAGGAATTGCAGCCGTATCGCCGGGGTTAAGAACGGTGGATCCGCCAGGCCAATTCAGGCGCCAATGCCCCCGCATGATCATCAAAACAGTATGTTGATCGCTATACTGGGCAGCGTCGTCCGCCAGCGATCCACGGGTTAGAAAGTCTACTTCAAAGCCAGGCCTGTCTACCAACTTGCCCGTTGCGCCAATCACCTTGGCCGGGCTGTCTGCAGCCAAGGCCATCAGATCCCAGTAGCGGGCCACATGATTTGGGACAACGTCGGCGCCCGACAGCTCGGGAAATTCATCCAGCGCATCTTTCGTCAACATCGGCATGGGCAATACACCTTCGGGCAGGTGCTCGCCTTTTTTCGTATCATACAGTCGGCCGGTTTCGGCGAGAACCAGACCATGCTCTGCCGCATCAGCAATCACCTGCGGCGCCCAAATCACACCACCTCCAGCATCATCGCCACCAAGGATCGCCATGATCATTCCATAATCCGTGCCGATATTCTCAAAGCCTCTGAAAATGCCCGTTGGAATGTTGATTATGTCACCTTCTTCCAAAACCACTTCTCCTGCGGTACCCCATCGACCCCAGAAAAATCGCCAACGTCCGCTGAGAACAAAAAACACTTCGGCCGTCCGGTGACTGTGCAAGCTGTTACGGCATTTCGGCGGCTGCCCCGCAGCGCCGATGTTGAACCCCGGGGTATCGGTAATGTGCACGTGTTGATCGGCGCTTTCACTGACGCCCCCCCCGATGATCGTAAAATTTTCTTTCTGATCACTGCCGGGGGTGTGGGCATCGATAAAGGCAGTACGACAGGGACGAAGATCGCCGTAGCGGACGATGCGGGAATCCATTTCAGTCAGTGTCATCAAGCGTTAGCCTCCGGAGTTGCTATGAATTTTCTTATACATTTCCTACCGCGCAGAGCCTATGGACCGTCAAACTTTCCAAGCCCGCCATAATCCGCGTATCGCACATTCCCGATCAACCTGTATGGAGCAGGATCTGTTTCCAAATCGCCGTTTCATCAAACAAAGTGTAGTCACGTCGCAGTCCCCATGGCCCGAATTCAGCATGAGAAATCCCCATGACGTGGACTTGCGCGCCCGATGGGGCCCCAAATCGACCCCAGCCGTCATGCCCCCCCTGCAAGGACCACCGTAATGCAGCACGGGGCGGCATCATCGGGTCCTCGCGACCTATCTGATGATGAATTGTAAATATCGCATTGGGAAAACTTGCACGCAAACCCATCCAGAAACGATCTGCTTGATCGTGCCCAATTGCACAAACCCCACCTGGTAATTCCAAATTGACGGCGCGATCGTATTCAGCAGGAATCGCGGAGAATTCTGCCCCCATGATCCTGCCCAGAATGGATGCATATCGCGCGCCCCATTCGTTATCGTTTCCCCGACCTGTGTAGGGACCATTGATGTCATCAGATGGAACAAATGGGCGCTGGCAGCTTTCTACCCCGCCCTGCCGCTCGATCAGATCTGCTGCAAAGACCTTGGGATCCCACCCTAATTGCCGCACAATTGCGCCCTGATCCCGGATCAGCCATTCATCGTTGATTTGGTTGTTAATCGCATGACAATCCGCGATAATCCGATAGGTTAGACGCTTTCCCGAAGGCTCTCCGTAAACGCCGGATCCGACGTGGGTCGCCGTAGAATGCAACCTGTGCGACGACAGCATTCCTTGTTCCGGTGTGCCCGACCAAATCACATCTTCACCAAACAGGGTGCGATCGGGAAATTCGGCCAAAGTTGCCATTGTGGCTGCGATAACCCCCTGATTGCCTTGAACGATAGCATCTGGTGATCGCACAATTATGTCAGAAGCATAATAATCATGCAGTGTGGCAATCCCGCGATCTTCCCAGATTTCTTTTGTAATGCCAATAATATAGTCTGGCAGATCTTTGAACTTGTCAGAGAACCCCTTCATGAACGCCTTCCTTTTTGCAAACGGGTAGATCCGCGCGTGATCAGCGGGCCGCAGATCGTTTCCTGCATGGGGTCGGCTGGATACCCTTCGATTTCATTCAATAAGATATCCACTGTCCGGCTGACCATCCGTCGCGCGCGTTGTCGTATGGTTGTCAGATCATATGCAGGCCAAGAGGCGACTGGCACATCGTCATAGCCCATAATTCCCAGATCCTCTGGCACCTTCAGGTCAAATTCACTGCGGGCAACGTCCATGACGGCAAAAGCCATATGGTCGTTCGCAACAAAAATTGCATCTGGCGGCTCGTCCTGTCGCAACAGACGCCGAGCTGCGTTCGCAGCCTCGTCCATGCGAAAATTACCAACATCGCGACAATGAAGGGTTCGATTGGCGGCTTCTAATCCCGCACGAAACCCTGCTTCTCGATCCCGCTGGGTCGATGCGCCCTCCCAGCCAGCGATATAGCCGATCCGATCGTAGCCACATTCAAGAAAATGCTGCGCAGCCTTACGACCACCGCCAAAATTATCTGACGTGACCGACCACATGTCACTGTCATCCTGACGGCGGTTAAACAACACGATCGGTACGTCGGCGGCGCGGCACCTTGCGGATAAGTTTGATGATAATGCCACGCTGGCAGCCACAATGCCATCAACCTGATAGTCCAGTATTTCCTCGACAACATCATCGATATTACCGGCTGTCTGAGTGGCCATGAAAATCAACACATGATAGCCGCGCTCTTGCAGTGCATTCGACAAAAGTTCTATCGCCTCGGGATAGAAATAGTTGTCCAGGTAGGCGACCACCAAACCGATAATCCGGCTTTTTCCTGAAACCATGGCGCGGGCAAGTACATTGGGACGATAGCCAAGTTCGGCAGCCGCCGCTTTTACTTTTTCCGCAGTCTTCGCCGAGGCAGAGGCCCCGGGTGTAAACACCCGGCTTACGGCCGATTGACTGACACCGGCACGCCTTGCGACATCCAAAGATGTGATACTGCGCCCCTCAGACATGAGTTTTCTTCGCCCATGCGGTCAGCAGAGCGCGCCAAAAAGTTTCTAAAACCAAGAGTGTTTGCAGTGGACGTGCGGCAATGCACCGTCCACAATTTCGCGCATTAGGCCGCGCCGCCCCGCCATGCCGGATGTAGTGCGACATCGATTGCCGAAACGCCAGCGTCTCTTGACGCGTATCCATTGCGCATAGATCACCAAAACGATCAGCCAGCGATATCATTCTGCAGTCCACCCGCCATCGATCATCAACGAAGACCCCGTGATCAAAGCGCCGGCATCCGAACTAAGAAAGACAACTGCGCCCATGATATCTTCGACTTCACCCACGCGGCCAAGCTTGATCTTATCTTCAATCCATGCCCGGCGATCCGGGTTTTCCAATGTGACAGCAGCAAGGGCCGTGCGGATAAAGGTCGGGCATATCGTATTGACACGAATGCCCATGCGGCCCCATTCGATCGCCATAGATTTTGTAAACCCTTCAACGGCGTGTTTTGACGCGCAATAGACGGCACGGTCGATCCCCCCCACATGGGCCATCTGGCTTGAGATATTTATCAATGACCCCGGCTTTCCGACCTCGACCAACCCGGCAGCAACTGCGCGTGTCAAAAAATAGGCTCCGCGAACATTTAGATCGATCACAGCGTCATAGTCATCTGGCCGGGTGTCCAACGCAGGCGCATGCCGGGCCAAACCGGCAGAGTTGACGAGGATATCATATGGCCCCGACTGGGCAACTTTTGCCTGCGTAGAGGCCACATCGGTCACATCCATGGTCAGCGCATCGGACCGCCATCCACGATCGGCCATTGCGCGAACCAATTGGTCCAGTTTGTCAGTTCTGCGCGCTGCCACCGTGACATTCGCCCCAGCCTCGGCAAGAGCAACTGCACAGGCTTCGCCAATCCCAGAAGACGCGCCCGCAACCAAAGCACGGCGGCCCTCTAGTCGAAATGACGGGGTAGAGGGGAGTTGGGTCATTGCACAAACCTTTCGATCAAGTCACCTTTGCCCTGCATCCCGCTCGATATCCCAACGTAGCATCTCGTCGTTGGCGCATGGGCATGTGTCGACGTGTCCGGGTTAAGATTTCCTTCTGGGTGCGCCGTCCCATGATACGTGCCCCCTCTGCAAACACCTGTCGGTCTCGATACCTTATGCCGTTTCCAAGACACGTTCACGCATACTTTCCGGACCCGCCCTGCCAACGGTTTGAATGCACAGATTTGCGGAACGCCTGTTGCACTATGTTGGTCGGTCATCGCAGACCCGACATATGTGCAACCCGCGCCATCAAATCTATACCGAATTGCTGGAACAGATGGACCATATCCACGAAAACCCAATTTTCGACGAATTCATCTCCCTTTCGCAGCCAAAAATCGATCCCGTTCACACTGGCGCGTTTATTGCTTGCAGACTGACCAAGATAGGGGCCGCTATGGGTCAACCACACTCCTGGCAGGCTGGAGGCCCCCACAAAATCGCCCTCGGCAATAAGGTTATCCAGATCACCAACCTGACGGTCTGGAAATGCAGCCAGCCATGGCCGCTGATGTAGGTCTTCGAACTCAGCAAAACTCAGGCATGCCCCAATGCCACCGGGTCCGTACCACTTCAAGTTTTGATGAAAAAATCCAGCCATATTCATGCTATTGAGCTGTTCTCGATCAAATCCGTTCAGACCGTCAAAGATAAAACGACGTGCAAATCGCAAGGTGTCTGCACTCCGCCCGGGGTCCTGAGCCAGTGTCAGGATCCCATCAATCCCCGTCGGTGCCGGATAGACGAAAGGGGCCCCGCGCGCGACCGGCAAAGGCGACAAACCAATTTGTTCCAACCAGTCAATCACATCAATCAGACACTGGATCCGAATAATCCGCCCCTGTTCATCGAATTCGAGAAATTCGCTCCATCTCAGGCGCATACGCGTGTTGCGTGCCGGAATGCCCCAAATATCACCCGTCTGCACACCGCATAAATAACCGGTTGCCCCAACCCACATGGCCCCATCTGCAGAACCGTTTGCACGTCCGTCCGATGCCCCCCCCATCAGGATATGCACCTGCCGTTGCAAGCCATCGAAGGCACGTTTCAATGGTGCAAGAACCGATTGTGCAATCGCCTGACCGCCGATCAGGTCACCCACCGGCTGAAATCCCTGCCAGACCACAGCATCGGCGAGGTGGGCACGAGAAAGCTGCCCCATTTCGTGAGGGCGAGCCCCATCTATTTCTGCCCACCATGCAGCCGCCCGGGCTTTGTTGCGTTGGTTTGCGTCACTCATTCTGCGGCCGCTCCATACGGAACGTTTTTGCCACTGTAGCGACGCACGCGAATATTGCATTGTTCGGCGTGGCCGACGAACCCCTCAAGCATACACAATCGCGATCCGTATTCCCCGATCATGGCCGCAGCTTCATCGGTCAGAATCTTTTGGTAGCTATGTGTTTTCAGATATTTACCAACCCAAAGACCACCAGTGTAGCGGCCCGCTTTTTTTGTGGGCAACGTGTGATTGGTGCCAATGACCTTGTCCCCGTTTGCGACATTGGTGCGTGCGCCCAGAAACAGGGCTCCGTAGCAGGTCATATTCTCCAAAAACCAATCATCGCGATCCGTCATCACCTGCACATGTTCAGAGGCAATGTCATCTGCGACGGTCAGCATCTCTTCGTAAGTATCGCACAGGATGACTTCGCCGTAGTCACGCCATGACGCACCCGCCGTTTCAGATGTTGGGAGAATTTCAAGCAACCGGTCTATTTCGGCAAGTGTTTCAGTCGCCAGTTTACGGCTGTTGGTCAACAAAACCGCGGGGCTGTTGTAGCCGTGTTCCGCCTGCCCCAGCAAATCCGTCGCGCAAAGCTCTGCATCTACCGTATCGTCGGCAATAACCATGGTTTCGGTGGGGCCAGCGAACAGATCAATACCCACCCGTCCGAAAAGCTGCCGTTTGGCTTCTGCAACAAAGGCATTTCCGGGACCGACCAATAAATGCACCGGGTCGATACTGGCAGTGCCAATGGCCATGGCACCAACAGCCTGAATTCCGCCCAGCACATAGATTTCATGCGCGCCACCCAGATGCATGGCTGCGATCACGGCAGGATTGGGTTGACCCTTAAAGGGCGGCGTGCAGGCAATAATACGTGGCACGCCTGCGACCGAAGCAGTTGCCACCGACATATGCGCTGATGCGACCATTGGAAATTTGCCACCCGGGACATAGCACCCCACTGATTGAACAGGTATGTTTTTGTGACCCAAAATCACACCGGGCAATGTCTCCACCTCTATATCACGCATACTGTCGCGCTGCGCCTGCGCGAAATTGCGGACCTGTTCCTGTGCAAATTTGATGTCCTGCATGTCGCGGTCAGACACCTGCTCCATCAGGGCGTCTATTTCAGGTTGCGTCAATCGGTAGCTAGCACGGTCGTACTTGTCGAACCCAACCGACATCTCGCGCACAGCGACATCACCCCTTGCCTCGATATCGGTCAGCGCAGACTTCACAATATCAGCAACCTTGGCATCTTCCTCTGCCCGGTCTTGTTGCGATTTTGAGGACTTCAGGTATTCAACCGGCATCGTAAGATCCTTTCATGTCGCCTACCGCCTGCGCGGCTGGTATCATTTTCCGTGGGCCACAGGGCTGGTCGTGAAATCCTTCAAACAGGTCACACCCCATTTGCAAAAGAACATCTGGCAGATCTACCAGCACCCAGTTTTCAGCCAACTTATCGGTGTCGCGGCGCCACCAGTCACAAACCCGCATGTAGACTGTTTGATCATCAGAAGGTTGATCCAGAAAGCTGTGGCGACGCTTGCACATGAGCGATGGCCATCCTGCGATGCAGGCATAGTGACCATCCGCAAAACGCGTGAAATGTCGCGTGACCCCATTTCCTGACAAAGCCCCAGACCAGCTATCGAACGCCTGTTCAAACGGAACCTGAAAACTGCTGAAGTCGGCCAGACCAGAAAACGCACCAAAACCGGCAGGTCCATACCACATCATATCGTCGTGCCAATCCGCGCGCCAGGCTTGGTCAGTATGTCCCAAGCCGCGCAGCATTGTTTCAACAATATCCAGCGTGCGGTTTGTGATGTCGTCGGCTTGATCGGTCAGAACCAATCCGTCTTGCGTAGCAGGCCCTGGCATGACACCCACATATCCCCGCGTCGCGCCTGGGCTGTCATGGATGGGCCATTGGCCAGTCGCACTCATCAGCTGTGGAATGTCCAGAAAGCCGGTAACCTCGACCGCGTGACCATTCTCAACCTGAAAAAATTCCCCATAGCGCATAAATTCCAACCGGTTCGAATGCGTCAATCCCAACCAATCAGCCGTAAAATTTCCCGTGAAATACCCATGACACGAGACCCAGGCCTTCTCTTCAAAATTGCCCCCAATCAAAATATCAGTGCGACGTGTCAGGTTTGAGAAGCTGGCGTGAAGACTGGACAGAAACCCGTCTATGTAGCCGTCAACACCCGACAAATCGTTGAAAGGATGCACGATCCGCACCTTTGCATCTGATGCTATAAACGCTTGTGCAGCAGAACGCGCCCGATCAATTCCAGGCTTGGATTGGGCGGTCAAAAAACGATGCGCTTTCAATTTTGCAGTCAAAAGGGTCATGGCGCAGGCGCAACCCTTTCGCCTTTGTCAAAGGCTTCCCAGCCTTCGCCGTTAAAGACATCAACGCCCAGTTGCGCCAAAACATGCGGAAAATCCACCATCACCCAGTTGTCGGAGATCTTGCCATCTTCTACTTTCCAAAAGTCCATGTAGCGGATTTGAATACGCTTGCCTGTTGGCGCGACCCCCATGAAGGTGCCTGAATGCGTTGCTTCTTGCCGCCCAAAGGCTGCGGCCCACTCCCCCATGAACAGGCGGGCTTCATCAATACACACCTTGTCGGAAAAAGCCGCCTGAAAGGGGCGTTGCCAGTTATCTTGGAATTCTTGCAATCCGCGTTTCGTGCCACATCCGGTATTGCCCATCCAACGAAAACCTTGGGCAAAAAAATCACCGATGTCGTCAATACGATGGTCATTCAGCCCATCAACCATTCCCTCAATTACAGCGCGTGTCTGATCGGTTTTTGTCATATCCGTATCACGGCTCAGTGCGGCTTGCGTCGGGCGCGATCCCTTCATGACATGTCCTTTTCGAAAGTATGGTTGGTTACTCCGGCCATCGGGCAGGAATAGGAC
>JAYQEA010000122.1:0-6874 GCA_038138625.1 Roseivivax sp.
ATCTATTTTTTGCGGCCTGTGTGACCAATAACTGTGGATCAAATGCTCGGACCGGCCCACAGGGCCCACGCCCCGAACCCTGCGTGGGATCCGTTGGTGGCAGCCATGAAAACGCTCTGGCCAAGACCATGGTCGGCCTTTTAAAGACGCAGGTCCCGTCGCATGGGCATGTCAGGGCTTTTGACGGGGGTAAAGCCCATCTTTTTGCGCCGCGTTACCAAACCTGTGGTCTATTTTGTGCGCTGGTCCTCGCCCAACGCTCAAATGCTCCAATGGGGTTAACAACCGCCGCCTGATCGCACCGGGCGGGAATAGCAAGCAACAACCCCGAGCCGCCATTCTATGCACCCATTAACCCAGGCAATGAAATCCTAGCAGCCTACATCCGAGCGTTCTGTACCACGTCGTCGTAATCCAAATTATACGCAGCAGATAGCCTGCAAATGCGGTAAGCGGGTTGTATAGGCCCACACTTACCCCGCATTCTATCGAACCTGATTGGTGAAATTCGTACCGGTCTCTTGGCGCAGGTTCTGGCCCGTAGACACGCAAAGCATTGTTCGGTCTCTCCTAAAAGCCGGATTACAAGAGGCCAGCAGGACGCCAAGCCCGTGTCCTATAATTCGCCAGCCTGGTGCTCCGCGCTGCTGAACTGTACCGCGGCAACCAGAACGTGTCAGTGCGATCCGATATACCTTTGACCTCACGCTGAAAATGCACAGACCTTAGGAAAACGGCTTCTCGAAGTTCGGCAAGGATTATGGCACAAGATCAATCCGCCCGCCGCAACGGCCTCGCTTGCAGACGCCAGGCCAACCTAGGCCCGCATCAAACCCAAAGATCACAATAACGGACCTACCGCACCGAAAAACGCTTTAAAAAACTGAATGGGATTATGGGCGTCAGAGTAACCCCAAAACCCATGTAATGATCAAAATTTACTCATTATTAAGTACATTTTTTGTCAGATCAGGAACACAATCAGCCTTCATATTTGGTGCGGTATGAAATTCGCACCCGACAACGCACCTATGGTTGATTGGGCTCAATGGGACGACTCTCGATGGCCAGTAAGATCTACGGCACTGCTTTCAATGATGTACTACACGGCACCGGCGACAAAGACCGCATCTACGCCTATTCAGGAGACGATATAATACATGCAGGCAACGACGATGATCGGGCCCAAGGAAATGGCGGAAACGATACGATTTACGGTGGAGCAGGACGCGATGACCTTGAAGGGGGCGACGACCACGACCGCCTTTACGGCGAAACCGGCGACGACGAACTGACCGGTGGCGCTGGCAATGACTACATCGAGGCCGGCTCAGGTGATGATCGTATGACCGGCGGCACCGGGCAGGACACAATTTTAGGTGGCTCGGGCGATGACAAAATGGACGGTGGGACTGGCGTTGACACTCTGCACGGTGGCTCGGGCGAAGACAAATTATATGGTCGAACTGGCAACGATTTACTGACCGGCGGTGCCGACGACGATGACCTTTATGGCAATTCAAACAATGACACCCTTTGGGGTGGCGACGGCGAGGACAAACTATTTGGTGGTACGGGAAATGACTATCTTTCCGGAGATGATCACAATGACACTGTCAAAGGCGGCGTAGGGAACGACACACTTTATGGCGGTGCTGGTCAGGACATCATGCAGGGCGGCACAGACCATGACGAAATGTATGGCGGCGACGGGATAGACCAGCTCAAAGGAGGCAGCGGCGACGACCACATGGACGGGGGTGCCATGGGCGACAAACTTATCGGACAGGCTGGTAATGACACCCTTATCGGTGGTCTTGGTCATGACACTCTCAAATCCGGAAGCGATGACGATAGCCTCTCTGGAGGTACAGGAAATGACATTCTGCGTGGCGGAGACGGTTTGGATTATCTCGATGCCGGCGATGGCAATGACACGCTGGATGGTGGATCCGGAAATGACACAATGTACGGTGGCGCAGGTAACGACAGTCTGCGCGGTAGCGGCGGCCATGACGAAATCTACGGCGGTGATGGCAATGACAAGATCAAATCCGGTGTTGGAAAAGACACTGTCGAAGCCGGTGCAGGAAATGACCTTATTATTTCGGGATCCGGGGATGATTTGGTGTCCGGAGGGGAAGGCGCAGACACTTTGAAAGCTGGCGCAGGAAACGATACCTTCATATTTGATTTTGCCGACGCCGATACTGGTGCTGATGTTTTTGAAGGCGGTCGTGACACCGATTTGCTGATCGTGATCATGACGGGTGCCGACTGGGCCAGAGCCGATATCAAAAGCGACATTCAGGCAGCGTATCTGGAACTGGAAAACGGTGGACATAACTTTGAGATGTCCACTGTCGGAATTACAGCGGAAAACGTCGAACAAATAAGCGTTGTGGTTGATCACGTCACACTCAATCTTGATGAGGTTTTTTGATATTCCTGATGCCTTAGGAAGCATATAACCTACGGGGACAGCTTACCTTTTGTGGCATGATGCGCAGACCGTCTATGGAATACACTTTGTGCCCAATTACCAAAAGAAGGCTCAATGAACGCCTAGGACGTGATCAGACCAACACACACCCATCTGACCCGTCAGGAATATCTGACGTGGTCAATATCGACGTGACGTATAGTAAACATAAAGGCAAAATAATAGAGAGGTTTATACGCGGTCACACTTCCGTCTTCTTGCATCTCGTGCAGCACCAGCGTTTTGTTTTTTGCAGATTGAGAATGAACCCTGCCGGTAAAAAACCCAATTGTGGGTCGAATAAGCCGAGTTTATCGGCACCCATTTAATTCTTTAAGCCATTTTGGTCTGTAAAACAGTGCCTGTAGCGGAAAAACTATCAATCAAGATGGCTCGATCAGGTCATTCACCTGGGGAATGTTTCAACACATGCATACAATAAGACCACTTAAACAGACGGGCGTCGCTCTCAAACAGACACTTGCCCCAGCAGCGTGTTTCTATCAATTTGTGCGATCTCGCCCTCCAGCGTTACAGCACCGCGTTGCAGAACGACGACATGATCGGCAAGATTATAAGCAAAATCAAAGTATTGCTCTACCAGAACAATTGCCATCCTTCCCTCGTCACGCAAATACCTGATTACTTCGCCTATCTGTGCAATGATGTTGGGCTGAATTCCTTCGGTTGGTTCATCCAGTAAAAGTAGCCTAGGCTGTGTGATCAACGCGCGCGCAATTGCCAGTTGTTGTTGCTGCCCCCCAGACAGATCACCGCCACGGCGTCCCTGCATTTTCTTCAGCACAGGGAAAAGTTCGAATATATGATCCGGGATCTCCCGTGCGTTGCGTGGCAAACACGCAAATCCGGTTTGCAAATTTTCGCGTACTGTCATGAGTGGAAAGATCTCGCGACCTTGCGGGACGTAGGCCACGCCCTTTTTAGCCATAGCATGTGGCGAAAGGACGGGTAGATTTTCTGCGTCCAGCGAAAGAGTGCCCCCAGATCGAGCATGGGTACCGGAAATCGCCTTCATCAGACTGGTTTTACCAACACCGTTGGTCCCCATCACGCAGGTAACCTCGCCTGCGTTTGCCTGCATGGAGACATCGTAAAGGATCTGGCTGCGACCGTAATGCAGGGTCAGATCAGAAATACTCAGCATTGCTTAACGCCCCAGATAAACATCGATCACCTCTTGGTTTGACGTCACATGATCCAGTGACCCCTCTGCCAGAACAGCACCTTCGTGCAACACAGTAACCTTACAATTCAATCTACGCACGAACTCCATGTCGTGTTCAACCACCACCACCGCACGGGTCTTGGCGGCCTCTACAAGAATTTTTGTGGTCTGTTCACGCTCGGCCGGGGTCATACCGGCGGCTGGCTCGTCAACCAAAAGCAGTTGTGGATCCTGCGCCAAAAGCATTCCGATTTCCAACCACTGTTTCTGGCCATGGCTCAATGCACCGGACGGGTCCTCTAGACGTTCCCAAAGTCCAATTTCTGATGCCAGCTCTTCGACCCGACCCAAATCTGCTTTGGACGCCCGAAACAGAATAGCTGACCAAGGATCACGTGGTTTTTTCAGGGCCAGTATCAAATTGTCGCGCACGGTCTGATCTTCAAACACCGTCGGACGCTGGAACTTGCGCCCCACGCCCGCCCGCGCAATCTGCGCCTCGGACAGTCCCAGCAGGGACACGCTTTTGTCACCCCAAATGACGCGTCCCGCGTCGGGACGCGTTTTTCCGGTAACAATATCCATAAACGTGGTCTTGCCAGCACCATTAGGCCCAATAATAGCGCGTAGTTCCGCAGATCCTATCTGAAAAGACAAGTTGTTGATGGCACGAAACCCGTCAAAGCTCACACTTACCCCGGACACTTCCAGCAAGGTCTTCATTTGGGATCGCTCCGACGGTTTAGCACGTCAACAAGCCCGCCCAGCCCTTTGGGTGCAAACAGTGTTACAAGAACAAAGCTGAGGCCAAGCAGAATGGTCCACCAATCCACCCATTGAACCGTGTAAAATCCCAACGAGATGTCGGGCGCCTGCCCGCCCGTAAACCAAGTGGACACCAGACTTACAAAGACTGCACCAACCGCAGCCCCATAAAGTCGCCCGCGTCCCCCGATGGCCACCCAGACAGCCAGATAAATCGATGCAATTGGCGCAATCTCGGCAGGATTGATAATGCCAGCCTGTGGGTAATACAAAGCACCCGCAAGACCGCAAATCATGGCTGTGGCGACAAAAACCACCAGTTTGTATCCTTCGACGGAATAGCCCAAAAACCGAATGCGCGCCTCGTTATCGCGGATCGCACGGATAACCGATCCAAACTTTCCGCTGACCAGCCAAGCGCAGAAAAGATAGCCAAGCCCAAGCGCCAGAGCAGAGGCCCACAAGAACCACAACGAAACAATATCTTGTGACACATGCCCCAGACCCGGTAAATTCTGCAGGCCCGATAACCCATTGTTACCCCGCAACCCGCTGTCATTCTGGAAAAGATATAAGGCCAGTGCCAGCGTCATCGCTTGGGTTAAAATCGAAAGATACACGCCCGTGACCCTGCTGCGAAACGCCAGCCATCCAAATACACCCGCCAGCAGACCGGGGACCAGAACCACCAACAAAAGCTGCAAGACCAGATTGTCAGCAAAGGCCCAGATCATGGGAAACTCTGCAGACCCAACCACGCCAAATATCTGTGTGCCCACTGCGTCGGTTATCTCGGATGCGGTAGCGGGGATCGTACTGTCTGAAAATGACCCCAGCACGATCAGTTCCGTACGCGCATACATCAGCCACATTCCGATCATGTAGCCGCCCAGCCCAAAAAATGCAAAATGGCCCAGCGATAGGATTCCTGTGTAGCCCCAGACCAGATCCATAGCCACAGCGGCAAGGGCAAGGCACATGGTTTTGCCTAAGGTCTTTACAAAACTGGTAGAAATCAAACCTTGCCCAACCCCTTCGGACATCACAGTCACGGCGAGGGTAAAGGCTGCTAAAACCATCAAAAAGGTGATGGTTGATGGCGCGGCAAAGGTGGTGTGACGCGGTATCATAAAAGGCTCCTTTCATCGCTTAGTGGCAGCGTATAAAACACGCTGTGGGGGTCCGGTGTGTAGTCTGCGAAAGGTCCCGACCGGCTAAAACCGAACCTTTCATAAAGCGCCCGGGCAGGCATAAAGTCCGAATGCACACCCGTTTCCAGCCAAAGTGCCATCATACCTCTTGAACGTGCCTCTTTAATGATCCAGTGCAGCAGCGCTTGCGCGGCACCCTGACTGCGCACCGACGCGCGCGTGTGCATTGATTTTATCTCGCCCATCCCCTCTTTGAGGGTTTTGAGCGCTCCGATCCCCAAGACCACGCCATCACGTTGTGCAGCCCAAACGGTCATATCCGGTTGTGCAAGACCCTCGACACCCAGACGATGACAGCTTTCCGCAGGGGCGGTTCCGTCGCAAAACCTAACGTGCATTGCAACCAGATCTCTTATGTCATCCGACATGACATCGGCCTCGGTTATGCTGATCATTGCCATCAATCTCCCGCAGCCCGACCTTTAAGCGCGATAATACCGCGCGGTCGAAATTGAATGAAAACAATGATGAAAACGATCATGAAGGTCTGTGCGGCGAGGGTGTTGGATGGATTCAGCCACTCGATCCCCTTTTGCAGAACACCAATCATGGTTGCCCCGGCCAAGGTACCCCATATATTTCCCACGCCCCCGACTACCACGGTCATAAAGCTTTGGACGATGTAATCATTTCCAAGTTCCGAGGTCACTTTTGCAAACAGGCCAATGGCCACGCCAGCAATCCCCGCTATTCCAGAGCCAAGACCAAAGGTCAGCATATTGACCCGATCAGGATTGATCCCCATTGACGCGGCCATGCGGCGGTTCTGGGTGACGGCTCGGGTTTCGAGACCCAACCGGGTTGAACGCATGATGTACAAAAATAGACCAAGAAACAGCAACGCAAGCGCAAAAATGGCCACGCGGATATAGCTGATCGACACAACATCATTGATAACCCATGCCCCGTCCAGCCACCCTGGTGCTGTCAGAGGGCGGGCTTGGGTGCCAAAAATATTCTTGGCCAATTGTTGCAATGCAATCGAGATGCCAAATGTTGCCAACAAGGTTTCAAGAGGCCGATCATACAACCATCTGATCACCAGACGCTCCATCGCGACCCCGGCGGCGAATGTTACGGCAAATGCCATTGGAACCGCGACAATCAGGGATAGCGTGTGGTCTGCTATAAACAACTGAACCACATATCCTGTGTATGCACCCATCATAATAAATTCGCCATGCGCCATGTTGATGACGCCCATGACGCCAAACGTGATCGCCAAACCGA
>JAYQEA010000122.1:6884-10756 GCA_038138625.1 Roseivivax sp.
AAAATAGATCGATGCCAAAGACAAGGCGTCAAGGCCCAGATCCAGTGCCTGATTGATGCCAACTGTGCGGTTGATGGTTGCCAGCGTCTCGGCCGCAGCAGTTGTCACGGCAGGCGACGTTTCGTCATAGACGGCGGCCAGTGCATACGGTTGTCGATCTTCAACGTCTGACCAATCCCAAAGGTCAAGCGGCAGACGATATTCATCCGCTTGGCCAGCGTTGACAAGCGCATCATACGCGCGCCGTCGTGCGGCGTGATTATCCAGCTGCGCTACGGGAACGCCCCCGACGCGTCCAGCAATGACATTTGCTTCAAGAGTACGGCGTAAGTCCTGCGACGTCACAGCTGGCGCAAGGATTCCAGCCTGTACAAGCAGCCGGTCGGCGATATCCACATCCCATCCAGACGTATCAGGCAGCACTATCCGTGCGATATTTGCATCCTGCGGCACCTCAGAGGCCAAAACCCACCGCGTGGCCAAAATAGGATTGAGGGCTGCACGCGCGTCCAGACCAAGATCACCTGCGAGGCTCCGAATTGCCGTGATACGCGCAGTTTCGCTGGTCGCAAACCGTATGGTCAGCAAACGTTCAAGGCGTTGTTTGCGGGTCCGCAGGTTTGGATCTGTTTCGGTCTCGATCGAACCCTGCAATGGCGCGAAATGCGATGCTTGCGGATTGCGTTCGATCGCAACCACGGCTGCAAGCCGTCGCGCGATATCATCATCTTGAAGCTGAAACTGCACCAGATACCCGGCAATGACACCGCGAACACCAGAGTTGGGCTTTAGCTGTTTAATATCGCGTTTGCCCACCTCGGCGACGACTGCCCCACTATCCAAGTCTATCAGGCTGTAGTGCTTCTTGTCCTCAGTTGTGGCATAAAAAAAAATTTTATCTTCTTTGCGCATCCAGACGTCTTTGGCTGCCCAAGCTTCAAGAAACTCTGCCATTCCAAAAGGCGCTTGTCGCGCCATCGCATCCAAAACCGTTTCAATGGTCTTTCGGGAGGCACGCTCGACCTCTTTTTGGTGAGCTTGCAGAATATCTTGAAGCGGGGTGCCTTGCGCCATCACAGGCGTTACCAGCCAAATCCACGCAAGTGCCGCAAGGACAAGCAGCTGTTTCATTAGAAAATCCGGAGAACACAAACCATAAAAGGCTTGATTATAAATGACGCCTCATTTTCCGAGACGCTCGGGAAACGCGCCGCGAACAACGTCGCGGCGCGCGGGGACAACAATTAGTAGTTTGTCGTCAGCTGAACGCAGGTCTCGGTCTCGGTATTATACATGCCGCACCCCAGCTCTGCCCAGTCGGACTTTAGCACAGCCGATTGAGGTAGATAGTCAGTCCAAGCATCACCCGGAACTTCTTCGGTTTGGCTAATGATATCAAACTGGCCATCTTCAGTGATCTCGCCAATCAAAACCGGCTTGGCCAGGTGATGGTTGGGCAACATGACTGCTGTTCCACCCGTCAAATTTGGAAACTCCTGACCATACATTGCGGTGCGCACAGCATCTACATCCGTCGTCTCGGCCTGCATCGCTGCGTTAACCCACATATTAAATCCGATGTAATGCGCTTCCATGGGGTCATTTGTGACGCGCTCGTCACCCATTCTTGCCTTCCACGCATCCACCCAAGCTTCGTTGGCTTCGCTGTCGGCAGATTGGAAATAATTCCACGCCGCCAGATGCCCGACAAGGTTTGATGTATCCAAGCCAGACAGCTCTTCCTCACCGACAGAAAAGGCTACAACCGGAATGTCATCAGCAGAAATGCCCGCCGCTGCCAGTTCTTTGTAAAAGCCGATGTTGGCATCCCCGTTGATCGTACTGATCACGCCGACTTTCTTTCCATCAGCACCAAGCGCCACAACATCTGCCACGATGGAAGACCAGTCACTATGTCCGAAGGGGGTGTAGTTCACAAAGATATCTCCGGCCGCAATTCCCTGCTGCTGCAGATAGGATTCAAGAATGTTGTTGGTTGTGCGCGGGTATACGTAATCAGTGCCCAAAAGGGCAAACTTCTCGACCTCCAACTCCTCAAGGAAATAATCTGTCGCAGGAATCGCCTGCTGGTTTGGCGCAGCGCCTGTATAGAACACGTTGCGAGAGGATTCTTCGCCTTCATACTGGACTGGGTAGAACAGCAGTCCATTGAGCTCCTCAATCACAGGAAGAACGGATTTACGGCTGACCGATGTCCAATTACCAAAAATCACATCCACGTCATGCACAGACAACAATTCCCGTGCCTTTTCCGCGAACAATGGCCAATCCGACGCTGGATCAACCACCACGGCTTCCAACTCACATCCCAGCAAACCACCTGCTGCATTCTGCTGTTCCACCAGCATCAGCATAGTATCTTTTAAGGTTGTCTCGGAAATGGCCATGGTTCCGGACAGCGAATGCAAAACACCCACCTTAATTGGGCAATCAGCCGCAGCTACGCTTGTGGTAGCGACCAAGGCGGTTGTGGCCACGAGGGCAGTTCTCAAAAAGCTCATCTATCGTCTCCAAACAGAGGCACCGCGCTTGGTTGCGAAAATACGTAATCATGCCTACGGTTGCCTTGCGTCTACTGATGCACCCGTGCGGCGGCTGGCATGTTTTCAGATGGGCCGGTCGCTGCACACCCACGCTGGTGCATTGCGCCGTGGGCCTCATTAACGTTCACATCACCGCCAAACAACGCAATTTACGCACCGCATTCTGGTAGAGAATTGGCCTACTTGCCCATCTATTAATCGCCACACTATGATGTTGATTGCAAATTAGGCATATTTCCAGACGCTGTCCGCTCATGATCAGGCCTCTCGGCGGCTAAGAAGAAATTTCCATTTACGAATTTGTTCGGACGAAAGTCGTCTGACCGCCAAATGTTTTGACCAGCACGTGCATTTTTACCAGACTTCGGGTCGGCTGACCCACCTTACCTTGCGGCTGGTAATCCCAACCGGCGTGATTGCATATCAGCTTTGACCTATTTAGCTGGACCAAAAAGATGGCGGCGTATTGACAATACCTGCCGCCATCATGAAAGGCCGCAAAGGCGCGAACAAAGCATTCCGTCTGCCGCTTTTGGCAAACACAGAAAATCGCGACCGATTACCGAAAAAATTACGCGCGATTGCAAGGATCGCGTTTATACAAAAGGCAAAGGGAACATTTAAGGACATGGCGAGCGACGCCAAAGCCCCTTTGATGAGACACGATCCAATTACAAGAGAGTAATGCCACGGGTGAAGCGCGCCAGCCCAATGTTTTTAAGTGATTTTTTCTGTATGACTTTTTCGTTTTTACCATGAAATCATGCGGCGGCCTGTGTTGCTCTGTCTTGTTTTGTTCCGGGGCATCCATCACCGTAGGGGGATAGAAATGCGTGTGCGATACAGGCTTTTGGCAGCGTTTCTGAAAATTGTGCCGGTCGGCAAACACTGCAACGGTGCAGGTCTGTGGTTGATAAAGCGGGCCGATTGTGGGGCGCAAGAGGGGCTGCGCATCACTGTGCATGGTCGGCGGCGAAAAATGGGTTTGGCGGGCTTTCCTACGCTCGGCCTGGCAGATCCCCGTAAACTTGCAGCACACCGGCGTGGCGTCTCTACCATGAACCGCAACCCGATCAAAGAACGTGAAGCGTAAGAACGAGCCGCGCGCCGAGAGGATTTATCGTGTTGGTTGTGACTGAGAACTGACCCCGTATTTTCACCGAGAATTGACCTGCTCTTGTTCATGCATCACGGTATATGACGCTATCAATTTGTTACGCTCCGTGACACACTCCGGTTTCATCGGAGACCTATAGGTTCGTTTCACGCGACCATATCGAGGCTGTCGCGCTGTGGATAGAAGTTCCT
>JAYQEA010000123.1:0-438 GCA_038138625.1 Roseivivax sp.
TGGGACGCTTGAGCCCGCGATCTCCTCCACCCCTTTCTTTGAATTTGAAGCGGGTGTTCCAGAGACCGGTGAATTCACCTTCACATGGTACGATGATGACGGAGACGTTTACGACATAAGCAAGAAGATTACCGTCTCGTAAGAAGACACGGGTTTCGCCAAGGGAGGGACGAGAATGAAACTGACACCATGGCTGACTATCGCATCGGTTGGTTTAGCTGGCGCTGCGTTTGCTCAGGACAGCAATTCGCTGAGCATCGATGGCGAAGCGATGATCACCGAAACTGCGGCGCCCGCACACATGGAAAACGTCGAAACGATTTATTCGGGTTGGCGTTTCCGGTCGCAAGAGACGCAAGAACTAGAGATGGATGACTTCGATAATCCCGCAATTATTTTTGTGGACCAGGGCATCGACCTTTTCGAGAAGGTCGAAGG
>JAYQEA010000123.1:448-8214 GCA_038138625.1 Roseivivax sp.
GGCAAGGCCTGTTCATCCTGCCACGAGGACGTGGAGGATTTTGCTGGCCTACGCACACAACTTCCGCGCGTTGATGGTGGTGAATTGGTCGCGATGGAAGACCTGGTCAATGAGTGCCGCACCGAACGGATGGGGGCAGACGCCTGGAAGTGGTCCGGCGGTCAGATGACAGCAGTCACCGCACTTATCGGTCTTCAGTCTCGTGGTATGCCAATGGACGTAGAAATCGACGGCGCTGCTGCATCCTTTTGGGAACAAGGTAGGGACCTGTACTACACACGTGTGGGACAACTGGACATGGCCTGCTCAAGCTGCCACGAGGATAACTACGGTGTAATGATCCGTGCGGACCATCTCAGCCAAGGCCAGATTAACGGTTTTCCGACTTACCGCTTGAAAAATGCCAAACTGAATTCAATCCACGGTCGTTTTAAAGGGTGCATGAAAAATATTCGCGCCACGCCTTTTGCCGAAGGTGGCGACGAGTTCAAAACACTTGAGCTGTATCTGGCATCACGTGGGCAAGGCCTTTCCGTCGAAACGCCATCCGTACGTAACTAATCCATCATTAAGGGTCCCGCGCGGTCGCGCGTGGGCCTTTTTTCTCAACGACACATTCACTTATGCGTATATGTTTAGGAGGCCAGAACAGACATGATTTCGCGTCGCGACTTTCTGCAGGTAGGTATGGCGGCTTCGGCTATCTACGGTGCGTCCGGTTTTGGTAATTGGGCGCGCGTCGCCGCCCGACAATCCCTGACACAAGATCAGCTTCTGGAGTTTGACACGTTCGGCAACGTATCCTTGATTCACATCACTGACATCCATGGTCAGCTCAAGCCAATCTACTTCCGTGAACCTTCCATCAATATCGGCGTCGGAGAGAACAAAGGGGCTGTGCCGCATGTGACAGGCGCAGATTTCCGGAAACTTTACGGCATCTCTGATGGTAGCCCCAGCCACTATGCCCTTAGCGCTGGAGATTTTTCCTCTTTGGCGCAAGGGTATGGCCGGGTTGGTGGGCTCGACCGTGTGGCGACTGTGATCAAGGCTATTCGGGCAGATCGGCCAGATGCCATTTTACTTGATGGCGGTGATACGTGGCACGGGTCGTACACCACGTGGAAAACCCAAGCGCAGGATATGTTCAATGTGATGAACGCTCTGGCACCAGATGCGATGACGTTCCATTGGGAATTCACCTTGGGAAGTGAGCGTGTGCAGGATCTGGTTGAACAGTTACCCTTTGCGGCTTTGGGTCAGAATATCTTTGACGCCGAATGGGACGAACCAGCTGAGTTGTTTCCACCTTACAAAATGTTTGAGCGTGGCGGCACGAAGATTGCAGTGATTGGGCAGGCATTTCCTTACATGCCTATTGCAAATCCACGCTGGATGTTCCCGGAATTCTCGTTCGGTATTCGCGATGAAAACATGGCGGCGATGGTCGAGGAAGTTCGCGCGGCCGGAGCCGAATGTGTTGTCGTGCTGAGCCACAATGGCTTCGATGTCGACAAAAAAATGGCCAGTGTTGTGCCCGGCATTGATGTGATCCTGTCTGGCCATACGCATGATGCTCTGCCTGAGCCGGTTGTCGTGGGCGAGACCATCATCCTGCCGTCGGGTTCGAACGGCAAGTTTGTGACACGTGTGGATCTCGATATCCGCGGAGGTCGCATGATGGGATATCGTACGAAGCTGATCCCGATATTTTCCGATGTGATTACGCCTGATCCGGAAGTTGCCGCCGTTATCGATGCCGAACGCGCGCCGTTTGAAGCAGAGATGACTGAGGTGATCGGGCAGACTGACAGCCTTCTGTATCGCCGCGGCAATTTCAACGGATCGTGGGATGATTTGATCTGCGACGCACTCCTGAGCGAGCGGGATGCAGAAATCGCGTTGAGCCCCGGAGTTCGTTGGGGGCCTTCGCTGCTTCCGGGTCAGGATATCACGCGTGAAGATATCTTTGGCGTCACGTCAATGAGCTATGGCAAAGCGTACCGGACGGAGTTCACTGGCGATTTCTTGAAAGTTGTTCTTGAGGATGTCGCTGACAACATCTTCAACCCGGACCCATACTATCAGCAGGGTGGCGACATGGTTCGCACCGGAGGTCTGGGGTATCGGATCGATGTTTCCAAACCGCAAGGCGAACGGATTTCAAACATGGAGCTTTTGAAAACGGGCGAGCCGATTGATCCGGCGAAGAATTACGTCGTGGCTGGTTGGGCCAGCGTCAATGAGGGCACCAACGGCCCGCAGATCTGGGATGTGGTTGAAAGCCACGTCCGCAAGCTAGGCACTGTCACAGTGCAGGAAAACAACAGCGTCGATGTGGTCGGCGTTTAAAGAAAATTGGAGACCTCGAGACATGAATGAAATGTTCAAACCGTCCCGCCGGGCTTTCCTGCAAGGCAGTGCTGCCATGGCCGCTGGTTCTGTTGCTGGCGCTGCAGCTGCGGACGGGCCTGATCCGCTGATTACGGAGCTTCAGGATTGGGCATCCTACACAGGTGCAGGTGTTGATGAGACGCCTTATGGCATGCCGATTAGCTTTGAAAGCCATGTTGTGCGCCGCAACGTGGAATGGCTGACAGCCTCGCCGATCAGCTCAATCAACTTCACACCGATCCATGCTCTGGACGGAACCATAACACCGCAGGGTTGCGCGTTTGAGCGTCACCATTCCGGTGCGATCGAGCTACGCAAGGAAGACTATCGCTTGATGATCAACGGGCTTGTCGATAGGCCTATGGTCTTCACCTATGACGATCTCGAGCGCTTCCCCCGCGAGAACCATGTTTATTTCTGCGAATGTGCGGCCAACACCGGCATGGAGTGGGCAGGTGCCCAGCTAAACGGTGTGCAATTCACGCACGGTATGATCCATAATATGGAATATACCGGTATCCCGCTGCGTACCCTTCTCCAAGAGGCCGGTGCCGATGTTTCGCCGGATAAGTGGGTGTATGTTGAAGGTGCGGATGCGTCATCGAATGGTCGCTCCATCCCGATGAAGAAGGCTCTGGATGATGTCTTGGTCGCGTTCAAAGCCAATGGTGAAGCATTGCGTATGGAACACGGATACCCGGTTCGCCTTGTCGTCCCTGGATGGGAAGGCAACATGTGGGTCAAGTGGCTGCGTCGCATCGAAGTGACTGACATGGCTGTCGAGAGCAGTGAGGAAACATCCAAATACACTGACGTATACAAAGACGGCACGGCGCGCAAATGGACCTGGGTGATGGATGCGAAATCCGTGATCACGAGTCCGAGCCCACAGATGCCGATCAAGCATGGTACTGGCCCTATGGTGATCTCAGGCCTCGCATGGTCTGGGCACGGTCAGATCACACGCGTCGATGTGTCCAAAGACGGGGGCATCACTTGGGAGACAGCACGTCTCGGCAGGCAGGGCGATACCAAGGCACTGACCCGTTTCTATCTCGACACACAATGGGACGGAAAGCCCATGCTGCTCCAAGCGCGAGCCATGGATGAAACCGGATATGTGCAACCGACCAAAGAGCAGCTGCGCGAAGAGCGTGGCGAAAACGCAGTCTACCACAACAACTGTATCCAGACTTGGTACGTGAACACAGCAGGGATCGCCGAGAATGTCGAAGTCTCCTAATATTTTCATTCCGGCATTGGGTGGAACCGCACTGGTTTTAGGACTTGCCTACGGTTTGTCGTCTCGTGACTACGGTGCTGACAAAATCGAGTCCCTCGAGGCGCGTGTCAAACAGGTCCAAGCGCATGCGTCGGCTGCGAGTGCCAGGGCGAAAGCAGAAGCTGAACGTGCAACAGTGCTCGAACTCCATATTGCCAAAGTCCAAGCAGCGGCTGCGGAACGAGTTGCGGCTGGTGTCAATCTGACAGCACCGGCACCCAGCTCTGACGGCACTTACGGTATTGGCCGGGTTGCCCTCGCCGAGGAAATCGCGGCATGGGACGTCGATGTGCTCCCAGACGGCCGTGGTTTGCCTGAAGGCAAAGGTGACGTTTGGACCGGAGAAGAAGTCTTCGCAGACAAATGCGCGTCCTGCCACGGCGATTTCGCAGAGGGTGTCGACAATTGGCCTGTTTTGGCTGGTGGGTTCGGTACGCTGGCCGACGAAGATCCGGTAAAGACTGTAGGGTCGTATTGGCCGCATCTGTCGACAGCATGGGATTACATCTCACGTTCGATGCCGTTTGGCGAAGCTGGGACACTAACGGCAGATGAGACATATGCAATTGTTGCCTACATCCTCTATTCAAACGATCTGGTCGATGATGATTTCGAGCTGAATCACGAGAACTTTGCCGAGTTCAAGATGTACAACACGGACGGCTTTGTGATCGATGATCGCCCGGAACAGGAATATGCCAAATGGCGGGCAGAACCTTGCATGGAAAATTGCAAGGACAGGGTAGATGTCACCATGCGGTCAGTTTTCCTGGTGGAGACACCACTGGAAGGCGGATCAAACTCGGTGATGAACCACGCATCCAGCCAAGAGCTACCAAGCTTCACGGCTGACGGGCCATCTTTCATCCCTGCTGCTGCCGCGAAACCCGAAGAAGAAGCGAATGCTCAATCTGCGGTTCAGGAGACTGAAGTAGCAGACGATAGTGCGGCCTTGGTCGCTGCTGGAGAGAAAGTCTTCAAGAAATGTTCGGCATGCCACAAGGTCGGTGACGGTGCGAAGAATAGCTCAGGTCCGCAGTTGAATGGTTTGATTGGCCGCACGATGGGGTCTGTCGAGGGGTTCAAATACTCAAAAGTTTTCCTGGCGGCTTTGGAAGAAGGCCGAGTTTGGGATGAAGAATCCCTAGTGGAATTCTTGGCCAAACCAAGAAGCTATATGAAAGGCACCAAGATGGCGTTCTCTGGTCTCAAAAAGGACGCCGATCTAGCCGCCATCATCGCGTACCTGAAGACGTTCGGGAAATAGGGTCCACATGAAAAACATCATCAAGTTTTCCCTGTCGGTTGCTGCGTTCATGCTTGTCATGGGTGCAGCGGCTGCGTCGGAGGGCGATCCAGATCGTGGTCGGCAAGTTTATAAGAAATGTTCAAGTTGCCATATGATTGGCCCAGAAGCGCGAAACAGGGCCGGACCACCCCTCAACAACATAATGTCAGCGAAGGCTGGCGGCGTGGCCGGGTTCAAATACTCGAAGGCTCTGAAAGCCGCAGCGGATAATGGTTTGCATTGGACCGCGGAAACTCTGGACGCGTTCCTAGAAGCTCCAAAAGCAGTCATTCCAAAGACCAAGATGAGCTTTCGCGGCCTCAAGAGTGAAGAAGATCGTATCGATTTGATTGCATATCTCGTGACGTTCTCGGGTGGGAATAAGGCTTCGCAGGTCGATAAGGGCTTCACGGTTCCTGCAGATATCTTGGCTCTCCAAGGGGACCTCGAGTACGGCGAGTACCTCTCGTCGGAATGCACTACCTGCCATCAAGTGGACGGTGACAATGACGGTATTCCCGGAATCGTTGGCTGGGAAACCGAAGACTTTGTGACGGCAATGCATGCCTACAAAGAAAAAAATCGCGAAAATCCTGTGATGCAATTGGTCACCGGCCGTCTGGCCAATGACGAAATCGCTGCCTTGGCGGCGTACTTTAAAAGTCTCGAAAACTGAGGCGCAAACAGGGAGGAGAACCCAAATGACGATGAACAGAAGAGCGTTCCTCGGCACAACTGTGGCAGCGTCAGCTGCTCTGGCGGCGCCGATGGTTCTAGCCGGTGGCCATGCCAAACCACGCGTGGTTGTCGTTGGAGGAGGGGCAGGGGGTGCGACAGCAGCCCGCTATATCGCCAAGGACAGCAAAGGCGCGATTGACGTTACGCTGATCGAGCCGACACGCACCTACTACACCTGCTTCTTCTCGAACCTCTACCTTGGTGGGTTCAAAGAGATGGACGATCTAGGTCATTCCTACGGCAGCTTGGCTGCAAATGGCGTCAACGTTGTGCACGATTGGGCCGTTGGTGTTGACCGCGATACCAAGACAGTGACCCTCGCCGGTGGTTCCAGCATCAAGTATGACAAACTGATCCTGAGCCCGGGTATCGACTTCGTTGATATGTCTGTTCCTGGTTGGGATGTGTCATCGCAAAATGCGATGCCGCACGCCTACAAGGCTGGTTCTCAGACGGAGCTCTTGAAGGCGCAGCTCATGGCTATGCCGGAAGGTGGCACTTTCGCGATGGTCGCCCCGCCGAACCCGTACCGTTGCCCGCCAGGACCTTATGAGCGCGTTTCGATGATCGCGCACTATCTAAAGGCCAACAATCCTAAAGCAAAAATCCTGATCGCAGATCCCAAACCTAAGTTCTCGAAGATGGGCCTGTTCCAGGAAGGCTGGTCAAACCATTATGATGGTATGATTGAATGGATTGGCGAAGACTTCGGCGGCGGCGTTGTTGAAGTTGATCCAGGTGCCATGACGCTTAGCATTGACGGCGAAGTTCAGAACGTCGACGTGTGTAACGTCATCCCAGCGATGAAAGCAGGACGTATTGCAGACATCGCGGGCGTCACTGACGGTAACTGGGCGCCGGTCAATGCGGCCGATATGTCCACCAAGGCTGACCCTGACGTTTATGTTTTGGGTGACGCGTCACAGCAAGGCGATATGCCTAAATCGGGCTTCTCTGCCAACAGCCAGGCTAAGGTTTGCGCGAATGCTGTGCGGGGTGCGCTCACCGGTTCGAGAGTATTCCCGGCCAAATTCTCGAACACCTGCTGGTCTCTCATCGACACGAATGATGGTGTGAAAGTTGGGGCAACCTACGAAGCGACTGAAGAGAAAATTGCCAAAGTTGACGGGTTTATCTCACAAACCGGTGAAAGCTCTGACGTCCGTAAAGCCACATACGAAGAGTCCGAAGGTTGGTACTCCGGTATTACAGCGGACATGTTTGGCTAAATCGTCGGCAAAAAGTATTTCTCCGGACCGTCCAATGGCCCGGAGAAATTCAAAAAGTGGAATTATCAAATGCGATCTGCACTATTGGCTTTAGTGTTGCTAAGCTCTCCGGTATTGGCAGACTCCCCAAAACCGCTTCTTTACGACGGCCGTTTTGGCGATGCGTCCTTGGCTGTCGAAGGCCCAATTGTCGAACGAAGACTGGTGACCAATTTTGTGAGCCACGTGGGGAAGATGGTGCACCGAACGGGTGCTGATGGCGATAGTGGCATCAGGCTCTTGGACGTTGCAAATATTTTTCTGTTCTGCTCGGCTATTGTTTCCAGAAAAGTTATGGAAGCAGAAGCAACCAATATTCAGCACTGTCCTTACGGATTTTTGTGACCGAAATGGATGGCGAGGTCATGATCGGTCATAAATGCTACCCAGAGGATCCGATGCAGAAAGTCGAAACATTGCTCAGAGAAATCGCGCAAGAGGCGAGTGAATTTTGATGGACTACAATGCTTTTTTTGCAAACGAACTTTCGAATCTCAAAGCGGAAGGAAACTACCGCGATTTCGCAGAGCTGGAACGCCATCGAGGCGCTTTTCCCTCGGCGACCTGTCACAATGGTCCGGGCGACGTTACGATTTGGTGCTCAAACGATTACCTAGGCATGGGTCAGCACCCAAGGGTATTGGCTGCAATGCACGAAGCGTTGGACCGAACGGGGGCTGGGGCTGGCGGGACACGTAATATTTCTGGCACGACGCATGATCACGTATTACTGGAAGCTGAACTGGCTGATTTGCACGGCAAACAGGCGGCGTTGCTGTTCACGTCAGGCTATGTG
>JAYQEA010000123.1:8224-10519 GCA_038138625.1 Roseivivax sp.
GGCTATGTGTCCAACTGGGCGGCATTGGGCACTTTGGCCGCAAAGATACCGGACTGCGTAGTCTTGTCAGATGCGCTAAACCATGCGTCGATGATTGAAGGGATCCGCCATTCTAGGGCACAGCGATTGATCTGGAAGCATAACGATCTCGTAGACTTAGAAGCCAAATTGGCGAGTTTGCCGAAGGGCCAACCTAAGCTGATTGCCTTCGAAAGCGTGTATTCTATGGACGGCGATGTGGCACCTATAAAAGAGATCTGCGATCTGGCCGAAAAATACGATGCTATGACCTATCTCGATGAGGTCCACGCCGTAGGGCTTTACGGTCCGCGTGGGGGCGGTATCGCTGAAATGGCAGGTTTGATGCACCGCTTGACGGTGATTGAAGGAACGTTGGGTAAGGCTTTTGGCGTCGTGGGCGGGTATATCGCGGCATCTGCAGAGCTTTGCGATTTCGTTCGATCCTTTGCGAGCGGCTTTATCTTCACGACGGCCTTGCCCCCGTCGGTGGCAGCTGGCGCCGCTGCGTCCATTAGACATCTTAAGGAGAGTAGCGAAGAACGGGAGGAGCACCAGGCGATAGTGGCCGAAGTGCGCACGCGCCTTGATGCTTTGGGCCTGCCCCACATTGACAATCCAAGCCACATCATACCTGTGATGGTCGGTGATCCGGTAAAGTGTAAATTCATCTCGGACACACTGCTGAATGAGCACGGTATATACATCCAGCCAATCAACTATCCGACGGTCCCAAAGGGAGCGGAGCGATTGCGGATCACACCCTCTCCGGTACACTCAGCGGAAGACGTAGACAGATTGTTGAATGCGTTAGAAGACCTGTGGACGCATTGCCAACTGGCGCGGCGCCCGATGGCTGCCCAATAGTGAAAGGCTGTCCCGATTTGCCGCCGATTTGGTGGGCGGGCAGCATCTTGGTCATTTACATCGTGAAGGGGCGTGCGCCATAAATCCACGTTCATTCGAGGTTTCTGGATTTGATGTCAGGGGTATTTTCTATATACGGCACTGGCGGTGATCGGCTGGTCTGCCATTTGGTTTTGGCGAAAGCGCACCCCCATCGAACCGCATCACACACCCAAGTCGTTAATTGTGTAAGGCCATATAGGCTTTCCAGAACCCCCATTTACCTCGCTTTGGTTCTTTTGACCGTTGCATCGGCTGTTTGCCATGGGTCTTTAGATGACCTCTTATGTGCGTTTGGACCTTGGTCGGTGCTCGGTTGACGTTATGCGACGCAAGAAGAAGTGTTGCTTGTCCAAATTTTCGATGAAGAAGCAGAACGTTATCTCAGTACTGCAAGGCGATGGATTTGAGACGTGTTTGGAACAGACGCGGCTTGTTTGAGCTACCCATAATAATCAGTTTGGAGCACTTGGAACGTTTTCTCGACCAAGGCCCCGTAGGTCGAACGCAGCCTGCGCGGACAACGCACCGGTATTGTAAAACAAAACGACTTTCCCGATCGCCTAACATCATCGATCTGACCGAATATTTTGCGCTACTCGATATGCATCGCAATGGGAATTGTTGCCTCTCAGAATTAAACTTGTGCGCGCATATCAATGAGAGTTCTTTTGTCAAAGATTGTCCGTCGTCGAATGAATAGGGACACGAGAGCATTATGAAGCATGGAGGCTCTGGTCTAATTTGGCGCCTTTTTCGAACTTGGCTGACAGTTTGTTCAAATAAGCCCCCTCACTGCCTACCCACACTCGCTCCTTAGGCTGGCTTGGAGGAGCTTGCACTAGTGTAGAGAGAAGAGCCACTGATGGTCACTAAATACGGGTTTTCAAGCGAAAATCTGGATATACTTGGACGTGTTTGGCCGTAAGTATGGTGGAGCCGAAGTCCCCACGGCATTCATTTCAATACATTAATACATAATAAGAAAAATATATAATATTTAATTCATACCGCATATAATACGATGCTAGGTTTATGTTGCGCGTTTCTTTCAAGAAAAATCCCAGTTCATTTAAAGCTTTGTATTTGGCTGATGGATTTAAACGGCCGTACTCGCTTCAGCTACAAGTACGCTATCCAGCTTTGCAGAGGTAGTCATTCCTTGTTGGTTAAGAATGGCTAAACCACAATCTTTATCGTCATAACGCCCGGCTCGCGCGCTTGCGCGCGCACGCGAGGAATAGCGTTCGTGTGGGGCATTGTTATGTAGTGATGCAGCTGCGACTGGTTGGAAAATTCGTGTTAGCGAAAAAGCGCATGAACACGCACCGGTGTTTGTTCTTATGACGCTGGAAATCGACATACCCCCTC
>JAYQEA010000124.1:0-10479 GCA_038138625.1 Roseivivax sp.
CCGGAGCAGTAGTCCGGTATCCTTGCGCTGATCTCTTGCGCATTATCCAATTTCTTCGCGTTTTCAATATCTTGCAGTCCGGAGTCAATCTTGTCTGTATTGCGCCCCTCTTCGATCAGAATTTGCCCGAGTTTTTGCGCGATCATGGTCGGATCCAGCGCACCTTTTACCGGGAACAGTTCTTCTTTTTCTGCTTCGTGGTTGACCTTTTTGAACCATCCATAAACCCGGACCTTCTGTTTTTGATCAAACAGAACGTCCTTGATCTGCCCTTCCAGTAATTTGCGTTTTTCTTCGATCACAACGATCAGGTCGAGCCCCTCTGCCCAATCAAGGAAACTGCGCGTGTCCAGAGGATAGGTCTGGCCGATTTTATAGCTGGTTATGCCAAGCTGTTCCGCCGTGCTTTGATCAATTCCCAACAATCCCAGAGCGTGCTGTAAATCCAGCCAGTTTTTACCCGCGGCGACAAAGCCGATCTTGGCACCTGCTGTGCCCCAAACACGGCGGTCGATCTTGTTTGCATAGGCAAAAGCCTCTGCCGCGGCTCTTTTATGATCTGCAATTCGGGTTTCCTGGGCGTGCGGGGTATCAACCAGTCGAATGTTCAGCCCACCTTCGGGCATATCAAACGCCGGAGTAACAAGCGACATCCGGTCGGGACGCCCGTCGACGACTGCCGTAGCCTCGACAGTGTCCTTCATGGTTTTTAAACCAACCCAAAGACCAGAAAACCGTGACAAAGCGTACCCGTATACACCAAAATCCAGAATTTCCTGTACACCTGCAGGGCTGACAATCGGCATGCCGGCGTCGACCAAAGCCCACTCCGATTGATGCAAAACCGTGGAACTTTCGCCGGTATGATCATCGCCCATAGCCATCAACACCCCCCCATGGGGCGACGTTCCTGCCATATTTGCATGACGCATTGCATCGCCAGAGCGATCAACGCCCGGTCCTTTGCCGTACCATAATCCGTAAACACCATCAAAGCGGCCTTCACCACGCAGTTCTGCCTGTTGGCTACCCCATAACGCTGTTGCTGCAAGATCCTCGTTCAAACCCTCTTGGAACAGCACATCCGCCTCTGCCAATTGTTTGGCAGCACGGGTCATTTGCATATCAACGGTTCCCAGCGGCGATCCACGATAGCCCGTTACATAGCCCGCTGTGTTAAGGCCAGCCGCCATATCGCGGGCTTTTTGAATTAACATGAGCCGAACAAGAGCCTGAGTTCCGTTCAGCAAGACCTCGGGCACCTTCAGGTCAAACCGATCGTCCAAAGAAATGCGTGGCGGTGTCGAAAGATCATTCATCAAACGTCTCCGTAAGCTGCGGCATTTAGCTTAATTTATAAACGATAGGTCGCAAATGCTGACCTGTATAGTCCTCTTAATCCGGTTTTTTCCGTTACATGTGCCCGCTGATGCCATAAAAGGGTGTTTTACAGATATACCGAACTTTACCTAAGGGCGACTACCATGGACTGGGACAAGTTAAGAATCTTTCACGCGGTCGCAGACGCCGGTAGCTTGACCCACGCAGGCGAGACGCTTCATCTTTCTCAATCCGCAGTCTCGCGTCAAATCAGATCGCTTGAAGAGTCGCTGAACACAACGTTGTTTCACCGCCACGCAAGAGGATTGATTTTGACGGAACAGGGCGAGCTTTTATTCGATGCAACTTCATCGATGAATAAACGCGTAGACGCAGCGACAGCCCGCATTCGCGACAGCGAGGAAGAGGTGTTCGGCGGTCTTCGCGTGACAACAACCACAGGATTTGGATCACTATGGCTGGCCCCTCGGCTCCCAAAACTTTACGAAAAATATCCAGACCTGAACATCGATCTGATGCTGGAAGAACGCGTGTTGGATCTGCCCATGCGGGAAGCCGACGTTGCCATCCGAATGAAGGAACCAAGCCAGGCAGACCTTATTCGCAAGCGCCTGATGAGCGTGCGGATGCGTTTATATGCCTCACCGGACTATCTTGCGTCGCATCCGGAACCAAAGTCTTTGGCTGACATCCGCGATCACCGTTTGATTTGTCAACGCACAACCGATCCTCAGGTTGGGGCAGGCCTGCGCTTGGTCGAGGAGTTATTGACGCATGATGTGCAGTCCGTTTTAACTGTAAACAATTATTTTGGCGCGTTACAGGCGGTTCTGTCCAACCTCGGGATCGGCGTTCTACCCGATTACATTATTGAGGATTTTCCGAATGTAACGAGAGTTCTACCAGATGTAGAAAGCAATGAGGTTCCAGTTTTCCTCGCCTATCCCGAAGAACTGAGACATTCGAAAAGGATCGGTGCATTCCGTGATTTTGTGCAAGAAGAGATCATCGCACACCGACGAAAAATCCGAGCGCGCGAAGGATAAGCAGGCGCAAGCCATGCGATAGGGTCATAACAGGTATGCCTGAAAATTGATCACCACCGCCTTGAAAGTAAGCAGACCTGCTTCTAGATTAGAAACTGTGAGCGTGATGATACCACGTCCGTTCACACCTCCCTGTTGGACTTCGGCCGAGCTGCGTGCTCGGCCTTTTTTTTGGTCCGTTCCAAATCCAAGAGTCCCTAAACGGTGACCTGATCATTTTCGGATGGCATAGTCATGCGGGGGGAGACCAACCCAAATAAAAATTGTCATAAATGCACCAACAATCCCGGGAAAAGCGCGCGTTTCATCAAACGACATCCCATGCAGCTCTCTACGCTTTGCACTTATGCAAGACGAAAATTCGAATGACCTCTGCTTCATCTTTATCCCATCGGCACTCCAGACATTTTCGATTTGCCTTTACGACACCTGCTTCGGGACACCTCAAATCGAATGTTCCGGCCAAGACGCCACACATTGTAGCGATCAGCACTGCGGGCCTTTCCCCTGCCGCCCGGCTGCCGTACACAGCAGCAACTTTGTCTGACCCAAGGACCGATACAACCGATGCAAGACCCCGCCATCACGCCAGAGTTGATCATCGCCCACGGCATAAATGATACAGAATATTCTGAAATCCTGCGAATTCTGTCACGCGAACCCACATTTACAGAGCTTGGTATTTTCTCAGCTATGTGGAACGAGCACTGTTCCTACAAATCTTCAAAACTTCACCTTAAAAAACTGCCGACAACCGGACCGCAGGTGATCTGTGGTCCAGGCGAAAATGCAGGCATCGTTGATATTGGTGATGGGCAAGCTTTGGTGTTCAAGATGGAAAGCCACAACCACCCCTCCTACATCGAACCTTATCAAGGTGCGGCCACCGGGGTGGGTGGTATATTACGCGATGTCTTTACAATGGGCGCACGCCCTGTGGCTGCGATGAATTCCCTCAGCTTTGGGGACAAAGACCATCCAAAGACACGGCAGCTCGTTCATGGCGTCGTTGAAGGTGTGGGCGGCTACGGGAATGCCTTCGGCGTTCCAACTGTTGGTGGCGAGCTACGATTTCATCCCGCCTATAACGGGAATTGTCTGGTAAACGCGTTCGCTGCTGGTCTGGCAGATGTTGATAGCATCTTTTATTCCGCAGCCTCTGGCGTGGGGCGACCTGTGGTGTACCTCGGTGCAAAAACAGGTCGCGATGGCGTTGGTGGGGCAACCATGGCCAGCGCAGAGTTTGACGAAACGATCGAAGAGAAACGCCCCACGGTGCAGGTTGGAGACCCCTTCACAGAAAAACGACTGATGGAGGCCACTTTGGAGCTAATGCAAACCGGAGCGGTTGTGTCCATTCAGGATATGGGAGCAGCCGGACTTACCTGCTCTGCGGTAGAGATGGGCGACAAAGGCGGCCTGGGAATCCGTTTGGATCTGGAACGTGTGCCCCAACGCGAGGCCAACATGACAGCCTACGAGATGATGTTGTCAGAATCTCAAGAACGCATGCTGATGGTCCTGAACCCAGAGCATGAGGACGCCGCCCGCGCTGTATTTGACAAATGGGATTTGGATTTTGCGATCGTAGGCGAAACAATCGCCGAAGACCGGTTCCTCATCGTTTTGAACGGAGAGGTCAAAGCAGACCTGCCGCTGTCGACTTTGGCATCGTCTGCACCCGAATATGACCGCCCCTGGATCCCTACACCCCAGGCCACTCCGATGCAGGATTTGCCTCAGGTCGATCCGATTGATGCGCTTCGCATCCTTTTGGAAAGCCCCAATTACAGCGCACGCAATTGGGTGTTTGATCAGTACGACAGTATGGTAATGGCAGATACCGTAAGAGGTCCAGGTCATGGTGCCGGATTAATCCGCGTGCATGGGACACAAAAACACCTCGCTTTCACCTCGGATGTTACGCCACGGTATGTGCGCGCCAATCCGGTCGAAGGTGGCAAACAAGCCGTTGCAGAAGCCTATCGCAACCTTTGCGCAAAAGGTGCACGGCCCTTGGCCAGCACCGATAATCTCAACTTCGGAAACCCGGAAAAGCCAGAGATCATGGGACAATTCGTTGGCGCATTGGACGGTATCGGTCAAGCTTGTATTACTTTGGATATGCCGATCGTGTCTGGCAATGTCTCGCTTTACAATGAAACCGACGGCCAACCCATTCTGCCCACACCAACAATTGGTGCAGTCGGCCTGATCGACGCCGACGGCACACCGATTATTGGTCACGCCAGCGAAGGGGACATAGCCGTCCTGATCGGAGAGACCAAAGGCCATTTGGGTCAATCCGCCCTCGCCTATGAGGTTTTCAATCGCGAAGACGGCGACGCACCGGTCGTAGATCTAGCGGCAGAGGCGCTCCATGGTCAATTCATTCGCGACAACAGTGAATGGATTTCGGCGTGCACAGACCTGAGTGATGGTGGACTGGCGCTGGCCGCCTTTGAAATGGCCACCGCGGCAGGTGTCGGAGTACAACTCGATAGTGAAACGACCCCAGAACTGTTTGGCGAAGATCAAGCGCGCTACCTCATAGCCTGCAGCTTCGATACAGCCGAATATCTGATGACCGCCGCCTCGCAGGCCGGCGTACCAATCGCCTGCGTGGGTCGTTTTTCCGGCGAAACAGTACGCATGGGCCGGTCCGAGGCATTGTTGGCCGAGCTTTCAGCACTGCATGCCGGGGCTTTGGCCAATCACTTTGCATGATTTGGCCATTCCTGTCATCACATAGGGGTCCGAGCTGAACTAACCGGTCCTAGCAGGACCCCTGTTTCGAGACCCTGCGATGCCGGATCAACGTCGTCATGTATCTATTTTTCTTGGCAATGGCGTGGCAGTCTGTCATTCGACGTGCAAGATACCTGATGGCCGCTGGCTGTGAGCGTTTCATTGCCAAGACCCTTGACGGAGCCCACCCATGTCCCCACGCAAGATCATCATAGACACAGATCCCGGCCAAGATGATGCTGTCGCAATATTGCTGGCACTGGCCAGTCCTGAAGAGATTGAGGTTCTGGGCATCACAGCAGTGGCAGGCAATGTGCCTTTGGAGCTTACATCCAAAAACGCGCGTATCGTCTGCGAATTGGCCGGCAGACCGGACATACCGGTCTATGCAGGTTGCGACAGACCGCTTCGGCATAGTCTTGTGACCGCAGAACATGTGCACGGCAAAACCGGACTGGACGGGCCAGACCTGCCCGATCCAAAAATGCCTTTGCAAACCGCGCACGGCGTTGACTACATCATTGACACCCTGCGCGCGCACCCACCCAAGACGATCACCCTATGTCCGTTGGGACCGCTGACCAATATCGCAACTGCTTTTGAACGTGCCCCTGACATCATCGACCTTGTCCAAGAAATCGTTCTTATGGGCGGTGCCTATTTCGAGGTCGGCAATATTACGCCCGCGGCCGAGTTCAACATTTACGTCGACCCCGAAGCCGCAGAGGCTGTGTTCAAATCGGGCGTTCCCCTCGTTGTTCTGCCGCTGGATGTCACCCATAAGGCCCTGGTCACCTCGGCCCGAAATGAAGCTTTCCGTGCCCTTGGAACACCCGTGGGTCTGGCTGTCGCGCAAATGACAGAGTTTTTCGAACGGTTTGACAAGGAAAAATACGGCTCGCTTGGCGCGCCTTTGCATGATCCCTGCGTCACGGCCTATCTGATTGCACCCGATTTGTTCACAGGTCGACATGTCAATGTAGAAATCGAGACGAACAGTGCGCTAACGCGGGGTATGACCGTCGCAGATTGGTGGCGGGTCACAGACCGCAGTCCGAATGCCCTGTTTATCGGAGATTTAGACGCCGATGGATTTTTCGCGTTGTTGACCGAACGTTTGGGGCGTTTGTAACATGCTGCATCTGGCCAATCTGGAAGACGCGCCTAAACTTATGCCGCTGGTCTCGGCCTGTCATACAGAAACCTCTATGGAGCACGACGATCAAACCCGTGAGGCAGGGTTAAAACCACTGCTCGAGGGATCTCCCTACGGCTGCGTCTGGCTAATAGGTCCGCGCAAATCGCCCGTAGGCTATGTTGCGGCCACGTTTAGCTGGTCTATGGAATTTGGTGGATTGATTGCGAGCATCAGCGGACTCTACGTCCGTCCTGCCGTCAGAGGCCGTAATATGGGAACAGAGGCCTTATTAAGCGTTGCGAAGGCGCTTCAATCCAGCCAGGTGCGAGCTCTTTATATTGAAGTGCATGACGCAAGCACACGGTTAACCGCCCTGTACAAACGTTGCGGATTTACCCTGTGTGATCCGACCAACGTTATGCGACGCGTTCTTTGATCACCGGTATGACATAGATTTAGGCCATGACAGACCCAAGTTTTCCGTTTGATAACACCTACGCACGTTTGCCCGAGGGCTTTTTTGCGCGCCAGTCTCCTGTGCCAGTCCGCGCGCCAAGTTTGATCGTGTCCAACGACCAGTTGGCGTCTGACATGGGGATTACGCTCGGTGAAGAGAACACACTGGCGCAGATGCTTGCGGGGAATGTCGTGCCAAAAGGTGCAGAGCCACTGGCACAACTTTATGCAGGTCATCAATTTGGACAGTTCAACCCGCAACTGGGCGATGGACGGGCCTTGCTTTTGGGTGAGGTGGTCGATCGCTTTGAAGTACGGCGCGATATTCAACTCAAAGGCTCGGGTCAAACACCATTTTCACGCGGCGGGGATGGCCGTGCATGGCTGGGGCCTGTGCTGCGCGAATATGTTGTCTCCGAAGCCATGGCCGCACTGGGAATTCCGACCACACGTGCGTTGGCAGCCGTTCGCACGGGCGACATTGTCTATCGTGATGGCCCTATGCCTGGCGGTGTTTTAACCCGCGTGGCCGGCAGCCATATTCGTGTTGGCAGTTTTCAAGTCTTTGCCGCCCGACAGCAGCTGGACCATTTACAGCAGTTATTTGATTACACTGTCGCCCGCCATGATCCAGAGGTTGTTGATCCTTTGGAGTTTCTGGAAAATGTCATTTCACGTCAAACCGATCTGGTGGCGCGGTGGATGGCGGTTGGCTTTATCCACGGCGTAATGAATACCGACAACTGTGCGATCTCTGGCGAAACCATCGATTATGGTCCGTGCGCTTTTCTGGATAGCTATCATCCTGAAACCGTTTTTTCATCCATTGATCGCATGGGGCGATATGCTTACGGGGCGCAGCCGGATGTCATCTTGTGGAACCTTGCACAGTTGGCCTCGGCGTTGCTTCCTCTGACCCCTGACCCACAGGCGGCACTTCCAGACTATCAGGCGGTCATTCAAACAGGTGCTGAGAAAATGCAAAACGCGTGGCTGCGGCACATGGCTCCGAAAATTGGGCTGAAAGAGCCTCAAGCCGAGGATAAAGCCCTCATACATGAATTACTGCAACTTATGGCTGACGGTGGATCGGATTTCACGAATACGTTTCGAGCCCTTGCTGAAACAGGCACGGCCCGGAATGACGTCGCAAACCGCGAGGCTTATGATGATTGGCACAGAAAATGGCGCGCACGCTGTGCAAAAGAAAGCGATCCGCAGACGGTCATGTTGAATGCAAATCCTGCGTTCATCCCACGCAATCACCATATCGAGGCGATGATACAGGGCGCTGTTTCTGGCGATGATTCAATCTTACACCGGCTTGTTGCAGCGCATGCATCCCCATTCGATCCAGCCCCGGACACGGACGATTTGCGCAAGCCACCGCTGGACGCTGAACGGGTCAGCGCGACATTTTGCGGAACGTGACCGACGTGCAGTGCTTGCGTGACGACGCTTCTTCTGAAGATTGCCAGTTGAAGCGGGGCATTTGTATCAGATATGCAAGCACATTCCTTACCAAAGGACATAAGCGGCCTGACGTTTTGCCACAAACGATACATCGGCCCAAGCACCGGGCCGACTGCCCACGGCCTCCAACGTATGGGACATGCAATCCGAACAGGAAACCAATAAATTATTGGCGCCAGAGCCATCTTTTTGGACTTTAGGTTTTGACACGCAGCTCAATAAAGGGTGTGATACTTGGGCTTTACGCAAGGGTAAATTGACTCAGAAAATAATCAGAGCCTAGTCATAGCAGATGGGCTTACAACCTTTAGACGGTAGTGGTCATAGGGAAATGCAAGACACAATCATCGACCGTTGCGAGGCGTTAGGCCTTAGAATGACAGATCAGCGCAGGATCATTGCCGAGGTTTTGCAAGACGCAGCAGACCATCCGGACGTCGAAGCCTTGCACGCACGGTCCGTGGCGCGTGATGAACGTATCTCTATCGCGACGGTCTATAGAACGGTGAAACTTTTGGAAGAAGCCGGTATACTTGAAAAACATGAATTCGGCGATGGACGTGCACGTTATGAAGATGCCGAACGTGATCATCACGACCATCTGATCAATCTCCTGACGGGTGAAGTGATTGAATTCGTTGATCCCGAGATCGAGATTTTACAAGAACGAATTGCCCGCAAGCTTGGGTTTGATCTCAAGGGCCATCGCATGGAACTGTATGGCGTTCCGTCAAAACCTAAACGCAAAGACTAGTTCCATGCCATTGCCCGCCCGCGGACAGGAAACGGGACAGGGCTTTTGCATATCCTGCGCTGTGTCTTCAAAAATCGCAGAACGACGGGACACCCAAACTTTCGTGCTCAAAAGCGCGCGAAATCTGGATGTCCAATCCCACAGCTTGGCAGTTTACGACACTCAGTCTGCTACCACTGCTGTTTGTTTTTGACGGCCAAGCCCTTCGACTTCGATTTCCATCACATCGCCCTGTGCCAAAAAGCGCTGCGGCTTCATTCCAAGACCCACTCCGGACGGGGTTCCCGTCGCGATGATATCGCCGGGCTGTAGCGCCATGAACTGCGACATATAGCTTATGATCTCTGCGACCGAGAAAATCATATCGCTTGTGTTGCTATCCTGAACGGTTTCACCATTCAGATCCAAAGAGACCGCGAGGTTCTGAGGGTCCGCGACCTCGTCAGCGGTCACAAGCCACGGTCCGACAGGACCAAACGTCGGAGCAGACTTGCCCTTGATCCACTGCCCCCCCCGTTCCGCCTGAAACGAGCGTTCTGAAACGTCGTTAATCGTACAGTAACCGGCCACATGGTCGAGTGCCTCTGCTTCGGACACATAAAGCGTCGGTCGGCCAATCACGACCCCCAGTTCGACTTCCCAATCTGTTTTGACAGATGTGCGTGGTATGATCACCGGATCGAATGGACCGGATAGAGACGATGTTGCCTTTGAAAACAAAATTGGCTCTTTTGGTTTTTCTGCGCCGGTTTCTTCGGCGTGCTTGGCATAATTCAGGCCAATACAGAAAAAATTTGGAACACGCGACACACAGGCCCCGATACGTCCCGGAGACTCAATCAGCGGCAGGTCCATCGGATCTATCGCCCGTAGCGCATCCATCCGCGCGGGTGCCACTGCGTCTCCAGATAAATCGGTGAGATGTGCACTTAGATCCCGAACCCGGCCATCCGCATCCAAAATCCCACATTTTTCCTGACCCAAAGGTCCAAATCGCAGTAGTTTCATAGGCTTTCCCTTGATTGTTCAAACAGTGTTAGATTGGCGGTTTCGAAGGCAAGACGGTTCAAAGTGTTAAGACTTGTTTTGATACACTCAACCAAATGCTCCAGATCTTCACGCGCTGCAAGAGCCATGCCGTTGACATCCTCGTTTTACGATGCCCGACGTGTCCCTGTCGGGTGGTCCGGTTTGATTGTTAGTGCATTGTGGACCTCTGATCCATTGGCATGATGCTTTCTGGTGCCGGTGATTGGTAGCCCAAGGCGCTGTGGGGCCTGACAGTGTTGTAGTGGACGCGCCACTTCTTGATCAGGATTTCGGCTTACCGCAGGCTTTAGAAGATTTCGCTGTTGAGCCGTTCATCCCGGAACCGGACGTTAAAGCTTTCGCAGCAGCCGTTTTCCCAAGGAGAGCCCGGTTCGATGTAAACGGTCTTGGCGCCGACCGCTGCGATCCTGAACAAAGCCATGGGACCAGACATGGTTGGACGCTCGGGTCGTAGACGCACGCAAGATCCGTCA
>JAYQEA010000125.1:0-10349 GCA_038138625.1 Roseivivax sp.
GAGCGATTGCGCGTGATCCAAGGAGATGGTGTCGATGACCGAACAGACAGTGGTATTAGGTGGAGAACCTGCCTGGGATATAACGGTGAGTTATGAAATAGGGGATGCCGTCACCCACGCAGATCAGACGTGGCAGGCGCGAGAGGCCAATGTCGCTGTTGTTCCGGGTACCGATACGGCTGTCTGGATGCAGATGGCGGGTGGCTTTGATCTCGAGACATATTACACGCTTTTGGCAGATGTGATTGCGGCAGGCGAAGCCTCGGCCGCAACGGCGGCGGGCAATGCGTTGCATGACACTGTGATGGTGCATGACCTGCCGACGCTGGCGGCTGATACCACAATAGAGTATGGCACGGGCTCTCCGGTGTTTGTCCAGCCGGGTCATCTGGTGCGGACATCCCGTGAAGGCCTTGTGTATGTTGTGGCGGATCCGGCTGCGACAGATCATCAGGTCACGACCCCGGGAGGGGTCAAGCTGTATGTTGAGCCCGTAGCAGGCGAGATCTGGGACCGGCAGTGGTTTGATATAGCCGATGATGCCACACGGGTACAGGCGGCCATCAATTTTTCAACGCAATACCAGTTTGACAAGGACGCGCCCATCAAGGTCAAGGTCTTTGGGCAATACATTATGAATAAGCCAATCGGCTTGTATTTCTTTGATGGCAGTCAGTTTCGATATACCTCTGTCCATCTGGAAGCGCCGGCAGGGGGGTATGTCAACAACCAACGTACGACGTTTACGTTTACGGATGGACAAAACCCCGGTATTGTCGTGCAGCGCGTTCGCAACAGCGTGATCCGCAATATCTCAATCAAGGGGGCGGCGAATACCGTCGGCCTGCCCAGTTACCAGAAATTACTCGACCGTGACAGTCAGGGGTCACCTTGGTGGAACACATCTGGCGCAGCAGAGAGTGGCGTGTTCAAACACCATGCTGGGATTGTGCTGGATCTTTTCTACAGCGGGCAGCCCAGCTCTGAGAAATTTTCATATTATGATGGCTCAACCCCTGATGTGCCGGACCATTACGTGGATACTGAAGGGACCACAGAGTTCTTGGTTGATAATTGTGAAATTCAAGGTTGGGTGATCGGTGTCAATACATCGGGTTCGGCAATCCAGCTTGGGGACAGTATCACGGTGCGTGATAGTAACTTTGGCAGCAACCGGATTGCCGTACAGATTGGAGAGAGCCAGAACCGGGGTGTGCTGATACAGGATTGTCATGGCAAGGGGCACGACCTCATCGTGGCTACGGGGTCGGGATTTGGAACAGGCACTGGCTCGGGATGTTATGTGCGTGGTGGGGTCTGGGTTCATAACTATGCGTTGGTTGCTGCCAATACCAGCCGTGGCAACGGTGCTTTTTCAGATGTTTATGCAGAAAGCACCTGGACAGTCGGGCACGTGGACGGGTCATTTGGGTTCACATTCAAAGACTGTAATATCAAATTGGTAGATGGTGCGGAGGCAGGTTTGCCCGGTCCGGATGCTGCTATCACCGGATCAGGACGGGTGCAATTTATTGGCGGCTTCATTGGTCATTATGGGAACTCTCCCCGCAAGCTGGCACTGACAACACCCACTTCTTTTCGTGATTGCACGATGTCCAGTCCACCGGTGTTCAATTTTGATATCATGCCGTTCTTCGACAATGTGAGTTTTCGTAACGAAAACGCCAAGGCAGCCAGAATGTTGATTTCAGGTGAATCTACTAATTTGCTGGATAAGGGGCAATTCAACAGCGGGGGGCGTTTGATCATGACCAACTTCGCCATGCCTGATGGGATTTGGCAAGGGGGAAGCCCGGGCAACAAGTTTTACGTGGGATCGCTGTCCATTACGGTCGTTGGAGACGGGACTGCTATGATAAACGGGGTGGATAGTACATCCTTGGGTCGTATGCGCGTTGGTGACCACCTGTCATCGATCACGTCCTTTTCAGGACGCCAGAACAGCAAGGGAACAGCCGATTTCCGGAATGTTATTTTGGGGCGTATCATCGATATTACAGGCAGTGATGTGACCTTGGCGGGCGTGGCGTATAGCCTGCCCACAGGAACATACAGCGTGTACCTCAACACATTGGGCAAGACGCATCTGCCAAGCGTGGGAGATTTCACCACCGGTAGTCCCGTCATCACAAATTGCAGCAATACCATCGGATGGGCGGAGGGTGATGTCATCCTCACCGCCAAATCGGGTCCCATGAAAAATGGTGCGCGGGTTATCTCAGTTGGGGCGGACACTATCACCATGAGCCTTGACGCCAACAAAACCAGAACAACAGAGCATTTCTATGATGTCCCGTTGCGATTGGTCCAGATGACGCGCGGCAACGATTTTGGTGCACCAACGGGAGGCGATTTTCCACCGGGTGCTTTTGTCTGTGCAGAGGTCCCGACCAAGGACGCAAATGGCATGGTGTTGACGGGTTGGATTTGCACACAAGGGGGCAATCCAGGGCTCTGGGAGCCGGTCTATCAGTCCACTGTAAGTCCGGCGGCATGATGTTGTTCATATAAATCCAATAAGGCCCCATCCGGGGCCTTATTGGGTCAGTTGGATATAATCCGTGGGATATAAGCGGTGATGAGAGCTGACCTGCCCGTTTGGTCCCAGATCAGAATATCCGTTCCTCGGAATCTTAAGAGACGGGCATAGACACTTGTAATGCATACCTACATGTGACGGGTCACCAAGGTGAATGTACGATTTTAAGCCATTCAATCATTCCGAAATAGCGTCTGCGCAACGCAAATGCTAAGGAGCGCATGGAGACGGTATAGGTTGTACTGTCGTACCATGCCCAATTTTTTTTATGGTGGTTTTTTTGAAGTATCGAGCAGAGATAGACGGGCTGCGGTCCGTGGCTGTTTTGCCAGTCATCCTGTTTCACGCCGGGTTTTCTGTGTTTAGCGGGGGGTTTGTTGGGGTGGACGTCTTTTTTGTGATCAGCGGGTTTCTGATCACGTCAATCCTGATCAATGAGTTGGAAAACGGTCGGTTCAGCTATGCCAGCTTTTTAGAGCGCCGGGCCCGCCGGATCCTGCCGGCCCTGTATTTCGTGATTCTTGTCTCTATCCCGGCGGCCTATATCTTGTTGCTGCCAAACCAGCTGGTGGATTTTGGACAAAGCATCATGGCGACGGTGCTGTTTGGCTCTAACATTCTGTTCTGGCGTGAAGTGGGTTATTTCGCCCCCGCAGCCGAGCTTAAACCCCTGCTGCATACCTGGAGTTTGGCAGTCGAGGAGCAGTATTATCTGCTGTTTCCACCCTGCCTTTGGCTGTTGTGGCACTTTGGACGACGGACGGCTTTTTGGTGCGCCCTGGGGGTTGCTCTGATGAGCCTGGCCCTATCGGAATGGGGCTGGCGCAACAGCCCGGCAGGCAATTTCTTTTTGCTTCCAACGAGGGCCTGGGAGCTTCTGGCCGGATCACTTTGTGCGTTTCTGAGCGTGGGGCAGGCGCAGCGGTCCAACAACCTGTTAAGCCTTGCCGGACTAGGACTAATCCTGTTTGCAATCTTTGGCTTCGACGGGGATCTGCCCTTTCCCAGTATCTACACACTTGTGCCGGTAGGGGGCACCTGCCTGATCATCATGTATGCTGGGCAGGGCACACTGGTGCGGCGCGTGTTGTCGGCCACACCTTTTGTGGCGATTGGACTGATTTCCTATAGCGCCTACCTGTGGCATCAGCCTCTGTTTGCTTTTGCGCGGTTGGGGGTTTTGACCGAACCGTCGCCGTTAGTCATGGGTGGGCTGGCCTTGGCAGCACTGCTGTTGGCCTGGATAAGCTGGGCCTACATCGAGGCACCGTTTCGGAACCGCACGACGGGGCCGCTGGTGACGGCACGCTCTGTCTTCGTAACCACTGGGTCCTTTGGTATACTGCTGTTTCTTGCCGGATTTGCTGGATACGGGTTGCAGGGGATGCCGCAGCGTCCGGTCGGAGAGACCAGCATCGGGGCTCTGAATGCGCGGATTGCGCCGAACTTTGGGTTTGCCCAGACGTGTCACGCCCGGTCGGCGGTACCAACAGAATGCCAGACCGGTCCGGAGCCCACAGTGGTCCTGTGGGGGGATAGTTTTGCGATGCATCTGGCGTCAGGGCTTGTCGCCAGTGCGGGGGACAGGGATATCGTGCAGCGCACCAAAAATTCCTGTGGTCCTTATCACGAGCTGGCCCAGATCGACGCCGCAGGCGCGCAGGCTTGGGCCGAAGACTGTATAGGATTCAATCGGGATGTGCTGTCCTGGCTTGGCACCCAACACCAGGTCGACTTGGTTGTGCTTTCGTCCAAGTTCCATGCCCTGAACAGCCCGCAGCTGTTGAATGGCAGGGGTGAGATTTTGACCGGTGATCCCACCGATCGGTTGCGCGCAGCACTGGTCCGCACTGTGCAAGAAATCCAGGCCCTCGGTATCCCTGTAGTGGTCATGGGGCCCTCACCCAAGCAGCATTGGGATATTGGCCAATGCCTTGTGCGTCGCGAGGTCTATGGCCGCCCCGAAGATGCCTGTGACTTTGTCCTGTCCAAGACGATCACACCACAGCGTGAGGCATTCCTAGAGGCCGTAGCACAAGAGGTCCCGTTCTATTGGCTGCAGCGGGATATCTGCCCTGACGATCTCTGCGATACCTATCGTGAAGGCCGTATTTTGTATCAAGACAGCGGTCATCTAACGGTAGAGGGGAGCACGTTTCTGGGTGTAAAGCACGGTTGGATAACACAGCTGGAGGGGCTGGCACGATAACGCATTCCGTCTTCAACGGATCTTGATGATATGCGAGTGGTTTCCCTCTGGCCGCCCCCTTCTGAAGCAGCCTTCCGCTATGTTTTGCAAAACGGAGGACGTATGTGGCCAACAAAAAATCTTAGCCAGAAAGGATTGTCCCAGATATATCGCCGGAGGGCGGTCACATCATCAACGCTTTTCCGACCTCACAGTGCTTCCATCTTCACGTTATAGATAAAAATCCAAACATCCCAAATGCTGATGGTTTTTGGAGATCACGTTTATTTGAAGGACTTGACGGCTTCGATAACCTCGTTGATCTGCGCTTCGGTCATTTCCGCAAAGAGTGGCAGCGATAATCCGTGGGTGCCCAGCCTGTGTGCCACTGGGAAGTCAGCCTTGGTGTGGCCTCTATTTATGTAGCAGGGCAAAAAGGGAAGAGCGCATGGATAGTTGATCGCGGTTGCCACGCCACGTTCGGTTAAATGGGCCCTAAGCTTGTCACGGTCTTCACACTGAACAACATAAAGATGCCACACAGGCTCTGCCCGCGGGTCCGTCGATGGTAGCTTCAGCCATTCAAGGTCTGCGAGCTTGGAGGTATAAACTGCCGCCAGCTCCTGCCGTCGCTTGGTCCAACCGGCCAGATGGGGCAGTTTGACCCCCAAGATCGCGGCCTGGAGCCCGTCCATCCGTGAATTGATCCCTTCAATCTCGTGATCACCCTTTTTCAGGCCCCCGTGACGCGCAAATTTAGCCATTTGGTCGGCTAACGCTTTGTCATTAGTGACAATTCCACCAGCATCGCCCATTGCGCCAAGATTTTTGCCCGGGTAGAACGAGAATGTCGCAACGCGTCCAAAGCTGCCAACCTGTTTATTGTCGAAGCGCGCAAGATGGGCTTGTGCTGAATCCTCCAGGACCCAAAGATTGTGTCCATTTGCAATTGTCATGATCGATGTCATATCGGTCGGCTGACCATAGAGGTGTACAGGGATGATACCTACGGTCTTGTCAGTGATGCAAGCCTCGAGCAATGTCGGATCCATGGTGTAAGTCATCGGATCCACATCGCAAAACACAACCTTGGCACCAGTCTGACTGACAGTTTCTGAAGTCGATATCCAAGACATTGCCGGGACCACGACTTCGTCTCCCGGACCGACACCCATAGCGATCATGGCGATATAGATTGCATCGGTACCATTCGCGCAGGACACGCAATATTTTGCCCCAATTGCTTTGGCGAAATCCTCTTCGAACTGGGTCACGTGCGGCCCACGGATGAATGCCGAGTTGGCGATCACATCTGCAATAGCCGCATCTACTTCCGGTTTAATGGTCGCATACTGTGCATGCAGGTCAGCAAAGGGCACGGGCATATGAGTTATCCTTTGGATATGAAATCAGATGGTTACGGCTTCTGCCCCAACTTGGCAAATTTGGGTTTGAACCGAAGTGGGACTTCGCGCCCTGTTTCTACGCTTTCGTATATAGCAGAAATCAGTTCAAGGCTTCGGCGCCCTTCGAGCCCGTCGACAAGGTTTTGGGTCTCTCCGCTTCGCAGCGCCGCAACCACATGGTCATAATATTCCTTGTGCCCAAAACCGTAGACGTTGGGCGGGTTGACCGAATAGTTGGCCAGCACATTTGCATCCTCAGGACGTTCGTCCTCGAATTTCCAGATTTTCATCTCGTTTACGGCCATGCCACCGATCTCAACTGTCCCGGTTGAACCAAGGATTGAAATTGATCCTTCTATGTTCGTGGGACGGGTCGCAGTGGTGGCTTCGACAATGCCAAGTGCACCCGAGGCAAAGCGCAGCACGACGGCTGCGGTGTCCTCAGCTTCGATATCTACCAAGGCAGTGCGGGTCATTGCATAAACGCTTTCGACGTCACCCATCATCCATTCAAGGAGGTCAACATGGTGGCTGGCTTGGTTGGTCAGAACGCCACCGTCAAAGGCCCATGTGCCGCGCCATGGATCTTGGTCATAGTAGTATTGGTGGCGCGCCCATCGCACGCGGACAGTGCCCATCACCATCTTTCCGAACCTGCCTTCGGTAAGAGCTTCTCGCAGCTTTCGTACTGGCAGATTAAAACGGTTCTGCTTGACAACGAACAGACGTACGCCCGCTTCGTCACAAGCACGGATCATGGCGTCTGCATCTGCCAGTGTCAGCGCCATTGGTTTTTCTACAATAATGTGCTTGCCATGCCGTGCCAGCTCTACTGCGTTTGATGCATGGTTGCCACTTTCAGTGAGCACAACGGCAACGTCGATCTCATTGTTTTGCATCATCTCGTGCATGTCAGAGTAATAGGCAACGTTGTAGCGCTGTCCGATTTCGGCCGCACGTTCGGGCTTTAGATCACAGACTGCGCCTAGTTGCGCACCTTCTATCTGCCCCTTGCCCAACAGCTGCGAATGGCGATCCGCGATGCGCCCACACCCCACCAGGCCAAACTTGATTGGTTTGTCAGAAGAATATTTCATGTCGTTGTCTTACCTGCAGATATAAGGGCTGGCTAGGGCTGTTGAATGGTGCAACAGCCATCGCATATTCGTTGGTTCTGGCTGCCAGATAGCGTCAAAAGATCGTTTTTTTATTCGCAAAAGAGGATAAAAGTATGCCACCGCTTCTCTCTAAAAAACCGGAAGTTGTCAAACTTCAAGTTATTCTTTTCAGGGATTGAACAAAACGATGACGCATACGTGTCTTTGCATCACTGATAGGGTGGCACAATAGGATTGGTCGACCGGTTCTCAGTCTATTGACGGTGTTGAGAAACCCCACCGTATGTCGTTGCAAGACCGGCACTTGGACCTGTTTCTGCATTCCGCCTCATGGCGGTCAGTCGGCTCATGTCTATCAGCCTGCACGGAGTATCGTCAGGTTTGCTGAGATGGGCTGCAATTCTGCCCTCTAACCCCGTTATGGCTGTGATTTTATGTGTCAGGGCCTGTGGACAATCACCTTGAGGCGATGAGAGCGGCGACGAGGTTCCAGTTGGCCGCGTAGCTGCAATCGGTTTTGTCGTAACGCGTGGCTATGCCTCTGAATTCCTTTATTTTCGCAAAGTAGTTCTCTACCAGATGCCGCCATTTACAGGCGTCTGTGTCATGGTCTCGGTGAGCCTTTCGGTTCGACTTCGGCAGGATCACCGCGGTCGTGCCACGCGCGTCCAGTTCCTCCAGAAGCCAGTTTGCGTCGAACGCCTTGTCGGCCAGCAACGCGCCGAAGGAAACGCCCCGGATCAGCGGCGCGACCCCTTTCATGTCATGCGCCTGACCTGGCAGCAACATGAACCGCACGAGGTGGCCGAGCGTATCCACCAGCGCCACGATCTTCGTCGTCAGTCCGCCGCGCGAACGCCCGATGGCCCGAGCCTGAGTCCCCCTTTTGCGCCCATCGCCTTCTGGTGGACCGAAACGATAGTGCCGTCGATGAGCGCGTACTCGAAGTCCGGATCATCGCTCATTGTATTGAAAAGAATCTCGAAACCTCCTGCCTCTGCCCACCGTCGAAACCGCCGGAACTGGTTGTTCCACTTGCCGAACGCGGGCGGCAGGTCGCGCCAAGGCGAACCCGTCCGCACCCGCCAGAGTACAGCTTCCAGAAACCGCCTAGACTGTGTCTGTTCATCTCGTGATGGATCGGCTTGCCGCTCAGTGAATATGCCGGCAACTGGTAATGAGCGTGTGGCGCGGTCTCGTCAAAATGCAGAACCAGACCCGTGACCGTTGTATCCAAGTCCTCAGCGATCTTCCGGGCAATCCACAACGTCGCCTCGTCCTGCTTCACAGGATCGAGCTCATTGAACCACTTCTGAGCATCTTTGCCGTAGGTGATGATGCCTGACGCCTGGACGGACACGTTGGATCTCATGCGCCGCTTCATTTTCCGACCGGCTGATCGGAGCTGTTCGCAGATGTCCCACAGCTCGGTTGGGAGCAGTGGTTCGATGAGTATCCGGTTATACTTCGACTTGTCCTTCTGGACCTAGGCGGGCTGATTGCCGATCCGCAGATCGTGCGCTCGCTGACCACCGGCATTGCCTTTGTTGTGGAACTTGAGCTGCGTAGAGATCGCTCGCGGATTGCTCTTTGCCGCTGTTTGGTCGGTGGCGTTTAGCGTGAGAATGGTAGCATCTTTCATGCTACCATGGCACTCTACACAAATGAAAGTCCCTATAGACGTACGGTCACCTTCGTTTAGAGGTTAAACCTACTACCCATTAACTCTGTGAGTTAATCGGTCTCCGGCGAAGGCGGCGAACCACTATTTGAACCGCCCCTGGTTTACCGGAGAGTAAAACACTCCGAAGGTGAGCCTTATGACGCAGAAGAAACACACCCCTGCCTATCCGGCCGAACTGCGCGCACGCGGCGTCCTGCTTTTCCGTGAGAACCGCTCAGAGTACACCAGCGACAACGCCGCTTATCGTGCGATTGCGCCGAAGCTTGGGTGTTCTCCGGATAGCCTTCGCGTTTGGTGCCAGCAGGCGGAACGTGATGCTGGAGAGCGGGCCGGTCTGACGACAGCCGAGAAGGATCGGATCAAGGATCTTGAGCGAGAGGTTCGTGGGCTGCGCCAGGCCAATGAGATACTGGACATTAAGGCACGTGGTAATGCTTACAAAGAGTGAGCGAAATGAATGAACTGGTGACCATTCCTAAAGACGAATACCTCCGCCTCAAGGCGATCGAGGAAGAGATAGCTGATCTCAATAGTGCAGCCGATGTCTTGGCCCGGATCAAAGCTGGAACCGAGGAGTTGATCCCCTCCGCTGTTGTCGACCGTTTACTGGCCGGTGATGCGCTCCTCATGGTTTGGCGCGAACACCGCGGGTTGTCTCAAGCTGAATTGGCGCGCCAGTCAGGTGTTAACCGCATCCAGATCATCGACATCGAAGCAGGTCGCAAAACTGGGTCTGTCGCCACCCTCAAGAGACTGGCCACTGCACTGCAGGTTGACATGGATGACCTGTTTGATGCCCACGACCAATAATGCAGTCGCTCATGGGACCCGTTAACGGTTCGGCGATACGTCCTTCATCGCAGCCTGCAGGAGCAGCGCCAGGTTCTCGGCGGTGAACTTGTAGCCTTTCCTGTCCGGGATACGGCGCGGCTTAGCGGCGAAGAAAGTATTGCCGCTTTGTGCTGTCGCGTTGGGATCGCGGAAATCATCTAGGGACATCCGTTCACTGAATACGTGCGACATGCGCACACGCCATGCCACGGCCTCGTACAACGTTAGGGCGTATTTCGATGTGAAGCTTTTTAAGACTTCGAGTTCTAGCTTCGCAAACCCCGTGGAGTCATCCAGTATTTCAGCCAACTCGGCTGGGATTGAGTACTTCAAAGCTCCATGATGACGGCTCGGGTCACTAAGATTGTTCCAGCCTAAGAGGGGTCTGATGCCGGAGAGTGCAGAATCCTACCACCGCATGAAATCCTTCGATGCACAGAAAGTCGCCGCGTGCATCACTTACAAGACAAACGAAACCGCCTTCATCCGACGCAGAGAAGTTAATCTGACAACACCGGAGGCAGGCACAGGTCTCGCAGGTTCAGTGACACAAACAAGCCGG
>JAYQEA010000126.1:0-10202 GCA_038138625.1 Roseivivax sp.
TCATCAGTCCGGACCGGTTTGCAATAGAAAAAGGAAAAGTTGGGGTTCGGTTCTTTGAAGTACAGCTACCAAAAAAGTTTAAAAGCAAAGCTTGCTCCGTACGGCGCTTGATGAGAGCTGACAGATGAATAAATGCTGACACACTTTGTGACGGCCAAGCTGTCATTATGGCAAATCAAATACCTTGCTCAAAATCTTTTAAACTCCCATAAATATTATTAATCTCGGATTTCTTGAAGCTATAGAGCAGCGTAGGCGTGAACATCTGCAAATTACGTAAATAACCTGTTTTGCGTCAATCGCATTTTTTTGAACTTTCGCATCTTGATCACCAGAGCAAATTTAATCACGCTGGCCACTACTGGCGCAGGGGTTGTGTGATGAATATAGATGGGCTGCAGTATGCGAACTGGTCCGAAAAGATCTTTCGCCAAATGCGTCAGGGTGGCTTGGATGCCGTTCATGTTACCATCGCGTATCACGAAACTTTTCGCGAGACCGTTTTGCAGATCGAACGGTGGAACCGGTATTTCGAGCTCTATCCAGAGCTGATCATGAAAGGCCGCTGGTCAAGTGACATTGACAAGGCCCGCGCCTCTGGGCGCACAGCAATCTTTTTTGGGGCTCAAAATCCCAGTCCGATCGAGGATGATATTGGATTGGTCGAGGTCTTGCATGATCTTGGCCTGCGATTCATGCAATTAACCTATAACAACCAGTCTTTATTGGCGACCGGCTGCTATGAGGACGAGGACCCGGGCCTGACCCGCATGGGCCGAGAGGTTATTGCCGAGATGAACCGCGTTGGGCTGGTTGTCGATATGAGCCATTCGGCTGATCGTTCAACAATCGAAGCGGCCGAAGCCAGCCATCGTCCCATCGCAATCACACACGCCAACCCATATGACTGGGTCCCTGCCCGCCGAAACAAGCGCGATGCCGTTCTTAGGGCTGTGACTGACCGAGGGGGAATGCTTGGCTTCTCGCTTTACCCGCATCACCTAAAGGGGAAATCTGACTGCACCTGTTCCGACTTTTGCGAAATGATTGCAAGAACCGCAGACCTTTACGGACCTGAAAATCTGGGGATTGGCAGCGACTTGTGCCAAGATCAGCCAGATAGTGTGGTGGAATGGATGCGCGTAGGCCGGTGGACTAAAAAAATCGATTACGGAGAGGGGTCTGCCAGCGCTCCGGGCTTTCCTGAAATGCCAGACTGGTTTAAGGATAACCGCGACTTTACTGCTTTGCGTGAAGGTTTAACGGCAACTGGTATGTCCACTGGTGAAATTGATGGTATCTTGGGGGGCAACTGGTATCGTTTTTTTGAAACCGAATTCTTGGCCAAGGCAGACTTATGACACAAATTCCACGTCGCTCTCCGTCTGTTGTCATGCGTCTGGATCGTCTTGGTTCCATGCACCAGTGCAGGCTAAGCTTCATGCGACAGCTGACGCGGCGCATGGCACACGAAGACTGGCGCATAACGCAGGATCGCTTTGACATCGACGACCGTGGCGTAGGGCGCGCGGTTTATGTCGCACATGGCCCCGACCGGTGCTATGCGCTTGCCTGTTTTGCCCACGATCTACCAGCAGACCAAAGATCTGATCGAGTGATTGCCAATGCGTGGGACGCCACCTTTACGCTATGCGATGGCATTCCCAGTGAGGCGACACTAGACCGGTTAGAGGCAAATGTTCCTTTGCAAGAGGCAGGCCGCATTAGTCAATCCGAGCTGACGTTGTCGCGTGCCAACAGGTCGGCGCGTCTGTGGGATACAGTTGTGGAAAAGCTTGCAGCAGGTGTGCAACCCAGCGCTAAGATTTTAATGGATGTCGGATATCTGATGCGCACAACAGCAGTTTATGGGTCAGGCAAGTTTGGATCGGCAGACCGCGAACTGATTGCAGACCGTCCGGAAATGGCCGCACCTTTTCAGGCAGAAATGTTGACCGTCTACCTGATACGTTGTTTTGTGCGCGATCTGGTAAACCACATGGCACAGGCACTTGGAGGGCCAAAGGCGGTCAAGCTGGACCCAAAAATTGCCAAAACGCTCGGAATAGGCAATTCCACGGGGCTCGGGATGGCACCTTTTGTGATAAACCATCCTGTGCTCTTTAATAACTGGATCGCGGCAAGAGAGGAAGCCATAGCCCGTGTCCGCTCGCAACCCGCTGCGACGCAGGACCAGATAGACTGCCTGCGCAGATGCCTCGCGGCCACCAGAACAGAGGCCGAGCATTGGCACACATCAGATGCCGAACAAACATCACGCATTGCGACCCTTCGGTCTGATCTCGCAATTTTGACAGACTGGGTAGATCAGGGTGCATGGACGCGTCCGATGCCATGGGACGCTCTGATGCGGGACGCAACCGAACATCTTGACGCCGAAGCACAGGAATTGCTGGCGTCTTTGATCCTTGAGCCTTTTCCTGATTTGGTTGACCCGCTTGCAGAGACAATGTCAGATACAGCCAGCCAAGACTTTGTCTTTGATGCAGGCATGCCTGTAGCGGCGGCGATGGCGTTGTTACAACGTTCCTTCGGTTGGACCAAGGACATTGACTGGAATGACAAAAGCGCGATCGCAAGGCTCTGGTACGTTTCAGCTGAAAAGCTGGAACCTCGCTTGGGTGAAAGGTTTGACGAACCTATCGAACCTTATGAGCAACCTCTTTCACCCGCCCGAGATGCCGCATATGCGCTTGATATTCTTGCAAATTGCCCACCGGAACAGCCGTTGTACGCTGTCCTTGCAGACCATCCCAAATTGCGTGGCACCCTCCAGCGGGCGCAACTGACGGGACAATCGCCCTACAGCGAGATCCAGGACAACACGATATCTTCCCAAATGCGTCCAATCGACTTGCTGCGTGCAAAGCTGTCGTTTTTCGGGGCCACAAGATTTGATCCACGTTCCGATCGTTGGCTTCGAATATCGATGTTTGCCGGCGCACCCTACCCCGAAGAACTGCGCGTCAATGGATCGGATCGCTGGATCTATGGCAGGGCGGATTTATGAATTTTGCCTTGAATGAAGTCCAATCCATGGTGACCAAAGCTGCCCGAGGCTCTGGATTGGATTGGAATTTTGCCGCCGACGCAGGCCGCGCCGCGCGCTGGCTGGCACGGCAGGGTTTGGATGGCTGCGGCACTGCATATGCCGCATTTCGTGACGTACCGGGTGCCGGATCACCCGTTCTGACTGGCGCCTGGTGTGTTGACCATGCACGGCAGCTGGCGTCTGTTACACAAACTGAAATACCCGTGCGGGCACCCCTCCTCTTTATGGGGTTTGCCGCGCAACTTGCCCGTTTGCGCCATGGGCAGCCAGTTGGTGTGGAATTTCACGGCAGCACATGGTGCACAGACGGCCACAGCCTGTCGGGCCCTGTGGAACAGCCCAGCAGTGAGCCATCGATTATACTTCTAAATCTGGATGCCACGATGGGAAAGCCGCGCCCGTTTTGCTCCCGTGCCACCCCAAATCCCGAGGATTGGGCAGGGCTCGAACGCCTTGCTGCGCTAACCTACGCGCCTGCCACCGACGCGTCACGTGCTTCGGGCGCAGGCGCAGGTGTCGCAACAGACAACGACTAGACCCTCAAAGGACATTCAACAGATGCCGACGCTTTCGCTCACACAAATCGAAGATCTTGCCTATCGCGCATTGTGTGCCTGCGGGGCATCCGATCTACAGGCGCGCCCCTTGGCAATCGCCACAGCTGCAACCGAAGCCGTTGGCGTGGCAAGCCATGGCCTTGCCTATATCCCGATTTATGGCGAGCATCTGAGATGTGGCAAAGTCATTGGTGACGCAACACCGACCGTTTCTCAGGCGGGACCGGCTCTGCTTCGCATAGACGCAGCACATGGCTTTGCCCATGCTGCGATCGAGGCAGGCTTCGATGCTCTGGTAGCGATGGCCAGATCACAAGGTATCGCGGGTATGGTATTACATCGCAGCTACAATTGTGGCGTGCTTGGATATCATACCACCCGACTGGCAGAGGCAGGGCTTTTGGCAATCGGCGCAACAAACGCCCCAGCATCAATCGCCCCATCAGGTGGTACCAGACCAATTGTCGGGACAAATCCAATTTCAATGGCCGTCCCAGGACCAGACGGGCTTGCCTTTATGATTGATCAATCCGCAAGTACGATTGCCAAATCGGAAGTCATGAAACACGCACGCGAAGGTAAACCGATCCCCTTGGGATGGGCGTTGGACGCAGATGGCCACCCGACAGAAGATCCTAACGCCGCCCTGAAAGGCGGCACCATGGCACCGGCTGGCGACTATAAAGGCGTGGGTCTTGCCCTTATCGTAGAGGTCCTTGCCGCTGCCTTGTCGGGCGCGACGCTTGGCAAGGATGCCTCACCGTTTTCAGGCCCAGTCGGCGGCCCGCCCGCCACCGGGCAATTTTTTATGGCAATTGATACCGCCACGGCATCCGGAGGGGCGTTTGACACGCGGATCGCAGATCTAATGGCAAGCGTAGCCGAACAGGACGGCGCCCGTTTGCCTGGCCAGAACAGATCCAGCAAGGCGCGTTCCGCGGCCGTTTCAGGCGTCGATGTGGCCGAGGCCACCCTGACCCGTATCGAGGGTCTGATGACCTAGGCCCAGACTGTCTTTTCTTCGGGCATCAAATGCAGGTCGGACCCTGTCCAGGGATTGGCTGCAATAAATGCATCCTCCAGTTCAATACCCAATCCCGGTTCTGACGACGGCAGGACATAACCATCTTGCCAGTCGAACGATCGTTTGAGGAACTTGGCATAGGGTCCATCGAACTGACCAATGCTTTCAAGAATCAGAAAATTGGGGCTGGCGGCTGCGACCTGAATATTCGCCGCGGCTACAACCGGTCCGCAATAAAGATGTGGCGCGATCTGGACGGAGCGTGTTTCGGCCATACCGGCGATCTTGCGTGCTTCCAGAATACCTCCGACGCGGCCCAGATCCATTTGCAGGATTGATGCGGCTCCGGCTTCAAGAACGCGGGCAAATTCGTGTTTGGTGCATAAACGCTCTCCGGTGGAAATGGGAATTGTGGTCGCCCGTGCGACCTCTGCCATATCTGAAGGATTTTCCGGCGGAACCGGCTCTTCGAACCAAAGTGGATCATAAGCTTCAATCCGGCGGGCCAATCGTTTTGCGCCTGACACGGTAAACTGACCATGCGTCCCAAATAGCAGATCCGCCTTGTCTCCAACTGCCGATCGAATGGCGCGGCAAAATGCTTCGGACCGCGTTAGATCCTCCATCCGAGGTTGGCGACCGTCATAGATGGTATACGGGCCGGCCGGGTCAAATTTGACAGCTGTAAATCCCGCTTGAACAGCCAAGACCGCCGCTTCTGCGGCGAGATCTGCATCATTATAAACATTGGGGACGTCAGGATCTGGATACACATCCCCGTTTGGTGGGTAAAGATACGTGTAGCTGCGAAGCCTACGATGAACCAAACCACCCAGCAGATTGTAGACCGGCTGTCCGGCGGCCTTGCCGATAATATCCCAGCACGCCATCTCAAGCCCACTGAGAACTCCCATCACAGTGACATCCGGTCGTTGTGTATATCCAGCCCCATACGTGCGACGCCAAAGGGCCTCGATCTGGTGGGGATCACTGCCCTCAAAAATCCGTCCGAAAACATCGACAGCCATAGACGCACAAAGCTCAGGAGAAAATGTTGCGTTATAGATCTCGCCCACACCCGTGATACCGCAAGCCGTCGTCAGACGTAAAAAGATGAAATACCGTCCTCCGTGGCGCGGGGGCGGATTGGCAACAACAAAGGTTTCAATGTCAGCCAGTTTCATGTCACACCCCCTTTTGCGGCGTCTGCCACGATAGTCTCGGCCGCGCGATGTGCCAACATCATAACGGGTGCCTGCGTATTGCCCGACGTGACCGAGGGAAATGACGCGGCGTCCACAACACGCAGCCCAATTACGCCATGCACACGCAACCGCGAATCTATGACGCTATCCAGAGCGGAACGTCCCATGCGACATGTGGCACAGGCATGATAGTTGGACGCAGCCTCGGATCGGAAAAGATCCAAAAGCTCTTGATCAGACGCCACATGTAAACTTGGCCAATCAGGTGTTCGCGTAACGGCGCGTAGCGCGGGGGTTTGTGCAAGACGGCGCAACATACGACCCGCGCGAATTGCTTGATCGCAATCGGTGTCAGTCGACAGCGAATTGGGCTGAATAACGGGCGGATCCAGAGGGTCGGAACTGCGAAGGCTGACTGTGCCCCGACTGGTCGGGCGACACGGTTGCGCAGAAAGCAAAAAACCGGGATACGATGAAACAGATGGCCGTTTTTCACTGGTAGCGTCATAGGACATCGGGTTGGCATAGAGTTGCAAATCTGGAACTGGCTGCGTGTTGTCTGAGGCCACAAATCCTGCGATTTGGTTTACAGGCAGACTAAGTGGGCCTTTTCGTCCCAGAATATAGCGTATGCCAGCCAACCAGCGTGGCACAGTGCGCCCAAGTGTTCCGTTCAACGTAGGCTCGGTCGCCGCAAATCCGAGGGTAAGGGCAAGGTGGTCCTGTAATCCCTGACCCACATGCGGCAGATCATGGCGCGGGGCAATGCCTAAACCACGCAGGGCCGCTGGATTGCCAATGCCAGACAACATCAAAATCTGCGGTGACCCAATGGCCCCAGCGCTCAAGATAACCTCGGCCTTGGCACTTGCAGTATATGACTGGTCACCGTGACGGTACTTTACGCCCGTGATGCGGCGTCCAGTCATTTCGAGTTCCTCGACATGGCCGCCGGTAATAACCTTAACGTTGCCCCGCTTGAGCGCTGGCCTCAGAAAGGCGTCCGCAGGCGACCATCTTTGCCCTTTCCAAAGCGTCGCTCGCATGGGGGCCAAACCAGCACCATCCCGCCATCCCATTTCCTGTGAAGCGCTCAGGAAATGTTTTGAAAACGGATGGATTCGATCCGCCAGATCAGTGATGCGCAGCCCCGAGGCCTCTATCGCGTCATAGGCAGGTGCCACATCACGCCATGACCATCCCTTTGCTCCCTCTGAAACCCAATCATCATGATCATTGGGGAGGCCCCGCACATAGGCCATGGCATTGATTGATCCTGAACCTCCCAATACCTTCCCACGCGGCCAGTAGCCTGATCGATCGTTCAATCCCGCATCTGCGGCGGCCGAATAGCACCAATTGAACCGTGCGTCCGTATAGAGCTTCCCATAGCCCAAAGGCATCTTGATCCAAAGATTCCGATCGCTTCCACCTGCTTCGATCACAAGAATGCGCCAGCGCGGATGTGCCCCCAAACGATCCGCCAACACGCAACCCGCCGACCCCGCGCCCACAATGATATAGTCCCACAGGTCCATCACCTCATGCTCCTTTTGGCACAAGCTCTCACTGGCTGGCGCACAATACAAACAATGGCTATTGTGCTTGAGACCCTAATTTGATTGAAGCTTATGCCTGTACCTCATCCCACTTGGATCACCGCGTTTGACGCAGCCGCGCGCAATGGAAGTTTTACCGCTGCCGCTCATGAACTGGGACTCACACCCGCTGCCATCAGTCAACAGGTCCGTTTGCTGGAACATCATCTGGACGCGCAGCTTTTTGAACGCCTGCCACGTGGCGTTATTCTCACCGATTTGGGACAGGCCTACGCACAAAGACTAAGACGCGGCCTGAGCGAAATAGAGGATGCGACCCGCAGTTTGTTTGCAAACCGACCGGCAGAAATCGTGCGTGTCCGTGCATCAATCTCTTGCGCCGCTTTGATTCTTGCCCCGGCGCTGCCCGACCTCTTACAAGGCTTTCCTGAATTGCGCGTGGATCTCTCGACCTTTGTTTGGGCCAACCGCTTCGAAGACGGGACAAGTGATATTGATGTCGCGTTTGGCTTTGGAGACTGGCCGGGAATTGAATCCAATCATCTGGGTCACGAGCATGCCTGCGTCGTCTGTCATCCGAAAAGTGTTGCGAGCCTTGAAGAATTGGCGCAAGGCAAAGTGGTTCAGATCACAGGGTCCGAATCCGATTGGCCAACGCTTTTGAAACAAGAGGGTATCGACCGTCCACCACCCGCATCATGGCTCACGGTCGATAGTTCGTTAATTGCGCTGAACACCGTGGCGTCGGGTACGGGCGCAACCATTGTTCTTGAGCGGTTTGCCGCCAATGCGCTCGCTTTGGGCACGTTATGTGCGTTGGACCTACCACCTTTGCCCGTCCGTCCCTCACATTTTTTGATCATTCGCCGTAACAGCGCGCACAGACCAGAGGTACAGGCCGTTGCGCACTGGATACGAGGGCTTTTTTGACGCCCCCCGACATCCCCCTTTTATCAATACCTAAGCACGCCCTACGTGCAGTATCAGACGAATGAAGGGAGGAGATCATTCTACTGCGCAACCCAAGATCAGTCCGTAAGGTATGGTTTTCTCTGCAGACCTGAAAATATATGCATAAGTAGTATTAACACATCTGTGGTTTAACATTCTGCAAGACAACCAACTCATTTGTCGACTTAAACATCTTGACAAAGATGATCTAAATGACAAGTTACGCATATACAAATGTATGTTAGCTATCTTTTTGTATAAACCAGCAGGATGTGATGTTGATGAAATTAACAGCGAACGGAACCGAAAAAGAGATTGATGTTGAACCAGACATGCCTTTGCTTTGGGTCTTGCGGGATGAAATGGGGCTAACTGGTACAAAATATGGTTGTGGGATCGCACAATGCGGTGCGTGCACAGTTCTGGTTGATGGTCAGGCTGTTCGGTCGTGTCAGGTTGTTGCAGCGGATGTTGACGGAGCAGAGATCACAACAATCGAGGGCTTGGGAACACCCTCGGCGCTCCATGCTGTACAGGCGGCCTGGATAGAGCATCAGGTCGCCCAATGCGGGTACTGCCAGTCCGGCCAGATCATGGCTGCTGCGGCCTTTCTGGACATAACACCAGATCCGACTGATCAGGATATCGACCTTGCCATGTCGGCCAATCTGTGTCGCTGCGGAACCTATCCGCGCATTCGCGCCGCCATCCACACTGCCGCCGCCAAACTGAGAGAGGCCTAGTCAATGAGCCGTATTGGAAAAATCGCCAGACGCACGTTTTTGATCGGGTCCGCTGCCGTTGTCGGCGGTGTGGCGTTCGGGGTCTACGCTGTGCGCACTCCACATTCCAATCCACTGAAAGAAGATCTGGCCGAGGGTGCCGCCACATTCAATCCTTGGGTATTGATCGATGCTGAAAAAATTACGTTGATCACGCCACACGCTGACATTGGTCAGGGTGTCGTGTCCTCGCAGGCCGCGTTGATCGCTGAAGAATTGGATTTGGAGCTTGACCAGTTCGAGGTCAGTTTTGGAAAGCCCTCATCAGCATATTACAATGGGGCATTTGCCGAAGAGGGTGCGCCATTTATGGCGACCGATCAAAGCGTTTCTGCCGAGGCTGTCCGGTCGGTCCTGGGCGGGGTGCTCAAGCTGGTCGCCATGCAGGGGACGGGCGGTTCAACCACGATTCCGGACACCTTTGTTAAACTGCGGGCTGCGGGCGCATCCGCAAGAGAAACGCTGAAATTGGCAGCTGCGCAAAAGTTCGACGTTCCGATTGGCCAACTGAAGACCAAGGCAGGCAAGGTCATATTACCGGATGGACGCGAGATCGCCTACACAGAACTGGCCGAAATCGCATCCGCTCTTGATCCCGTCCAGAATGTCCCTCTGCGCGATCCGTCGCAATGGCGGCTTATTGGCAAGAATATGCAGCGCATCGATGTTGTTGGAAAATCGACGGGAACACTCAATTTTGGCATTGATGTCAATATCCCAGGAATGTTGCATGCCGCAATCTGCGTAAACCCACGGCAGGGCGGCAAAATGGTCAGCTTTGATGCCAAGGATGTGTCAAATATGCGTGGCGTCAAAAAAATAGTCGAGGTCACAAACGGCGTTGCCGTCGTCGCCGACAATTCATGGCGAGCCATGCGCGCTGTCGAAGCGGTGGACTGTGTCTGGGGACCCGCGCCTTACCCGGCCGAGCAAATCGATCATTGGGAAACGTTGACAAGGTCCTTCAATGCAGACGTCCTTGATGCCACTTGGCGCGATGACGGCGACGCTGAAGAAGCTATTGCAAAAGGGACAGTGATAAATACCGAAT
>JAYQEA010000127.1:0-10161 GCA_038138625.1 Roseivivax sp.
ATGCACGTGCCATGCCGGCAGAGGTCTACACAACACAAGCCTTCGTAGACGAAGAACTGGAGCATGTATTTCGGCGGGAATGGTTTTGTGTGGGACGGGCCAGTGCGTTGGCTAATCCCGGCGACTATGTAACCTGTGAATTGGCGGGCGAACCGATTGTTGTCTTACGAGATCGGGCAAGCTGCCTGCGCGCAATGAGCAACGTGTGTCTGCACCGGATGTCGACGCTATTGCAGGGACGCGGAACGACATCAACCATCGTTTGCCCCTACCATGCCTGGACGTACAATCTGGACGGCTCGTTGCGGGGGGCTCCGGCGATGTCACAAAACGAAGGCTTCTGCAAAGATGCCTACACCTTGCCAAACATACGTTGCGAAGAATGGTTGGGATGGGTTTTCGTGTGTTTAAACCCTGATGCTGTGCCCGTTGCCGAACGTCTGGCTGACGTCGAGGCCATGGTCGCAGGGTATGACATGACCAATTATACCGAGACATTCTATGAAGAGCATGTCTGGGAAACCAACTGGAAAGTTCTGGCCGAGAATTTCATGGAAAGCTACCACTTGCCCGTCTGTCATGCTGCGACGGTTGGGGCGCTTTCACGGCTCGAAGATATGGTCTGCCCCCCAGGACACCCAAACTTCAACTATCATACCATTTTAAAGGATGACACATTGCGCATTGCGCTGGCTCATCCCAGTAATGATCGGCTTAAAGGACAGGAAAGGCGCACAACCTTTTTGTTATCACTGTACCCAAGCCTGATGATCACCCTGACGCCGGGATATTTTTGGTATCTGTCGTTGCATCCTGTGGGGCCGGGTCAGGTCCATATACGGTATGGTGGCGGAATGTCGGATGACTATGCCAATGACACCGATGCTCAGGAAAACTTTAACACGCTTAAGGCATTATTGGACGAGGTGAACGTAGAGGACCGCGGCTGCACCGAAAAGGTCTATCGTGGGCTATGTTCAAGTTTGGCACAACCCGGACATCTTAGCCATCTTGAACGTCCAAACTATGATTTTGCGCAGTATCTGATGGCGTGCATTGATGCAGGCCGCGCCAAGGCGGAGGCCTGATTATGACGCATGAACGCATCCGTAAGTTCAATACAAAAGACACCTACCCAGAACAAAACCTGGATAACGACCTGTGTCAGGCCGTTGTTACGCGCGGCGGACGAACGGTCTGGCTCCGCGGGCAATGTCCCCAAAATCTAGAGGATGCGCGCAATATCGACAGCCACGATCCGGTCGAACAAACCCATAAGGTTATGCAAAATATCCAGCAGCTGATCGAAGAAGCCGGCGGAGAGATGGCGCATCTGGTCAAGGTAGTCGTCTACATCACAGATGTTCGCCACCGAGAGGCTGTGTATCGCACCATGGGCGAATATATTCGTGGGGTACATCCCGTCTCGACAGGGTTAGTCGTACAGGCGTTGGCGCGGCCTGACTGGTTGGTGGAAATCGACGCAACAGCCGTTATCCCGGATTAAATGCGGGCAACCAACCAAGTGGGTTAGCCAACTGTTTCAGCAGGGAAAAAAGGGAACCAGACATGACATTTTCATTGGTAGCACGATGCGCCGAGACGGGTATGTTTGGTGTGGCGATTTCGTCATCATCACCAGCTGTGGCGGCGCGGTGCTCCTATGCCAGAGCAGGTGTGGGGGCTGTTGCATCGCAAAATATCACCGATCCACGCCTTGGACCTGCAGTTCTGGACCAAATGCAGGCGGGCGAACCCTCTGATGAGGCAGTGGCAAAGGTTCTGCGATCTGCAGAACATATTGACTATCGGCAGGTACTGGCTGTGGATGCACAAGGAAAGACAGCCATACATTCAGGGCCACGCTCGCTCGGTATCTGGACACAGGCGCAGGGGCTGGACGTGGCCTCCGGTGGAAATCTCTTGGCCAATGAGGCAGTTCCCGATGCAATCGTACAGGGATTTAAGGATAGCACCGGACATCTTGGTGATCGCCTGATCGCCGCATTAAAGGCGGGACTCGCCGCCGGAGGAGAGGCCGGTCCTGTACATTCTGCGGGCCTAATGGTCGTGGATCGCCATAGTTGGCCTTTGGTTGATCTGCGCTGCGACTGGACTGATGACTGCCCGATCGAAGCAGTGGCCAGCGCATGGTCTGTCTATAAGCCGCAGGTCGAGGCATACGTTCAGCGGGCGATTGATCCGCGTGAGGCACCTTCTTATGGGGTGCCGGGAGACGAGGGGTAACAACAACATGACGATGTTGCGCGAACAATTGCAGGCAGCTGCGGCTCTGCCTCCAGATCGCCCGATGGGGATGCCGGGTGGCTTTTACACCTCTGACGCTCAATTCCAGCATGAATGTAACACGGTCCTGCGCAAAGGCTGGCACTGTATCGGACGTGTCGACGAGGTGCCTCTGCCGGGTGATTTTTTCACGCTTCAACTATTGAATGAACCACTTTTGGTCGTCCGCGGAGATGATGCCCAGATCCGGGTTTTTGCCAATGTGTGCAGGCATCGTGGCATGCCACTGGCAGAGGGACACGGGCAGGCCCGTCGTTTTATGTGCAGCTATCATGCGTGGACCTATCGCAGGGACGGGTCTTTGCTGCGAGCGCCTATGATGGAGAATAGCGGTTTTGATCCCAAAAGCTGCCGACTGCACAGCCACCGTGTGCAGATATGGAACGGCTTTATATATGTGACACTTGATCGGAACGCGCAGGCTTTTGAACATCCCGATCTGGATCAGTTGTTGGCAAACTACGACCCCGAAGCCTATCGGTTGGTCCATGTTGCATCCGAAGTGTGGCATACCAACTGGAAGTGCCTGGTTGAAAACTTTATGGAAGGGTATCATTTGTCCGTTGTGCATCCGCGGACATTGCATAGCTATACTCCGACGGGTCTGGCGCGAAAACTGGTCTCTGGTGACGGTTTTACCTCTTACGCGGCGCAATATCCCGAAGGAATTCCGTCGCGGGGTATGGGATCCGCATCGCTGACAGACGAGGAACGGATGCGCTCCACATTGTTTGGAAAGTTTCCAACACAGGTCGTAAGCGTTGCCGCCAGTCTACTGGTGTCTTTGTCCATCTTTCCACTCACGGTAAACAGCATTCGTGTGAAGTGGACGATGTCGACATTTGGCAATGACTTGGATGCGGCAACAATTGAACAGCGCATAGCCTTATGGGAAGCTGTGAATACAGAAGACCGCGAAAAACTGGAAAAAATGCAGGTGGCTCTTGCGTCCGAATACGCGCAGCCGGGTCCCTTGGCTGGTGCTGATTACGAGGGCACGGTGCGTGATTTTCAGGTGTGGCTGGCGGCACAAGACCGTGCATGTGAAATGTGAGGGCTAGGGAATGCTCGAAACTCTTGACCGGTTGATCGGTTTCGAAACGGTCAGTGTCGACAGCAATCTCGATTTGATCGATTACGTTCAGGATCTTCTCCATGGGTGGGGATTCCGCGTCACCCGTATGACAGACCCGGACATGCCCAAGGCTGGTTTGTATGCCGAAATAGGACCACAGGGTTCCGGTGTTATGTTGTCAGCGCATACTGATGTTGTGCCAGTCGCTGGACAGGCCTGGACGCAGCCGGCCTTTGCTTTGACACGCGAGGGCGATCGTCTGTTCGGGCGCGGCACGACAGATATGAAAGGGTTTGTGGCGGCCATGCTTTCCGCAGCCAAAGCCGCCAGCCAAATGCCATTGCGTGAGCCGCTGAAGATTGTTCTGTCTTATGATGAAGAACTTGGTTGCACAGGTGTTGCAACCATGATGGCGCAACTGGCCCCATTGATGGGCAAACCCCGATTTGCCATCGTTGGTGAACCCACGCAGATGCAGGTGGCCACTGGGCATAAGGGCAAACAGGGTTTTGAAGCTCAAATTACCGGGCAGGCCGGGCATTCGGCGCTTGCTCCGCGGTTTGTGAATGCGCTGAATGTTGCCGCTGATACCATCGTTGCATTACGGGCGTTGCAGGATGACATTGCACTACATGGGATCCGTGATGATGCCTACGACATCCCCTACAGCACACTGCATGTCGGGATTTTACAAGGTGGGACCGCGCTGAATATTGTTCCGGACCGTGCCAAGATGCGGTTCGAGTTTCGCCACCTCGCGGCCGACCCGCCAGTGGATTTACGCCGGCGTATCGACACAGCTTTGGCTGAGGTTGTTGCGCGGCACGGGGCGGCTGCGCGTATTCAGGTGACACCTCTGGCAGCATATCCGGGCTTGGACACTCCTCTGGGGGCGGCAGTGGTCACCGAAGTACGGAATTTGGCGCAGACTGCATTGACCAAGGTAGCTTTTGGAACCGAAGCTGGCTTTTTCGATGCGCAGGGTATTCCAACGGTCGTATGTGGCCCCGGTTCAATGGAGGGACAGGGACACAAAGCCGATGAATACATCGAGGTGTCACAGCTTTTGCAATGCGAAGCCATGCTGATGCGGCTGTTGGCCACAATGTGCTGAAAGGTCTGCCAAAGTACCACATGTTCGGGCGCCTTTGATCACTGGTCAGACCTGCCATCCGTCACACGACGACTTTCCTTGGTACTTGGGCACCGACACCAAAGACATGCTTATAGCGTGTAATCTGGTCAGTTGGACCCATGGCTTTGTTTGGGTTGTCTGACAGTTTCACTGTAAAGCGGCCATTGGCTGAAACCGCTTTACACACGAGACTGAACGGTGCCAGACGATCACCTGTCGCAAGTCCGCGAAAGTCATTTGTTAGCATCGTGCCCCAGCCAAAACTGACACGTACACGATCTGAAAACCGAGCATGTAACGCGCAGATTGTTTCCACATCCAATCCATCAGAGAAAATAATCAGCTTTTCGCGCGGATCTTCACCACGTTCGGTCCACCATTGAATGGCTGTTTCTGCCCCATGGGCCGGATCGCCACTATCTATTCTGATCCCGGTCCAACCGGCCAACCAGTCAGGTGCATTTTTTAAAAAGCCGTCAGTGCCATATGTATCTGGCAAGATGATGCGCAGGTTGCCATCATGCTCTGCATGCCAGTCGGCCAGAACCTCATAGGGGGCCTGCGCCAAGGCCGTGTCATCCTCTGCAAGGGCCGCATACACCATCGGAAGTTCATGCGCATTTGTGCCGATCGCCTCTAAGTCGCGATTTTTTGCGATAAGGCAATTTGATGTTCCGGCAAAACGCTTGCCTAAGCCTTCCACCATTGCCTGAACACACCAGTCTTGCCACAAAAAACTATGGCGACGTCGGGTTCCAAAGTCTGCCACTCGTAAATCATCAAGACCGCGCAACGTCTGTATTTTTTCCCAAAGTTTGGTCATGGCACGGGCATAGAGAACCTGTATTTCAAATCGCGCCATTTGGTTTACAACCGCACGACCGCGCAGTTCCATAAGGACTGCCAAAGCGGGAATTTCCCATAGCATGACCTCGGGCCAGCTGCCTTCAAATGTCAGCTCATACTGATCGCCAACACGCTCCAGATGGTAGGGTGGAAGCCGCAAGCCTTCGAACCATTCCATGAAATCGGGCCTGAACATCTGGCGTTTGCCATAAAATGTATTTCCGCGCAGCCAGGTGCTTTCACCACGCGAAAGCGACAGGCTACGTATATGGTCGAGCTGTTCGCGCAACTCTCCCTCGTCAATAAGACGGGCGAGAGGAACGTCTTTCGATCTATTGATCAGACTGAAGGTCACATGAGTATTACGATGATTACGAAATACCGACTGGCACATCAGCAGCTTGTAAAAGTCGGTATCAATCAAAGAGCGGACGATCGGATCGATCTTCCACTTATGGTTCCAGACACGGGTGGCGATATCCAATTTGGACCTCTTAAATCATCGACAGCCTGTATTACGCGATAGTTCCCAAAGGGTTCAACCCGCAGACTGAGCAGAACTCGCTGTTAGAGAGGCGGATGTGTCATCGCGTTTGGCAATCGCATCGCGCAAAACGGCGAGTAATTGGGTTTTTCTGACTGGTTTGGATAAAAAGTCATCCATCCCTGCCGCAATGCATTGGTCGCGGTCGGTTTGGAATGCATTGGCTGTCAATGCGATAATAATTGGCTGTCGTCCCGGCAAGGCGCGGATTTCGCGTGTAGCCTCAAGTCCGTCCAGAACCGGCATGGCCATATCCATCAAAATTACATCCGGTGAGAGTGTTCTGAACATGTTCACCGCTTCGCGGCCATTTCCGGCCACACCCAGATCAGGGTCGATATCTTTCAAAAATGCACGCATGAGCATTTGATTGGTCAAATTATCTTCGGCGACCAAAATCCGCGTTCCCTCAAGTGCTGTGGTATCAGCAATTACAGACGAATTATTTTCTTTATACTCCAGTTTTTTGGAGGGGGTCATTGGCAAGGTCAGAACGAACCTGGCCCCCGTGGCATACCCGGCGTCTAGGACCAGATCTCCTTTCATACGTCGGGCCAGTTCGCGTGAAATTGCGAGGCCCAATCCAGTCCCCCCAAATTGACGGGTCGTTGCAGCATCTGCCTGCACAAACTGCTCAAAAATACTGTCAACACGGTCTACTGGCACACCAATACCTGTATCACTGATCCGGATTTTGACATCGTATTGTTCATCTTTGGGCTGGGCAGAAACCTGGATCGTTACACCGCCAGTATCGGTAAATTTTATGGCGTTACTCAACAAATTCACGATAATCTGCCTGATGCGTCCTGAATCTCCCAAAAACAGTGCGGGCAGCTTTGTGTCATAGGCGACCTTAAGTGATATTCCCTTGTCCTCTGCTTGGGTTTTCATCAGGGTCATTGATGCGGTGATACAGTCGGTTAGCGAAAACGGCTCTGATTCAAAGTCTAACTTATCCGCTTCAAGTTTTGAAAAATCCAAAACGTCATTTATTATTTTCAGAAGGGATTCAGCAGAGTCGCGAATGGTCTGAATGTAATTGTTCTGGGCTGGCGTGAGATCGCTGTCAGCCATCAAATCAGCCATGCCAATCACACCATTCATTGGTGTGCGAATTTCGTGACTCATAGTGGCCAGAAATGCGGCCTTGGCGCGCGACCCATCTTCGGCTGCGGCTTTGGCTCTTGCAAGATGGATTTCATGCGTTTTGGTTGCCGTAATATTACGACCGATGGCGACGTACATTTTAACATCACCAGCCTCTGACAAGATTGGCACAAGGTTCACATCCATCCAGATCTTGCGCCCGTCTTTTGTATAATTCAGCATTTCTTTGCGCGCTGGCCGACCCGCATACCCTTCATCGGATATCATCTGGATCGTGGCGCTATCTGTATCCGGACCGTGCAACAGTTCAGCCGAAGTTTTACCAAGTGCCTCATCCAAAGTGTAGCCGGTGGTATTGGTAAATGCATCGTTGACCCATGTTATCCGAAGATCCGGTCCAGCAAGGATTACACTGTCACTGGCATGACGCGCCACCATCGACAGCCGATAGCTTTCGCGTTGAGTGTCTTCAAGAATTTGAGCAGAGCGCTCAAGCTCCAACTGGCGAAGAAGAAGTTCTTTATTTGAACGCCAATTACGATGCGCATGATTGACCGAGTTCTGAGCGAATGAGCGTACCATGACGGCCATCATCGCAAGCCCCAACCCATCATAGGCAAGGCTCAACGGTGCTTGGAACATGATGAGTTCAAACAAAAAATATCCAAACCCTACAGAGGCATAGATGCTGAGACGGACATAGGACGAGGGCCGGTGATATGGTAGGACCATCGCAATATTAATGGCGGCCCCTGTAAGGAAAGCAAAAGCAAAGAAATTACCGGAGACGTCATTAAAAGAGATCAGCGCAGTAATCACACAAGCAGAAATTGTCAAAGCTTGAAAGCCTGCCGTCAGCGTCGCCCCGATGTGCAATTTGCGGAACGGCACACCCCGATCCTGAAGTTTTTCCAGCCTTAGAAGAAACAGGCAGTCTACAGCTTCGCCCAAAAGCGCGATGCACGCAGTCATCAACCCAACCCAAAAATTAACCAGAAACATCAAAGACGCAGCCCCTAGCATCGTCAATAACTGACGGCCCAGAAAATGCTTTAGACGTCCACGACCATAACGAACCAAAAGACCATCAGCGCTATGCTCTTTGTAGAACAGCGCAAGTTTGGCTTCTGTTTCAAGAACAGCAGTCGATGCAGACGCACCTCTATTTGGTTCAGAGACTTTATTTATGACCGATCTCTCCATTCTGACGAGGTTGGGATCAACCCTCTGTAATCATCGATTTATCCAGCCGTATTAATGGATGAATACAAAAATTTTGATGCTGTAGAACGTTAGCATTACGCTTATGATGTGTCCAATCTAGGTGAGGACAATCGCCTTCCTAGGGATCAAATACTCCAATTATCGGATCTAGATTTTGATGTGTCTGCCTGTCTAGGACCGGTCCGCACCTAAAAGAGATATCCGTTTATCGTTAACAAAGCCGCATAACTGATCCGTGAGCGAAATCATGATTGTATATGGCGCCCCTCAAATGCAGTTTGTGGATCAGGGTACTAAAAAACTGTTAGCTAAAATTCCGGTCGTCGTAGGTTCGGGCAGTGAGGCTATTCGAAAATAAAACGCGCGCAGATATAGACTATTCAGCCGTTGTAATTTGCAAATGATAGGACTGCGATTTGAGTCCATGTCTAACAATCATTCAAGTCATTGAGGGTGAGGTGTCTCAAAGTTAGCCCCCCTTTGGCCCGAGCTTCCGGTCTGGCCGGGTTGGCTAACGGGACGCCAGGATCACCGCGATGGCCAGCGTGCCAAGAACCGATGTATCATAGGCCAAGCAGGTCGGCGATTTCGCAGTATCCATGGTCTTGGCGAAGACGACCACCGTAATTCCAGTACCACGATCTTGGCAGGTCGAGCGCACCGGGACATTCCCGCAGACTATCCACAGTTTTCCGTCGCTTATCCGCCATTTTCTGCGCACCTCATGACTATCGGGAACAGCACAGACGTTCATGTCCAAGGCTGTAGCCAATTTATCTCAAACGGTAATTATGAGGGGTTCTAAAGCACGCTCCAAACCGCAAACATATGTTTGATTCTAGCCAGCGACATGCGAAAAACCCTCTTGCGACCAGCCTTTCGACTAAGGTTCGTGGACAATTAGGTTTCCCATTCGGTCTGCGTTCCACGTCAAGCTTCTAGGGTGCAGGTTTGACCAAACGACCAGCGGTTTGTAGTGTCGGATCGGATGTGGCTGCGTCCAAGGATTGAGGTACATGTGCCGGGCAAGACCAATGGGCCAGAGCCACGGCAAAGGACATGCGTTTATTTTTGAAACCGGCGTTCTGGCAGGTGCGCACCAGATTGTCATGGCGCAATCTGCGGAGTGTTTTCTATATTTGCAAAAGACAGCCCCAGCACTTCCAACGGAGTGTGAAAATGGATACTTTTTATATTTTTTTAACACCATAAATAAAGGCACAGACCCTGAATACGCGCTCATCGACAGCACTACCATCCCAGTTCACCAAAACGTATCTGGCGCAAAAGGAATACACTGCCACAAGCCATCAGGCACGTGGCGGTCTGACACCGCATGTGACGCCAAGTGGCTACTCAAAAAACCGGATAAGCGGGTCGCAGCCGCGGTGTTCCCGCCAAAACCGAACCGTAAACACCAGCAAGCCTGTGATCTCGACGCTTACAAGCGGCGGTATCTATTTGAGGATTACGTCGCACTCCGGACCCTCGTCACAGCTCTCACCCCATCAAAATGATTGTCCACAAAACCTAGTGCAATCGCATTTTACGCGTCGAAAAGCCCGCGCCATGATCAGCGATATCCTTCATGTGAGGCACCTGCCGGTAAGCGTGATGCGAACCACTTCCGCGCGGAACCTTGATATGCATTGTGATGCTGCCACGGCGTTTCTTCTTTGTGGCAAAACACCACGCCAAAAGAACGAATCAATTCTATGACAGGTTTAAAATGCTATTTACGAGGCGAACATTACCTTATGTACGAACAGGCGTGTCCAATTCGATATCTTTACTCAGTCACATCGGAAGTACACGGCGTATATGGACTGCGTCTGAATAACGATCAATCTAACAAGCTGGAGTAAGGTTGGTCTGTGTCACCAGACCAACCCGATGTTTGATTAGCGGAACAAGGACAGC
>JAYQEA010000128.1:0-10073 GCA_038138625.1 Roseivivax sp.
CACTCCAAATCCCCCCGACCAAAACCGTCAGGGCAGTGTGTTCACATGGGTCAATTCTCGGTGACAATTCATGGTCGGACCACGTCAGTTCTCCCTCAAAAATAACAGGCAGGTTCATGTCTTAGAACCGAGGGGTATGTCTATTTCCGGCGTCGCAAGAACCAACACAGGTACGTGTTCATGCGTTTAATTCGAAGCCTCACGCACGCGCGAACGTCAGGTCATCAAAAGATAAAAGGGGAAAATCAGGAGGATAAAAACAGAGATTACTTTTTTATCATTCTCATTCAGAATCTTATCATATTATGATGGTGCGGGCGGTGGGACTCGAACCCACACGGGCATACGCCCTTCAGATTTTAAGTCTGATATGTCTACCATTCCATCACGCCCGCATCTGACGCTAGCCATAAACATCCGGCCTGGCGCTCCCTGTTACCGAGAAACGTGCCGCCCAAGTTACGACGATCAGTGTCGTATTCGGGTTGCACGTCAGACTCAAGGATTTTCATTACCTTATACCCGTCATTTTCCGATAATCGTAAAAAAGGCATCTCTCTGCGTTTAAAATATAGAAAATCAAATTCGGAATTTTGATCTTGTAGATGGAAACGCTAACCTTTCGGATAAATCGTTTTGACCGCAAGTGATATGCGCGTCTCGCTCACGTGGGGCAGCTTGGGAACCTCATGTGTCAAAATAGAAATCAGTTTGGAGGCGCCATCAACACGGACCTTGATCAAGTAATCCCAATGACCCGACATGCGATGCGCTTCAACAAGCCCTTCTACTGACGCCAGCGCCACTTCAAACACCGATCGGTCTGATGCGTTTGCGCAATCAAGGTGTATCTCGAGAAAGCCAACCGCCTCGCGTCCTAAAATCTGAGGGTTGACCTGAGCACGATAGCCACGGATCACGCCGAGCTTTTCAAGCCGTCGCAGACGGTTTTGAGTAGGAGCCGCCGTCAGCCCGATATGTTCAGCCAGAGCCTTGATCGAAATCCTTCCGTCAGCCTCAATAACCCTGAGCAAATCTAGATCAATTGGGTCGATTTTGACGACTTCTACCAAAGATCCGTTTTGTGCCATACCGTCTAACCCTCGCGAAGGGCCTTGGAAAAAATACCGAAAATATCGTTATTGGCACAGATCAGATCACCATCTCGCAAAGGGTCTTGCCCTATCCGAAGCCCCTCGACAAGAGCGCCCGCTTCTTGTGCGATCAATGCTCCGGCAGCGATATCCCAAATGTGCAGCTCACGCTCCCAATAGCCATCATAACGGCCAGCCGCGACATAGGCCAGATCAAGGGCCGCAGCGCCCATGCGGCGAACACCGGCGCACTGTGGCATCAACCGTGCAAGATCTGTCAACGTTGCCGGAAGCGTATGTTTTGCTCCGAAAGGAACACCTGTGGCAAACAGGGCCTCACTCATTCGACGTCTGCTGGACACGCGCAGACGCCGATTATCATTTACCCAAGCGCCTGAGCCTTTTTCTGCGTAAAACAATTCATCTTTTACAGGGTCAAATACCACGCCTGACACGATTTTGCCGCGGTGTTCCAAAGCAATCGAGACCGCCCAATGCGGCAGACCGTGCAAAAAGTTCGTAGTCCCGTCTAAAGGATCGACAATCCAGCGACGCGTCGGGTCCTGACCTTCTGCCTCACCACTTTCTTCTGCTAACCAGCCATACGTGGGCCTTGCGCCCATCAGTTCCTCACGCAGGATCTTTTCCGCATTCAAATCGGCACGACTAACGAAATCGCCAGCACCCTTCACGGACACTTGCAGGTTCTCGACCTCGCCAAAGTCCCGGATCAGCGCACGTCCCGCTTTACGTGCCGCTTTCATCATGATGTTGAGGTTTGCGCTGCCTTGCATGGCCTTAAGTCCTTCTAACGATCAGAGCGGGCGTATACGCCGACCGTTCGGCTTTGCCAAGCCATCAGCCACGTTCACATCAAGATAACAGCTTCGTGTCTGCCGCTTGCGATCAGCTTTGGCATCACCACGTTACAGGAAACGTTCAAACTTAGCAAAGCAGAGCACTATGACCCTAAACCGCCGCACGACCCTTAGCCTTTTTGTAGCTGGAGCCGCCGCTGCCGTCTTCAGCGCGCGCCCTGTCCTGGCCCGCGAACCCGATGTCTTCCAGACGTCAGGTATTGCTATAAACGGAATTGATCCCATCGCTTATTTCACGGACATGCGTCCGGTAGCAGGGTCCGCACGCCACGCTCTGATGTGGAATGGGGCGACATGGCATTTTGCCACAGCCGATAATATGGAAACGTTCAAGACCAGTCCTGAAACATTTGCTCCGGTATTCGGCGGCTACTGTGCCTTTGCTGCATCAAGAGGGTATCTGGCGCCAACCATACCGGACGCTTGGACCGTATACCAAGATCGACTATACTTGAATGCCTCGCTTCGTGCGCGGACGCTTTGGTTAGAAGATATTCCAGGCAATATCTCCAAGGGTCTCAAAAACTGGCCGGGCATTTTGGGCTAAAAATTCAAGCGCCGACACTCACGGACGCGAATTGGCCTTCGCAGGTCTCATTTAATACCCATACGTCAAATATACCGTCTGCATTCTACCCTCTGGATTGCGTTTGAGACACAAGACTGGCAAGTGTCACATAGACAAGAGGGGCGGATATGGCATTCTTAGGCGTAGATGACTCTTTGACAGGCCGCCTCTGGCAGGGACCCACGGATGCGCAGGCGCGCGCCGCAGAGACGCTACGGCAAAGAGCGCATCTGACACCCGCCTTGGCACAGGTTCTGGCGCGGCTAGGGGTGCAACCTGATCAAGCCGAAGGTTTTTTGGAACCACGATTGAGGGACTTGCTGCCCGATCCACATCTTTTGCGTGACACCCAGCTCGCAGCCGCCCGACTGCTTCGGGCTGTCGCAAGACGCGAGCGTATCGCGGTTTTTGCAGATTATGATGTTGACGGAGGCGTCTCTGCGGCTCTTTTGATACACTGGTTGCGCGACCAAGATGTCAATGCAACCCTCTATGTTCCTGACCGGATCGACGAAGGCTATGGACCAAATGTGCCAGCCATGTCGTCGCTTGCGAAAAATCACGATTTGATTATTTGCGTTGATTGCGGAACGCTCAGCCATGACGCCGTTGCCAGCGCCAAAGAAGCAGACGTTTTGGTACTGGATCATCATTTGGGCGGCGAGACATTGCCGCCCGCTTTTGCCATCGTAAATCCAAACCGTCAGGATGAAGACGGCACATTGGGTCATTTGTGCGCAGCCGCTGTGGTGTTTGTCGTTTTGGTAGAAGCCGGCCGCCAGATGCGAGCCGCCGGTCACAAAGGCCCCGATCTGATGGGACTTCTGGATCTCGTAGCTTTGGCCACCGTGGCAGATGTCGCACCATTGCGGGGCGTAAACCGGGCCTTGGTGCGACAGGGCCTCAAGGTTATGGCAGCCCGCGCGCGGCCGGGGTTATCTGCCCTGGCAGATGCTGCCCGGCTGGATCGTGCACCTACCGCGTATCACTTAGGCTTTGTTCTTGGTCCACGCATCAATGCGGGTGGCCGCATTGGTCAGGCGGATCTTGGTGCAAGGTTGCTGTCCACGACAGACCCACACGAGGCCGCAGCCTTGGCACAACGTTTGGAAACGCTGAACGCGGAACGGCGTGAGGTCGAGGCCACGGTACGCGCAAGCGCATTGGCACAGGCTGAGGACCGCGGCACCCAAGGCGCGTTGGCCTGGGCCGCAGGCGACGGCTGGCATCCCGGTGTTGTCGGCATCGTTGCATCGCGTCTGAAGGAAACCGTTAACCGACCTGCAATCGTGATCGGTTTTGACGGCGATGTGGGCAAGGGATCAGGGCGTTCGGTAACAGGGGTAGACCTTGGCCATGCAATCCAACGACTTTTTGCCGAGGGATTATTGGTCAAGGGCGGGGGCCATCAAATGGCCGCTGGTCTCACCGTCACGCGAGATAAACTGGAACCGGCAATGACCCGATTGGCAGATCTTTTGGCGCGGCAAGGCGCGGATAAACTCGGGCCCAAGGCTCTGTCTTTGGACGGGACCCTTATGCCCGGCGCGGCGACCCCCGATCTTGTTGCCGATCTTGATCGAGCAGGGCCATTTGGGGCCGGCGCATCTGCACCACGATTTGCGTTTCCAGATTGTGCCATTGGATATTGCCGGCGCGTCGGGGAAACGCATCTGAAGTTCTCCTTTAACGATGGTCTTGGCGCGAAACTGGATGCCATCGCATTTGGAGCGTTTGAAAATCCCATCGGTCAGGCCATTACAAAACATGATGGCGCGCGCTTTCATCTTGCCGGGCGATTGGAAATCAATGAGTGGGGTGGCAGGCGTACGGTCCAACTGCGGCTTGAAGATGCAGCGCTTTCCTCATGACGTCATCTTTGCCGACGCAGTGACATGTGTTTGGACCCGCCTTTCAACACTCCTCAGACGCGATATCCAAAGGTTTTTCAAACAAACCCGGAGACTTCATAAAATCTTTATTGATCGCGCTTTCGAACTGGTCAAATCTGAACGCAACCAAACCACAGCGTCCCGCCCCCACACAAAGGAGACTGACCATGGAGATCTTTCGCGCTGGAAGCCGGCCCTCTGCTGTGGGCCCCTCGACCTATTTCACTGGCCGGGTACGCATGGACCCGGTTGTCACAGCCGAGGCCCCGTCAAGCGTGTCCTCACTGGTGGTTACATTTGAAACAGGCGCCCGAACGTTCTGGCATACCCACCCGCTTGGACAGGTTATTCACGTTCTATCAGGTGTCGGGCTTGCTCAGACCGAAGGGGGCCCGGTTCGGGTTATTCGCCCCGGCGACACCGTTCGATTTGCCCCCGGAGCACGTCACTGGCACGGAGCCTCACCCGATACCGCTATGGTCCATTTAGCGTTTCAAGAGGCCAAGGACGGATCGGCAGTCACCTGGATGGATGAAGTTTCCGAAGAAGACTACCGTGCACACCCTCAAATTGAGCATTAGGCGCACCTGCGGAATACTGTTCGCTTACTGAACTCTTAGTTTTCCCGCATTTATCCGGATGGCGATGTCTGTGCCCGCTGCGGCATGGCACAGTTTGCCGGAAAGAGGCATGTCACATCCATTTTTGATTTTACCCTTCGGGCGTAACACGGGAGGCTGCCACACGTGGCAATATTGCAGCAAGCGCGTCATAAACCAGACGGATCCGCCGACTGGTATGCAGTTCCCTGTGAACCGCAAGCCAAAACGGAACCTGCATGACGGTAAAATTTGGCAAAACCATCTCTACGCCAGGGGTTGCACGTGCGACTTCGGGGATCATTGCTGTGATACCAAGCCCATTTTTCACGAACTCCCAAACGACAAAGCTGCTTTCGGTGATAACGCGTATATTTTCGCGTTGGACAGGAATACCAAGCTCATGCAATTCGGCCAGCATCTGTTCTGGCTGACCCATTGCGATAAATTCATGATGACTGAGATCCGACACAACCAAGGGCCGTCCCTTGCGCTCAAGATACCGTGTCGCAGCAAATAATTTGGCAGGGGTTTCATGTATCTTACGCGCGATCAATTCGTTTTGTTCGGGACGTACATGGCGTATCGCAATATCGGCCTCGCGTCTTTGCAGGTCTGCAATTTTGTTCGAGGCATGAATCTCGATCTCTATCTGGGGGGCTTTTGCCTGCAAAACATCCAAGACTTTTGGTAAAAAATGTGCAGCAAACATGTCACTGACTGAAATTGTGACCCGTCCCGAGACATCTTGCACTGCACCGGACGCCGACAATGAAACTGCAAGCGCGGCCTCGCCCATATCACCGACCCGCGCAAGCAAAAGATGGCCCGCGTCAGTCAGTTCCAATTGCCGACCGACGCGTTCAAAAAGGGTGACCCCCAGCTCTTCCTCGAGTGCGGCCACCTGCCGACCAAGTGTTGGCTGCGTCAGATGCAGAGCCCGAGCGGCTGCAGAAAATGATCCAAGACGCGCCGTTGCCAAAAACGCGCGCGCATGGTTCCAGTCAAATCTGATTGCATCCCACTTCATACAAATACGTATACATCAGTTGCAAATTTCGACAATTCCTAAGGATGCTCATTCGTTCTAAGCAAAACGCACCGCGCTAAATCGGAGAGCCATCATGACCAAGACCGCTGCCTTTTGGGACAAACAAGCCGCCAAATACGCCGCATCACCGATCAAGGACATGGACAGCTATGAACGTGGTATGGCGCGGACAGCCAGTTATCTCAAACCGTCTGATCGGGTGTTAGAAGTCGGATGCGGCACCGGTTCGTCTGCCATCAAGCTTGCTGCGCATGTTGGATCAATACTTGCGACCGACGTGTCACCCAGAATGATCGAAATCGCCCGTTCCAAAGACGCGGGGAACCATAAAATAGATTTCGAAGTGGCGCAGACTGATGCACCGATGTCCGGCCAGTTCGATGTGGTAATGGGGTTCAATATCTTTCACTTGGTCCAAAACGTGCCAGCCACTCTGACCCAGTTGCACAGCATGTTAAAACCCGGTGGACTATTCATTTCGAAGACGCCCTGCCTCGGGAATGGAAATTTACTGTTTCCAATCCTGATACCTGTAATGCAGTTGATCGGAAAAGCGCCTTATGTGGGTATGTTCAGTGTCAAAAAATGGGATCAGATGATCGAAGAGAGCGGGTTTGAACTGATCGAAACCGGTATTTTCCCTCGGCGACCACCGAGCAGGTTCGTTGTGGCCCGCAAGCTGTGAAAAACCCTCAACTCTTTGGGTGACATCTGACACCACATGTTTCTGCCCATTGTTTGGCCACAGAGGCTTTCGGAGCGTTGCGCGCCCCTCAGGAATATGCATACCAATACGCATGCTGAACCACATCATACATGGCGCGCAAACCGAGCACCCCCCCTTAGTCATTGTACATGGTCTGTTTGGCTCGGCGCGCAACTGGGGAGTCATCGCCAAACGTTTGTCTGACGTGCGTCAAGTGATTGCTGTGGACATGCGCAACCACGGCGACAGCTTTTGGAATGCAAGTCACAGCTATTTTGATATGGCGGAAGACTTGGCCAAAGTGATCCGACCGTTTGGTGGTCGCGCCGATATCGTCGGACATTCAATGGGTGGCAAAGCGGCAATGGTTCTTGCGCTGCAAAATCCCCAGTGTGTGAGCCGTCTTGTTGTGGCCGATATCGCCCCTGTCGCATATACGCACACGCAACTTCACTACATTCACGCCATGCAAGCAGTGGACCTGTCAAAAGTGGACAAACGGGCAGATGCGTCAGCGCAACTGTCGCACTATGTCCAAGACGCCACGCTACAGGCATTTTTCACACAATCACTGGATCTACGCGGCCGTCGCTGGAAGTTGAATCTAGAGGTTTTGGCAGACCAAATGCCGAACATTCTCGGCTTTCCAGACCTCTCGTCGCATTTTGACGGTCCAGTCCTTATGTTGACGGGGGGGCATTCGGATTACGTACTGCCACATCACAGGACAGCTATTCGTTCGTATTTCCCACATGCCCGCTTTGCCAAGCTAAAAACGGCCGGACACTGGCTCCACGCCGAGCAACCTCATGCCTTCGAAGCCTCCGTGCGCGCTTTTTTTAGTATCTGAACAACCCATAGGAAATGGCTGTGCACCCAAACCTTGGCTATGACGGTGTCTGCTGTAACAACCTAAGCCGACCATTTAGCCAAGGAAGCCGTTCCAGAGCGGGGACAATGATTTGATCATCAATCAGGCGGCGCAGCATAGAGGCAATCTCTGCCGGAATTTTTCGATCCCATTCGGGATGGGCCAAAACCGTGATCTCGCGCTCTTCTCGAACCAATGGCAGAGGACGAGCTTCAATACCCTCGTGCATACGCTCTGCACGCATATAAGCACAGGGCGTCGTCACCGTCCAACCAACGCCTCGTGCCACCAAAGACAATAGTGCCAAGGGCGCACCTATTTCGAACCGACTGGTCACTTGTCGCCCGACCGCTGCAAAATAGGTATTGGTCAGACGCGCGATCAGCTGGTCCTGATTATAGGCAAGAAACGGTAAATCCCGTTCGACTGTGGGGCTGGCGCCACGAGGGACGACCAAGATTAGGGGTTCTCGTGCGAGCGGATATGCCGCCAAGTTGGCTTGCGGGGCACCATCCGTGGCCGTTACTCCCAGATGTACGTCACCTTTTTGAACTGCCGCTAAAATCTCAAGACTGTGCGCTGTGCGCAGCCGCAAACTGCTATCCGCCATTTTGTTTGCCAAAGCGGTGGCAAGAGAAGGCGCAAGATCATTGTCGAAGTCATCAATTATGGCGATATCAAGCACGGAAAGGTGGCTGAGATCCATCGCGGACAGATCAGCCTGCCCGGAACGCAGCGCACCGAGCGCAGACCGTGTGTGAATCAAAAAGCTTGCCCCGGCTGACGTTAGCCGCATCGGGCGCTTTCCATGGTCAAGCAGTTGAGATCCCAACGCAGCTTCAAGATTGCGCATTTGCTGGCTGACCGACGGTTGGCTCAGCCCAGTGCGCTGTGCCGTTGCCGCAACGGATCCCGTGTCGGCCAGAATTTCAAACACCTCGAGTCCGCGAAGGCTCACACCCTTTTTTATCACGTCAGTTACCCTTGATTTATCCAAATGAAGTATGAATTGGAAAAACAAACGATCGCAAGATTTTTGAATAGGTATATTTCAATACCCATCACAGGACCGTTTTGCACGGCCGGCAAAGGCCTTGTAACGATCCCAAAACCGCCTATCCGAGCGATTGCTTGACATACGCACCACCTGCGCCTCGTGCGGGTCATCAAAAAATGTAACCGCGCGTTCCTGATCTGTGACACCCAAAGTCAAATTGGCAACTGTCTGAACACATCCGCAAAGCTTGCGGTTGGCTGCGTCTCGATCTGCATCGAGGCAGGCAGTTTTGATTGGCCCTTCGGAAAACATCGTAATCCGCTCGGGAGTCGGTGTTGATGTATTTGACGGCGCAGAAGATCGCCCACCACAATTTACCAGGACCAGGCCTGTAATAGCCACTATGATTACCGGTTTCATTAGACTGCTCTCGTTCAGGCATCGCAATGGATTCTTGGTCGATCCAAATTCGCTGCGACTGCGTTAAGGATGCATCAAAACACCAGTTACGATCAAGGCTGATAAACTCTCATGAGCACAAAGAAATCCTATGCATCAAAGGGAGAAATCAGTTCCGGACCGGAGGCGCGGTTCGAATTCACAGCGCGATCAACCCGAAAAAACGTTAGGTCTTCCGTCTGTACCGACCGCATCAAACGCGCTGCACCGTGGCCGGCCTCTCCTAGCCAAAGTGCCCATTGATCCGGCGCAAGCATAACAGGCTGGCGGTGATGTATCTGCGTCAGGGGTGGTGACGCCGCACATGTCACGATAGCACAGGTGACGTGTCGTAAACCGTCCTGCTGCCATTCCTGCCAAACGCCAGCAAACACCATAGGTACATCATCCTTGCGTGTGATATACCACGGTGTCCGCTCACCATCTGCGCCTTTGGTCCATTCATAAAACCCTGTCGCAGGAATCAGGCAACGACGCGTCCTACAAGCATCCCTAAATGCAGGCTTGGTCGCGATGGTTTCGGACCGAGCGTTGATCAGCAAAGGTCCATCTGTCGCTGTTTTATACCAATGTGGAAGAAACCCCCACCGCATCGCGACAAGACGACGATCCGTCAAAGAAATAACAGTGGCCACTGTTTGTGTTGGACACACATTATAATCTGGAACGTTTGGAAGGTCGTTCGCAGGCATGGCTGTGAAAAGGCGCGCCATCGCGTCAACGGGTGACGTTACAACAAATCGCCCGCACATTAGAAAACCCTACTCCGCGCTACGCCTGCCTATGATCAAAAATATACGACACTGACGGGATGTTGTCGTTAAAAAAACGGGCATATCCCGCAAAACAGCGCTGATCTCTGCGTCTTTGGCAGCGGAATACAGCATCTTCTTTGTGATATAACCACGGGAACCCGGGTGGCTCTGGAACCGATGTCGGGTTGGAGACTGTCTGGCAC
>JAYQEA010000129.1:0-9941 GCA_038138625.1 Roseivivax sp.
CGCCACGGCGGCTTTAAGTCGGTGCGGTTCAGCATCGGTCTGCTCGTGTCGGTATGCGGCCTGGTTGATCTCGGATTGTGTAATAGCGTTCATAGATAACCCCGCCCTAGCCAAAAGGGGCCCGGCGCCTCTCAAATCAGGTTGTTGGTTTGCAAAGACGATGGGAAAGCTTCGGCCCTTATTCAATCAAGTTTTTGATTGTCGGTGCCCAAACGCCAATTCCGTTTTAGCCCTAACCCCATCCAAGCCCTAGAATACGCGGCGATAGGCTATCATAACATCAGGTAAATCATCACTTGCGCAGTCAACCCGCCGCCGCCATCACGTGGCTTCGCTGTATTCAACACCGCCTCGAATGGATCGTCCAAAGGGGCAGTGACACAACCCACAGTATCGATACCGGATGCCTGCGCCACGTTATCCTCTGGGGCACCGCTTGGGGCAGAAGTCGCGCTTGGTTCCGTGCCACGGCCAAGAGATGTATTATATTTAGAGGTTGGCTGGGGTGGTAGGATTCGAACCTACGATACGCAGTACCAAAAACTGTTGCCTTACCACTTGGCTACACCCCAACGGTGGTGGCTGGATTACTCTGCTCCGCGACTGGGTTCAAGCCCCAATTCATCATTATTTGACCCAGAAGGTTCAACAATTGCTTCTGAAAATTTGTGACAAGACCGACCAGAGGCCTTGGCCCTGTACAAGGCCTTGTCGGCAGCTGCGATCATGCCTTCTGGTGAAGCGTTTTGATTTGCTCTGCGGATCGATATCCCCGCACTTCCTGATATCCGGCAAGAGATGGCGCCATACTTTATCGGAACTCTGATTTCGTTGATAATTCGTTCTACAACATCTGAAATAAACGTATTTTCGATCAAGTCTTCAAAAACGAGGATGAATTCATCTCCACCGACACGGGCAATCGTGTCCTCTCTGCGTACTACTCGCACCATCCGATGCGCGGTTTCTTGCAAAACATGATCTCCTGCTGCATGACCGTGCGTGTCGTTAACTGCTTTGAAATGATCCAGATCCAGATGTACAATACAAAAGGCACTTGATGTTGCGCATAATCTGGCGAGAGTGGCATCCATCGCACGGCGATTGCGCAGGCCGGTCAACGTATCCGTAAATGCCTGTTCTTCGGCGGCGATGCGTGCCGTTTGTAAGCGACGATTCAGTGTGTGCGTAGCCTCCATCGCGATGGACTTTGCCTCAATCAGATAGAGCATTTCCACACTCAGATCGGTTGGGTCGAAATCATTGTTAGAAAGAGAGTAGTCATTCACGGCCTCAACCAGTGATATTCCAAAGGAAAACTTGACAATTCCCCCACCAGTGCCATCCGCGACGATAACTGCCTTGAAAGACGTCTTAGGCGCGTCATTGAATCTCAGATGCAGTTTCCGGCCAGCAAATTTTAGCAACGCATCCATGCTGCACAAACCGCGGGGACGCTGGACTTCAAATATGTCCAGAAATGCACGACCGACCAGCTGATTTGGACGAAGTTTAGCCAATGTTGGACCAACACTCAGAACAAGCCCACTTGGCGATACAACTGTGTGCATGGGGCACAATGTGTTTAACGCGTCGATTGAAAGCGTCATTTGGCGTCTTTCCGATACGCGGCCGAGGCACCCAATTGAAAACTGCGTCCTTCTGAAAATGAAGTCTCAAGCACATTAAGGGTCAAAATTTGAGTTGTGCCTGTGCGTCCCTTGTATTCCATAAATACCAAAGCACCATAATCGTCGGCCATTGCACGCAGAAGTCCAAGCAAAACATGACCAAAAATGGAATGGGGGCTTTTCACCTCTATATTGAAATTTCGAGGTGTTATTTCATCCAGCAATACTTCTGGCATGTCGAGCTCGGGTACAGCGAGCCTCGCCCGTTCAGGTAAATCGTCCAAGGAGTGTAGGAATTCGATGAAGTCCCCGCCACCGAAGCGCAGCAACCGCCTGAGTGATTCAGCATTGGGATGCGATACAAGGTATGTCCCTGCGTCTTCTAATACGGACTCATGGGGTTTTTCCAGTTCAGCAGATGCAGCTTGTATCAATTGATCTGTGAGCACATCATCATAAGGCAACATGGGTTCGAAATCGGCAAACGAAAAGCCCGCGCGCTTGTGCACACGTTGCCAAATTTCTCGGCCATAGGTATCTGCCAGAAAATTCTGGAAGCTTCTGTTGATCAATCCGTACATGTGTCCCACACAATTTTGGCTGGGGCACCTTGGAACATTGGCACTTAACGCCAGCTAAACAGACTCAAATTGAAGCGTTTTGTTCGTCGATCCATGCGGGCAAATGGCTGATATCCGACAAGACAACATCTGCCAATGTCGCAAGTTCGTCCGATGTCGCTGGCCCTGTCAGAACGGCGACCGTGGACATTCCCGCAAGACGCCCTGCTGTCAGATCATGTTGGCTATCACCCACCATGACCATATTGTTCGCAGCCAATCCCATGGCTTCTGCCGCGCCCAGTAAAGGGCCAGGAGATGGTTTGGATCCGAATCCGCTGTCGAACCCGGCGACAAAATCAAACACTGCAAGCACGCCCGAAGTACGCAGATGCGTCTTGGCAACGCTTTCGGAATCATTTGTGACCACGCCCATTGATATACCACGCGCCGAAATTTCGGATAAAATCGGTGCAAGTGGAACAGCTTCAACCAAAGGGGCATGCGCAGCCGCTTGGCTCAGGTACGCCTCGATCGTTGCTAGGCTTTGATCGGTCAGGACTTCTGCAAGGGCTTGCGCGGCTTCACGATTTGTTCCGGCTATCGCAATGCTGTTTGGGCGGAATTGTTTTTCAGCAAGATCATAATCAATAGCGGATGCCAGTCGCGCTCGCAAAAGATCATCGGACTTTGCAAGATCTCGCAGGATGCCGTCAGCCCAAGCGTTCCAAGTCGCACCGAAGTCGTACAATGTACCATCTTTATCAAACAGTACGCCCTCAATATGTCGCCGTGTCAGGTCCAATGCACGTTCGCTCCGCCGGGCAAGGCTGCTCGGGCCTGCGCGAGTGTTTCGTATGAAAGAGACAGAGCGTTGCACATGTCCTGCACCCAGGCATCGTCCATCAAAATAAAGTCCAAAACCGCGCCGTGCATTGCAGGATCGGAAACCCCCGCGCGCAAGTCCTCGAGTCCCGCGCCGGTTGAGCCTAGAAACACAGGCAAAAGTGCGTCGTTGCCCACGAGCCAGGTTACGGCCTGTAGTCCCAAAACTTGAGCCTGATCAGATGAAAAAGGCATGGTGCGCGATTCTCTCTTGGGTTGGTCACGGTTTATTAACCGAGATCACTAAAATCAGTCCGAACGCGGGTTTCAAGCCATTGGAGGCAAAAATGTCTGGAACAATCCTAATTGCTGATCGGATTGCAACCAATCGCATTGTTCTAAGATCGATGTTGGGCAAGTTGTTTGAACACTGTCTGATGGCAGATAGCGGGATGTCTGCTATTGACTGTCTTGTGGATCATGCGCCGGACGTTGCTATTGTTTCTGGAGATTTCTCTGATTGGGAAGTGTCTGCGCTTTTGGTCCGGATGCGGCTTATGGCGCCGGGGATGCGCGTTCTGACCCTCGTCCCTAATAGCCTACCGGCCCGCATGGTTGCCTTTGATGCAGGGTCTGATGATGTTATGGCGCAACCGGTTGATCATTCATTGTTGATTGCGCGCGTAAGGCGCTTGTTGCGCACTGCGGGCCCTGTGCAGGCTATGGCCAGCGGGTTGGCCGAGCCATCCAAAAGCTTTGAAGGACTTGTCCCAATCCGTCTCATTTCCACCCAAGCCGAGACGCGATCCGAACTGGTGGCGCAATTACGCAGGCAGCATCTGATGGCGCGTCATCATACACAAACGGGTCGGGCCACAGTTTTATGGGGCCAGTCTGCGGAATATCAATTCGCGGGCCGCTGCATTGCTTCTGCAAAATCACCGGTTCTGTGTGTATTGCCGGGATTAAACGCCAAACGAGAAACCGAGCTTTTGGATCAAGGGGCAGCAGATGTTTTAACAGAGCAGAGCGCTTTGCCAGAGCTGCGGGTCCGGCTGTTGCGTATTCTGCCGGCTGCCGCCTGATGCAGTCGCAAATCGTACCTGATTCTAATGTCTCGGGCGGTCACCGCGCTCTGGCCGTTGCAAGGCCTCTTCTAAGCGTGTTGCATAGGCTTCGCGCTCTTCCGATGACAAACCGGTCAGATATGACAACAAAACACGCTGACCCGCCGCTATGCGTTTCTGTGATCGATCAACCTGCGTTTCAAAGTGCTTTGCAAGGACATCAGGCTGAAATGGGTCTGCGCGTAAAATATCCAGCGCACGGGTGTAGTCCTCGCGGATGTCGCTGCGCGTCGGCCGTTCGGTGCGAAGTTCGCGCTGAAGCGATTTCATGAGAGCGCCCCGGTCTTGGGCTGATACGGCCCGGGTGTAAGGCATATTCAGGGGGCGCAACGAAGCGTTGCGCTTGCCGATGTCCATGCCACCAAAGACGGTTCCGATCACAACCCCTGCGACGACGAGATTTAAGGCCAGAGATATCAGCAAGATAACGCGCAGCCAACGCGGTGTTGCGGAGTGTGGCGTATTGGATGGAGGACGGTCTGTCATGTCTTATCCCTCGGTCAATTCAAAGCCAAAGCTGCCCTGTGGGTCGATATAAAACGTCTCTGATCCCGATATCAGAACGCCAACATTGTCCGATAAAAAATCGGGTGGATAGATGCCAAGCAAAATTCCTGCGGCGGTCGCGGCCGTTAGACCGGTCATACCGCCCCAACCGCCAAGACTGTTCAGAAGATGTGACCAGAGCCCTTGGACAGGTGTGGCTTGGGCCGACGGTAGGGGCATGTTTTGCAGTGCCTGCGCCTCAACGCGGGCCAGCAGGACTGACGATGGAGCGGGTGGCGTTTGACGTGCTGCTGAGAAAAATAATTCCAGCTCATCATCGGTCTGATTAGTCATCTTTATACCCCAGTTCATCTTTGCGCGCATTGAGAGCCGTCGCCAACCCGCGCTTTCCCCTTGCAAGCAGGCTTTCCACAGCGCGAGTTCCTAACTCCATGATGGTGGCAATTTCGGTATTGCCAAGCCCTTCCAGATGGCGCAACACGATTGCCTGACGTTGTCTTTCGGGCAGTGTTTGCAATGCCGCGTGCAGGGCTGATGCTCTGGCTTTCGCTTGCAGGCCTTCTTCGGCTCCCGGTGCATCATCAGTGGGCTCTGGTATCGTTTCAAGGTTCACAGGCTGTCGGCGACGCAGTCTGTCGGTACACAGATTGGCGGTTACACGATACAACCATGTTGAAACCTTTGCATCCCCAGCCCGCCATTGCGGAGCAATTTTCCAAAGTCGTAACATGGCCTCCTGACAGATGTCTTCGGCCTCGGCAGCGTTTCCCATCACGCGCATCGCATGAGCGTAGACATTCGGTGTCAGACGCGCTGCGAGAACCTGTGCCGCCCGCGCATCGCCGTGGGCGTAGCGCGCCATCAAGGCATCGTCAGTTTCGGCCGATGGGTATTCAAAGGGCATGGGGGTCATCTTGTTTGTCAGCTTACGTCGCGAACCGGGCGTGGCAATCGCTCTTGTCAGAAAACCTCCGGTGGCGTGCTCTGCCGCCACCGGAGGTCGAAGCATGCTTCAGTTTTTGGAACGCGGCCCATATCCGCGGCGGTGACCATGCTCGCGGCGATCGGCTATCTTTTCAAATTCGTCCTCCGACAGTACCCCATCCCCGTTCTGATCCAGCTTTTGCATCATGCGCGTGGCACTTGGTCCACGCGCTGCCGCCTCTTCCTTTGACAGCATGCCATCTTCATTTTTGTCCAAAGCCTTAAGCAGCCGATTGGCCATCCAGGTGGCACGCAGGGTCGAATTTTTGACAATTTGGGCGGTAACTTCGGCCGAGCTGAGCAGGCCATCACCGTCTGTATCCGTGCCGGAAAAACGTGCGGCCCGTTCAGCCTGAATCTCGGCAATCGTGATTTGACCATCATTATCTGAGTCTACTTCGGAAAACACGGGCTGAATTGGCCTATTGGGGCCAGCTGCGGAAGCGGTCATCGCAAAGCCTGTTGTTCCGATAGCAAAAACGAGCGTGGTGGCCAGTATGGTTCTGAACTTCATCATTTTTGGAGCGTCCTGTGTCTTGAATAGCTGTGGGTTTGTGTTCGATGTCGTGGTCTGCGGTGAATGGAGGTTCTTGCTCATCCTGTGCGTTCCGATGACTAATACGGGTCAGCGCGTGCGTTCCGTCGCGGCCGCGGTATTTTTTTTCAACAAGGCGTCCTGTCCTTTAATTTGCGACAAGCCGCCGCAAGGACATTCTGGCATCTGTGAAAGGGCTCACAACTGCTGCATCGTACGTGCTCAGCAGATAGGAACTGGCAAGAATGAAGATTGATGACGGATCGAACATGGATCGATCTGGCCCTGCGCCTCGTGACATGCGGTCTGCTCTTTACAAAGGGCTGCGACGACGTTGTCCAAAATGCGGGGCCGGGCCAATTTTCGATGGCTACTTGAGTGTTCGCAAAACCTGTCAGGTATGCCGACAGGATTTTTCAGGAGCGCGGGCAGATGACGGTCCTGCATATCTGACTATTCTGTTGGTTGGCCACATTGCCGCAGTAGCGATGCATATCATATATTTCCGGTGGCAGCCCGAGCCTTTGATCTTCTTTACGATCTTAGCGGTTGGAAGCATCGGGCTTTCCCTCTACCTTCTTCCCAGGTTCAAGGGAGCCATCATCGGCTTTCAATGGGCGCGTCGGATGCATGGGTTTCGGAACGACGCAGACTGATAAGTATATGGGAAGATGAGGGAATATGACAGATAAAACAGCTATCCGCGACGCGGCCACGGTCATAGTCCTGCGCGATAGGCTCACACAACCGCGGGTATTGATGGGCCAACGCGGAGCCAAAGCAGCCTTTATGCCATCCAAATTTGTGTTTCCCGGTGGCGCGGTAGATCAAGCTGATGCAAAGGTCACCCTATCCGCCGGTATTTCGGCCTTATGCCATAATCGGCTGAACGAAGATGTCGATGGAGACCGGTCACATGCATTATGCGTGGCGGCTGTAAGAGAACTATGGGAAGAAACCGGACTGATTTTGGGCAAGAGTGGCGATTGGTCCGCCCCGAATGAGGACTGGACCGACTTTGCTGCCACAGGCCATCAGCCTGATGCCAGTGCTTTGCAATTCGTATTCCGCGCGATCACACCACCCGGACGGCCACGCCGTTTTGATGCGCGCTTTTTCTTTGTGGATGCGGAAGCACTTGTTGGGGACCTAGACGACTTTTCAGCTGCATCGGACGAGTTGAGCCATTTGCAGTGGATTGCTCTGGACGATGTGCGCAAGTTCGACCTTCCTTTTATCACAGAGGTTGTTTTGGCCGAGGTCGCCGCACGGGTGACGGATGATATGCCGCCAGCCTCGGTGCCATTTTTTCGCAATAACGATGAAGAAAGTCTGTTTTTGCAATTGCGCGGGCTGCAAATGCGTGAGGACTGATAGTCCTGTATCGGACCAATGTTGCGATTGCTGCGCAGATCAGGACGCCTTAGGTGGCCAGTAACAGCAAAAATATAGAGCAAGCAAGAACCGCAATACCAGTCAATTCGCGAGCGGTAATGGTTTCTTTGAAAAATAACATTGAGGCAGTGATTGAAAAGACCAGCTCGATTTGGCCAAGTGCTTGAACATAGGCGACGTGTTGTAGTGTGAAAGCTATGAACCAAGACAGGCTTCCCAACATCGAAGCAAGTCCCATCCATATTGCCGTGGCGCGGGCCTGCCAAACAAGGATCACCTGCGCAAAATCACGCCGTGCCAGCCAAATTCCCATCCCCAAAGCTTGGCCGACAGTCACAATTGCCAGCGCAGTCACAGCCCGCAAAACAGCATCATCTGTTTGGATGGCCAGTGTTGCACCGCGATAGCCAACGGCTGAAAACGCAAATAGCAAACCAGATAACAGACCAAGCGCCACGGTAGGATACCCGAAAAACACACTTTTTCCGTTTTGGGGTGCCTGCTTTCCGGATAATAATAAAACGCCGAACAAGCCCACAAAAATTGCGATCCACCCAACGATCGACACGGATTCGCCCAATACTACGAATGCGACGAGGGCAGTCTGTATGACTTCGGTTTTCTTGAATGTTATACCAACCGCGAAATTGCGTGAGGCAAAAAGTTTGACAACGCATGCGGTTGCAAGGATCTGGCTGATGCCTCCCCACAGAGCATAGGGCCAAAAGCCCTGCGAGATGTTGGGAATGGATCCGGTTGTGCTGTATATGTAGCAGGCCGCCAATAAGACTACTGCCGGGGCCGCATATGCAAACCGGGCAAAAGTGGCGCCGGTTGTACTGAGGGTTGCCGCTGCCAAAACCTTTTGCAGCATGAACCGCATGGTTTGGAAGAAAGCAGCGAACAGTGTCGCGATAATCCAAGGTTCCATGGTTCTGTTTTGACCCAGGTCTTGGGTTTTGACCAGTGCAATACCCCATCAAAAATGGGTATTCATATACTAGGTTGGAATCGACTTGGCTTGATCACCTAAGTGTAGATTTTTAAGCGATCGAGGGCTTGTGGACAGAAGCGTCAAGCTGTTCTGAGGATCAAAGACGGGGTTTGTTACAAAACCGAAGAATTTTCAGATGGCGATTGCGAAAGGGGTGCTTGCGCATCGAATCCTGTGTCTGGAACACATGAGCAGATGCACATTCCGCAATCGCCATCGTGAGTTTGAGCAGATATAAAACCCACTCATTGAAACAGCGATTTTGTTGGCCCTAACCGTTCAGATGAAAGGTTAAGAGGTTATTAAAGTTTGCCAGTTAGGACAGTATTTATTAATTTAAAAAGCTAATAACTCTGCTGCCGTTTCGTTTTGCCTTGATATCTTTTTACGCGATTTCCGGATGTTCCGTAATCTGCGAATGTGTTGTGAAACTATTTAAAGTGTGATGAAAAACTTCAAAATATTGCAAAATGTTGCATTCTAAATCCATACCTTAATGCCTTTGGTTCCTTGTGGGACGAGGCTACCTGGCTTTGACATCAGAGCAATTGCGATAAACTTCCGACAGCATTAAAGACGTTTAAGTACGCGCCTGTAGAGAAGAGGCTGCATGTCTGTGCAACGGATTGGAAGGGCGCCTAGAATGTGCCAGCCTTGAAACGTCCGAGATAGGCTTGAGTGTCGCGTAAGCCATCTCAATCGGTGTCATTTCAGGCCAATACGGCGGCAAGAAGGACGGTTGATTGCCTTGTGATTTGAACCAGACGCGCACAAGAGCCGATCTGCGTCGGGTGCACGCCATACTTCTTAGATAATTCTGCCAGCGTCATCACCCCACGGATCGCTTCAAGCGCAACCTTAGCTTTGAACTCGGGAGAATGGTTCTTTCGCTTCTTCATTCTGGATCACTTCTTTCGTCATGCAATCCACCTTAACGACTGGTCCGAATTTCTGAGACTACCTCTATGTGAGCGTTTACGACTTACCGATAAACAAGCCTTGCAAGGTAACGCAGATGGAAATGCATTCTTCACACGTCGTATCAAAGCAGTGCAGGCAGCAGATAAATCGCACTGTAAGAAAACACGGCTCGCAAGAGGGTGCTGCTAAGCATGATGTGTAAAACGTCCCATTTGATCTGACGACCCCTCGGCGCTGTTCGCTGGGAATGAGTGTTGGTTGTCTGCTTGTTCTAAAAAGCTTGTGGTGTCTCGACAGTTGTGTGCAACTTTTCGCAGCAGGTCTGCGAGGGCATTTTGCCGGAACAGGTCTTTGTGGACTAGTGCTGCGGCGCGTTGCATGTGGCCTGGCGTGCGTCCAGATTGACCGGCAACGCTTTAACTGACCGATGCGCTTTTTTTCGATAGACGATGACTACCGAGA
>JAYQEA010000130.1:0-9758 GCA_038138625.1 Roseivivax sp.
CAATTGTTGGCCCTCGCGCGATGCCTGATGGGTGATCCTGACTTCCTGCTTCTGGTGTCGACATTCATTTCGCCTTCATATGTAAAATCGCAGCCGTTCTTATCGAGAATACCCATTGCCGCCCGCAGACGTGCCCCGGAATCGCAGGCTCTGCTTCCAAACTGTGATTGGGCACAAAAGGCGATATTTGGCTCCAGCCCAAAGCGGCGTACATGCCGGGCCGCGCCAATTGCACAGTCTGCCAGCTGCGCCGGTGTTGGGGTGGTATTCACATGGGTGTCGGCAATGAATAGGGGACCATCTTCGAGGATCATCAGCGACAGTGCACCGACCGGTTGAAGGTCCGGCGTGCAGAGGACCTGTTTCACGTATTGCAGATGCCACCCATACACGCCAAACGTGCCGCAGATTAAACTGTCTGCCTCTTTTCGATGAACCATAACAGCCCCGATGGCGGTCGAATTTGTGCGCATAATAGCGCGGGCGATGTCGGGTGTGACACCTTGGCGTGCCATAAGCTCGTGATAGGTGCCCCAATAGTCACGATAGCGCGGGTCATTTTCCGGATTGACGATATGAACGTCCCGATCTGGTCGGATCGTCAGCCCATATCGTTCGCACCTTTGTGCGATGACGTCGGGTCGCCCGATCAGAATTGGTGTTTCTGTCGTTTCTTCCAAAATGGCCTGTGCCGCGCGCAAAACCCGTTCATCCTCGCCTTCGGCAAAAACAATCCGCCGAGAGGCTGTTCTGGCCGCTTCGAACACGGGTCGCATCAACAAGGCAGATTTAAAGACAGATGCATTCAAATGATCCCGATACGCTGCAATGTCCGGCAATGGCCGTGCTGCAACACCGCTGTCCATGGCTGCTTTGGCGACAGCGCCTGACACCACACCCGTCAAGCGTGGATCAAAGGGCTTCGGAATCAGGTAGTCCGGCCCAAAGGTCAGCTCTTCTCCGGCATATGCAGCGGCGGCCTCGGCGCTGGTTGTGGTACGGGCCAATTCCGCAATGCCTTCGACACAGGCCAGTTGCATCGCATCGTTGATTTCAGTTGCACCAACGTCCAATGCACCGCGGAAAATGAATGGAAAACATAAAACATTATTGACCTGATTGGGGAAATCACTGCGTCCGGTTGCGATAATGGCATCGGGCGCGACAGATCGCGCAAGCTCTGGCATGATTTCGGGGTTGGGGTTGGCCAGGGCAAAAATAATTGGTCTGGCCGCCATCTTTCCCACCATATCGGTCGTCAGAACATCGGGTCCTGACAGACCAAGAAACAAATCCGCATCATCAATGACATCTGTCAGCTGTGCCGGTTCTGTGCCCTGCGCAAACGCATTTTTCTGGGCCGTCATATCTTTGACGCGTCCCTCATAGACAAGCCCTGCGAGATCCACGAGGTAGATGTTTTCCCGCTTCACTCCCAATTTGATCAACATATTGAGGCAGGCGATCCCGGCTGCACCGCCACCTGTAGAAACGACCTTAATATCTTCAAACCGCTTCCCCGCCACATGGACCGCGTGGGGTGCTGCGGCACCTACGACCATCGCCGTGCCGTGCTGGTCATCGTGAAAAACGGGTATATTCATTTTTTCACGGCAAATTTTTTCAACAATAAAACAGTCTGGGGCCTTGATGTCTTCAAGATTGATCGCACCAAAGCTGGGTTCCAGAGAACATACAATCGCGGCAAGCTTTTCCGGATCGGTTTCGTTTACCTCTAAATCAAAGCAATCAATATTCGCAAATTTCTTGAACAGGACGGCTTTGCCCTCCATTACCGGTTTTGAGGCCAAAGCCCCTATATTGCCCAAACCCAGAACTGCAGATCCATTTGAGACCACAGCCACAAGGTTGCCCCTAGCAGTGTAGCGGGCGGCATTTACCGGATTTTTTGTGATTTCCATGCAGGCTTCGGCAACGCCCGGGGAATAGGCGCGGGCAAGATCTCGGCCGGTGGCCAGCGGTTTGGTTGCCCGCACTTCCAGTTTGCCGGGCTTTGGAAATTCGTGATACGCGAGAGCAGCCAGTCGCAGTGTTTCCTTTGCCGTATCAGTCATTTTAAGCTTGCACCTTTCTTGAACTGTTTAGGGGTGAACCATTGGCAGAGCCGATATCATGGCTGCGTGCTGAACAAAACCCAAAGCGACCATGTTGCAGGTGCGCCGCTGACGGTTGCATTCTGTGGCAGAGCTTCGCAACATGCCCCGAAAGGAGAGCCACAATGACGTTAAAACAGGCCGCGCTGGATGTGCGAGAAAACGCATATGCCCCCTATTCGCGTTTTAAAGTTGGTGCAGCGTTGCGTACCACATCGGGAGAGGTTTTTGTCGGGTGCAATGTTGAAAATGTTGCCTATCCCGAAGGTACATGCGCCGAAGCCGGGGCTATTGCCGCAATGGCCGCGAGCGGTCTTCGCGATATTGCTGAAGTCTATGTAGTGGCTGACAGCCCGACGCCTGTCGCGCCCTGCGGAGGCTGTCGCCAAAAGATTGCAGAATTTGCAGAGCAAGATGTTGTCGTAACCCTGGCAACAACAGATGGCATCGAAGCACCGACAACCGTTGCGCAACTTTTACCTGGCGCGTTTGACGCCAGCCAGATGGACCGCGCCTGAATGGATGCGCGTGCTGTGATTGCGATGCTGCGTAAGGGTCAGGTGCCCACACATGATGCGCTTGAATGGTTTGCGCAAGGTTTGGCGGACCAAACCGTCTCTGATGCGCAGGCAGGCGCATTTGCCATGGGTATCTGCCGTCAGCCGCTGGGAGTGGAAGGACGCACAGCCTTGACGCGTGCCATGCGGGATTCGGGTCGTGTCCTGAGCTGGGATGTCCCTGGCCCGGTGATCGACAAACACTCGACTGGGGGTATCGGTGATTGTGTGTCGCTGGCTTTGGCGCCGGCTTTGGCGGCCTGCGGGGCCTTTGTGCCGATGATCTCGGGGCGAGGCCTTGGCCATACAGGCGGTACGCTTGACAAAATGGAAGCCATTCCCGGGGTTTCAACGTCCTTTGACATCACCCGTTTCAAAGAAATCGTTGGGCGAACCGGGGCAGCCATCGTAAGCGCGACAGCTGATATTGCGCCCGCAGACCGTCAATTGTACCGCATTCGTGATGTGACCGCGACGGTGGAAAGTCTGGATTTGATTACCGCGTCCATCTTGTCAAAAAAACTTGCTGCCGGATTGCACGGTTTGATTCTGGATGTGAAGTGTGGCAGCGGTGCCTTCATGAAAACCCCGTCCGAGGCGCGGGACCTTGCCAAAGCCCTTGTCGAGACTGCCAATGCTGCCGGGTGTCCGACTGAGGCTCTAATCACCGATATGGATGCGCCCTTGGTGCCTGCTCTTGGCAATGCGCTTGAGGTGGCAGAGATTATGCAACTCCTGACTGGTACAAAGCGTGGCCGCCTTTTTGATCTATGCTGCGCGTTGGGGGGCGGATTACTGGCCCGGGCGGGCCTCGCGCTGGATAAAGCGGATGGAGAAAAGAAACTGCAACATGCGATCACTACGGGGGCGGCTGCTGAACGGTTTGGAGAAATGGTTTACGCTCAGGGCGGGCCGCGGGACTTTGTCGGGCAATGGTCACGGTTTTTGCCAGAGGCTCCTGTTATCCGTGAAGTTCCGGCCCCCGTGTCAGGCCATTTATCTGCATTGAATGGTGAGGCCCTTGGATTGACTGTTGTCGCCCTTGGCGGTGGACGTCAGGTTGAAACGGATCAGATAGATCCTGCTGTTGGTTTGTCCGATATCTTGCCATTGGGATCTAAGGTCAGGGCTGGTGATACGCTGGCACGTGTCCATGCGTCACGGGAAATACAGGCCGATATCGCCGTTCAGTCTGTTCAATCGGCGCTTACCGTTGGGCCTGACACATATGTCAAGAAGCCGTTGGTTCTGGGACATATCGCATGAGAGCCTTTCTAGTTGTTATGGACTCAGTCGGTATCGGGGGCGCGCCGGATGCCGACCAATATTTCAACGGCACCTTACCTGATACAGGCGCCAACACGCTTGGCCATATCGCACAGGCCTGTGCCGCGGGGCGTGCCGAAATTGGTCGAAGTGGCGCACTGAATGTGCCGGTGCTTGCCTCACTTGGGCTCTGGAATGCGCTCGAGATAGCGTCAGGTATCAAATTCGAAGGACCAGATCCGATCGGTCGCTACGGTGCTGCAACTGCGGTCTCGCGCGGTAAGGATACGCCCTCGGGGCATTGGGAATTGGCGGGACTTCCCGTGCCGTGGGACTGGCATTACTTTCCAAATGAACCGCAGAGCTTCTCAGATGAACTTCTGAGGTTAGTCACGCAACTGTCTGGCACAAAGGGGACTTTGGCAAATTGCCATGCGTCGGGGACAGACGTAATTCAACAATTCGGCGATGAACATATACGTTCTGGGCAACCTATCTGCTACACCTCGGTGGATAGTGTTTTTCAAATAGCCGCACATGAAGATCACTTTGGGCTTCAACGCCTTCTTGATCTATGTGCGTCTTTGGCGCCGCATCTTCATAAAATGCGCGTGGGCCGCGTTATCGCGCGGCCGTTCCTTGGCGAGAACGGCAATTTTCACCGTACCACAAACCGCAAGGACTACGCCCTTGCGCCACCATCACCTGTGTTAACAAATTGGATTAATTACGCGGGACAAAAGGTTAATGCTATTGGAAAAATAGGTGACATATTTTCGATGTCAGGGATTGATCATGCGGTCAAAGGCAGTGATGCGGATCTAATGAAACATCTATTTGCCAGTATGCGAACTGCCACTGAAGGCAGTTTGACCTTTGCTAATTTTGTTGAGTTTGACAGCCTGTACGGGCATCGGCGCGATGTATCTGGGTATGCTAGGGCCTTGGAATGGTTTGATGGTCAACTGGGGAAAGTGATTGCGGAAATGCAGGCCGGTGATCTCTTGATTCTGACGGCTGATCATGGCAACGACCCGACGTGGGTCGGCACTGATCACACCCGCGAATGTGTCCCGGTCTTGATTGCCGGAGCAGGGGCGGGTCCTTTGCCACCGATGAAATTTTCAGACGTTGCTGCGACCGTTGCAGCCCACTTGGGGGTTCGCTCCCAGGGCCCGGGGAGGGCATTTTTACCATGAACGAAGATCAACTGGCCCAGATACAGGCCTTGCCCAAGGTAGAACTTCACCTGCATCTTGAAGGGGGCGCACCGCCCGACTTTGTTCGTAGATTGGCGAAGGAAAAGTCGGTCGATATCAGTCGCGTGTTCAACGAAGATGGCAGTTATGCATACAAGGATTTTTGGCATTTCCTGAGTGTTTATGAGGCTGCCACGCAGGTTTTGACGTCGCCCGAAGATTTCGCGCGTTTGGTTTTGGCGGTTCTTGAACAAAGCGCGGCTAACGGTGTGATATACTCGGAAACATTTGTGTCTCCTGATTTTTGTGGGGGACGAGATCTGGGCGCATGGCGGGAATATATGGCGGCGATGCAAGAAGCCTCTGATCAGGCAGAGCGTGATTTTGGTGTCACGTTGCGAGGCATTGCAACCTGCATCCGCCATTTTGGTCCCGATAAGGCGCGCGAAACAGCGCGGTGCGCAGCCGAGACTTGCGGTGATTGGCTGGTCGGTTTCGGTATGGCCGGTGATGAGAAAATGGGACATGCCAAAGATTTTGATTATGCTTTTGATATGGCACGTGAAGCAGGTTTAAGACTGACGTCACATGCTGGCGAATGGGGCGGGGCGGCATCGGTCGCTGAGACCCTGCGCGATTTGCGCCCTGAGCGCATTGGGCATGGGGTGATGGCGATTGATGACCTTGCCTTGGTGGACCAAATGGCCGAAGAAGGCACCGTTCTTGAAGTATGTCCGGGATCGAATGTTTGGTTGGGGGTGGTCCCGTCATGGGACGCGCATCCCATCAAAAGACTGCGTGACAGGGGTGTCAAAGTCACTGTATCGACTGATGATCCGCCGTTTTTTCACACAACGATGAACCGGGAATATGAAATGTTGGCGCGCAGCTTTGGATGGGATATCAGCACATTGCGTGATGTTACGATGACCGCTGCAAAATCTGCTTTTTGCTCGCCAAACGACCGTGAAAAGCTTTTGAAAAGACTGGAAACAGAATGACCGACCATCTGACAATCGTTGATCATCCGCTTGTTCAACACAAATTGACGTTGATGCGGAAACGCGCAACCTCGACGTCTGAATTCCGCCGTCTTCTAAGGGAGATCAGCCAGTTGCTGGCCTATGAGGTGACGCGGGACCTGCCACTTGACACACGTGTCATCGAGACTCCTCTGATGGAAATGGACGCGCCGCAACTGGCAGGCAAGAAAATGGCGCTGGTATCGATCCTAAGGGCTGGTAACGGGCTTTTGGACGGTGTTTTGGAATTGATCCCGTCGGCACGCGTGGGATTTGTTGGACTGTACCGGGATGAGGAAACGCTACAGCCGGTTCAATATTACTTCAAAGTTCCAGAGAGCCTTGAGGATCGTCTGGTCATAGCAGTGGACCCGATGCTGGCAACAGGCAACAGCTCTGCGGCAGCAATTGACCTGCTGAAGCAGGCCGGAGCAAAAGACATTAGGTTTTTATGTTTGTTGGCTGCGCCCGAAGGTGTCGCGCGTATGAAAGAGGCTCATCCAGACGTGCAGATTGTAACGGCCTCTTTAGACAGCCATCTGAATGAAAAAGGCTACATTGTCCCTGGGCTTGGTGATGCAGGCGACAGAATGTTCGGAACCAAATAGAGCGGCACATCCAAAGTACACTCTGCCAAAGCGGGCAAACGCTGTATCTGGTTTGCCTGCATAAGCTACTGCTGGCACAAACCCTGTAGGCGCACCCAATCTGCGTCGCTCAGCACTGGTTTACGTCCGCCAGGAAAGGGATCGTCGTCTACCAGGTCCGCTTGGCCGGTGGCCAGCGCATAAGCGCGTGCCGACATATCAGCGGTCTGAAAACGCAAGGCCAGTGTGGCTGAATCGACGGCTTCAGGCTGTGTTTGCACAAGAGTTTTGGCATAGGATGTTCGGTCTTCGGGATTCAGGCTGCCTCCGATGAGCAGTCGTAAAGCACCAAACGCGCCGATATCATTTAGCAGATTGAGGGTAGCATCTTGGTTTGCTGCTCGTTCCGCTTCGGACAAAATAAAACCCGCTGCGACCTCTGGCGCATCCCAAGCTGTCAAAACTCCATGACCCATTAGGATCAGGCCCCCCGGCAGATGGGCTGTATCCCGATCCAAAGCTGCCAAAATTACAAGTTTGTTGGGATCACCAAGCAATCGCGCAGACAAACGCCTCAGTGCCTCACGGCCCGAGGCCTCCTCGCACAGAGGCCCTGCGAACGCCATAACATCTTCCAAAAGTGCGGCGCCAAGCTGCTTTCGTTGTGTATCAGGAAGCACGGTGGCCGTGTATTGCACAATCGTCTGAGGCAGCCAAACAATGCTGGCGACTATTAAAACGAGGCCGATCAGGGTGGTGATAGCACGACGCAGGCGGCCTGGATGCGGTATACGCGCAATCACATCAGCGCGGATCCGTTCTATAGCGTCGATCATTTCATGTGCGTCTGCGCCGAATTCCAGGGTCTCGGATGGATCGCCAGCAGGGTTATAAATTGCCAGCGCCTCGTTTGTATCGCCCTTTTCCAATGCGGCGAGAGACCAATGCGTCAGAACGCGATCAGATGTGTCGCGCAGGGTCAGCGATGCCTCTCCGAGGACAACAATGACCTCTCTACGCTGGGCGTCTGCCCCGGCACGCCAAAGACCGCTGACTTCCAGTTTTTGATAGCTGTCAATTGCAGTCATCGTGCTGGCTTAAACCTTTTGGGCGAGTGTGCGCAGTTGGAATTTTTGGATTTTGCCGGTGGATGTTTTTGGCAGCTCTCCGAAGATTACGCGTTTTGGTGTCTTGAAGCCAGCCAGTCGGCTTTTCGCAAAAGCTATGATTTCGGCTTCGTCCGTGGTGGTTCCCGGTTTCAGCTCGATGAACGCGCAGGGAACTTCCCCCCAGATATCATCAGGTTTGGCTACCACCGCGCAAAGTGATACCGCTGGATGGTCCATCAACACATTTTCCACCTCAACAGAGGATATGTTTTCGCCCCCCGATATGATGATGTCCTTGGCCCGATCTGCGATTTGTACATAGGTATCCGGGTGCTGCACGGCGATATCGCCGGAATGGAAATAGCCATCGGCAAAGGCATCTTTTGTGGCCGCGGGGTTTTTGTAATATCCCTTCATCACGCCGTTCCCGCGCAGCATGATTTCACCCCGCGACTGCCCGTCCATCGGAATTTGCTGCATATGTTCGTCCATGACGGTGACATGTTCCATAAATGGCATGGCAACACCCTGACGCGCCTTAATCGCGGCGCGCGCATCGCCCTCTAATTCGTCCCACGATGGGCCCCATGTGCATTCGGTGGCTGGCCCGTAGACCTCGGTAAGACCGTAGACTTGCGTGACGTTGAATCCCATAGGCTCGATCGCGGCGAGGGTAGCGGGAGCTGGTGGTGCACCAGCGGTAAATACCTCAACCACATGGTCGAAATCACGCTTTTCGGTTTCGGGGGCATTGATCAGCATATTCAGGACAATCGGCGCACCGCCGAAATGGGTGACGCCTTCGTCCGCAATGGCGTCAAACATCGGCGCGGCGGCAATGTCGCGACATCCGACGATTGTTCCTCCTAGCGCAGGCATCATCCAAGTATGACACCAGTTGTTACAATGAAAGAGGGGAACAATCACAAGATAGACGGGATAAAGTTGCAGACGCCAGCTTAACACTTGACCCATCGCGTTCAGGTAGGCCCCACGATGGTGATAGACAACGCCCTTTGGTTTTCCGGTTGTTCCGGACGTATAGTTCAGCGCAAGTGATTCCCATTCATCTTGCGGATAGGTCCATTCAAACTCCGGATCTCCGGTTGCCAATAAGGTTTCATAGGTCATGTAACGTCCCGAAGCCGGTGCGCCTGCGGCCGTATCGTCGACCTCGATGATCCGTGGCACCGGTCCCGACATCTTGGTAAAGGCCGTCTCCAACACTGTGATGCAGGTAGGATCGGCCAACACTACTTTGGCTTCTGCATGGTCCAGAATATATGCCACAGTCTCAGCATCCAGTCGGCTGTTGATTGCATTCAGGACCCCCCCCATAGCGGGAACACCCCAGTGTGCCTCGATATGGGCAGTGGTGTTCGGTAACATCGTTGACACAACCTCGCCCGAGGCCACGCCGAGCTGTGTTAATGCAGAGGCCAATGCGCTGACCCGGCTATGAGTTTCGGTATATGTGGCGCGGTGATCGCCATAGATCACAGCGGTTCTGTTGGGATAGATCTGTGCCGCGCGTGCCAAAAAGCTGAGCGGCGTCAATGGTACGTAGTTAGCCGCACATTTATCCAGCCCAGTTTCATCTGCCATCCAGCCCATAGCATTTCCTCCAACCTTTTCTGTGTCGATGTAGCGCGCGTGGCGCTGAAAAAAAAGCCCGTCCTATCTCCGTTGACCGCAGATCGCGAGAACCAGCGCCGCAGAAAGGATGAGCACACCCCCTATAAAACTAAGCTGTGTCGGCATGACACCGAAAAGCAAAAGGTCATAAAACGCTGCAAAGACCAAAACCGTGTAGAATACAGGTGTGACAAAGCTGGCGTCTCCGCGCTTCATCGATTGAATGAAACAGGCCTGCGCGCATAGCATGGTAGCACCAAGCAATGCCA
>JAYQEA010000131.1:0-9636 GCA_038138625.1 Roseivivax sp.
AATAGCAGCGTGACAAGGATCATAATCCCTGCGCAAGAGCGACAAGACCAAACGGGTACGGCTGTTTCAGCCACCAACTGATTTCGTTCAGTCGCGTGCCAATTTTACGGATGGCTTCTTGGTCGATGGTCATTGCTACCCTTGCCGCAAGGACAACTCACATAGCTTGCGGCGACGTTGGCTCGCACGCGTAGGCTTCATTCGTCGAAGCTACGCACAATATCGCCCAACTCATTCGGATCAGACGAAAGCTGTTCGATTTCTTCCCTGATCACGTCAAAGAACTTTTGTCCCATTTGATTCAGCAGGTGAATAAGTAACCTTGGGTCCAAGTTGCTTTCTTTTACCAATTGAATTATTTCGTCATTGTCAGCGGGCTGCGATACCCATAAGTCGACGATTGTTTCTGCGTAGTGGAAAGGGCCAGGACCTAAGTTGCCCACTCCAAATGGTATGTAACAATTTCCAGAAAGACACATTTCTATTTTGCAACAATATTTTGTTCTGGAACAAATCCTATGCCCCAATCCTATGCCCCTTAGTCTCTGGCTTACTCGGCTGTCGCTTGAGTTGTCTCTATTGTCTTTCAATAAGAATACGTGACCCTCTGGCACGATCTCCACCGGCATCGAGTCGGATTTCTGCTCTCAAACGTCTAAGATGTGGTAAGAAGCATGAGGAGTGGTCTCCAAATGACTGTGCTTTATATAAGCTACACCGCTTCCCACGGGGGAGTTTGCGCAACGAGGCCGTAACTTATGCCGACCTTGAGACATATTTAATTCAACGAAATCGCCATCAGGACTTTGCGTGAAGGGCTACCCATTTACAATAGGGACGCCATTTTTAATTCCAACGGTACCCCCCACCAATTGCAATTATTCGTTTTTTAAACTGACGATCTGTTCTTGGGCGCCGGATTATTACAATACCGCCACCAGTAGATCGATATCGCGCTGACACGAGATATGCAGCGTATATATCGGAAACAAGCAAATTTGGCTTCATTGAGCCCGAGCGGACCTCGCCCAAAAAGTAATCACCAAAGCAGTCAGTGCACTCGCACTGATTTTCAAACACTTCATCAAACGAACCTTGTGAATACAATAACTGTGCTGACATCAAAAATAAAAGATGCGCCAAGAACACTTTTTTAAACGGATTAAATAATATTGACAAATCCATGACCCCAATTGCGAAATTTCTGTAATATTCCAAATTTAAAGAGCGGCGGCGGCAATTGCCCAATCGGTCAGCGACCTGATCCGCGCATGGGTCATGATCGCAAGGCCAGTTGCACAAGGCGTGCGGTTTACACGGCTCAGCCCTTCTTTTGTCTGCAGTTGACATGGGGTGCACCCGATCCGCGCCAAAGGCGCAGTCGCGCTCAGGATTTGCCCGTCCTGTTCGGCCTGATTTGATCCGATCAGCACACGCCAGCTCACCGCCGTCTGCACCAGATACCCGACCGATCCGCGCGCGGGCACCCGCGGGGTAATGCCTGCATTCAAAAGCGCCGCAGTTTTTCAAACACGTCCCATGAAATACCGGACTGCAATGGGTGAAGTTATTGATCTGCCGAGCCATATTGGCGCGCTCTACCTGCACGTCCAGCGCTGCGCCAACTGCGCAGGCATGGCTGAAAAGGATGTTGTGCGACTGCTGGGGCTTATGGGCCTTGGGTATGACGATGTCGCACAGCGCATCCACTCCCTTATTGATCCTACAGTCCTGCGTTTCGCTATCAACTAAAGCGTCCAGAAGCTGTCGGCCGGTCTTGATACGGGCCGTCGCTGGCACAGATGGCTCTAACCGAACGCCACACGTCGCGCGCAACCCCCATGACTTGGTCTGGTATCAGCAGATCATCCAGCAAGACAGTCGATATCATCCGAGGATCCCCGGCAGGCGCAACCCGTGGTCACGCGCGCAATCCAGAGCGATATCATAGCCCGCATCCGCGTGCCGCATCACGCCTGATGCCGGATCATTCCACAGGACCCGCTCCAGCCGTCGGGCCGCTTCTGGCGTGCCATCGGCCACAATCACTACGCCCGCGTGCTGCGAAAATCCCATCCCGACGCCGCCGCCGTGGTGCAAGCTGACCCAAGTCGCACCGCTTGCGGTATTGGTCAACGCGTTCAAAAGCGGCCAGTCTGAGACGGCGTCTGATCCGTCCTTCATCGCTTCGGTTTCGCGGTTCGGCGAGGCGACAGACCCACTGTCCAGGTGGTCGCGCCCAATAACGACAGGAGCTTTCAACTCACCACTTGCGACCATTTCGTTAAACTTCAGTCCCGCTCGGTGACGGTCGCCCAGGCCGATCCAGCAGATGCGCGCAGGCAGGCCCTGAAACGCGATCCGCTCGCGTGCCATATCAAGCCAGTTGTGCAGATGCGAATTCTCGGGGAACAGCTTTTTCATGGCTTGATCGGTTTTGTAGATATCCTCAGGATCGCCCGACAGAGCGCACCAGCGGAACGGGCCGACCCCCTTGCAAAATAGCGGGCGAATATAGGCTGGTACGAAACCGGGGAAAGCAAATGCATTGTCCAGCCCTTCTTCCTGAGCCACCTGACGGATGTTGTTGCCATAGTCGAGCGTTGGAACTCCGTCGTTCCAAAAATCCACCATGGCTGCGACATGGGCTTTCATCGAGGCGCGCGAGGCGCGTTCAACCGCTTTGGGATCGCGTTCGCGCATGTCACGCCATTGTGTCATGCTCCAGCCTTGCGGGAGGTAGCCGTTGACCGGATCATGTGCACTGGTTTGATCGGTGACGATATCGGGCCGAACGCCCCGATCATAAATCTCACGGAACACATCGGCGGCATTGCCCAAAAGGCCCACGGATTTTGCTTCTCCCGCCTTGGTCCATTGGTCGATCATCGCAAGCGCTTCATCCAGCGTTTTTGCCTTTTCATCCAGATATTTGGTCCGTAGTCGGAAATCGATACTGTCGGTGTTGCATTCGACGGCCAGACAGCATGCACCCGCAAACACCGCGGCCAGCGGTTGTGCCCCGCCCATACCACCAAGTCCGCCGGTTAGGATCCACCGCCCTGTCAGATCGCCGCTGTAGTGCTGCCGACCTGCCTCGGCAAAGGTCTCGTATGTGCCCTGAACGATGCCTTGGGTGCCGATATAGATCCATGACCCTGCGGTCATCTGACCGTACATCATCAGGCCTTTTTTATCGAGCGCGTTGAAATGATCCCATGTGGCCCAATACGGGACTATGTTGGAATTTGCGATCAGCACACGCGGCGCATCCGCATGGGTTCGGACAATGGCCACTGGTTTGCCTGATTGAACCAGCAAGGTTTCGTCCGCCTCCAGATCTTGCAGCCCGGCAACGATCCGATCAAAATCCGCCCATGTGCGCGCGGCGCGCCCAATGCCCCCGTAAACAACCAATTCATGGGGGTTTTCGGCCACATCGGGGTGCAGGTTGTTCATCAGCATCCGCATCGCGGCCTCCGCCCCCCAAGTCTTGCAGCTGATCTCGGGGCCGATTGGTGGGACTATGTCGCGTGAATTATGACGTGGATCGGTCATTGGTTTGCCTCTTTTTCGATAACTTCATTCACGATGCGGGTGCCTGATCCACTAACCCGGATCAGGCGCGATGGTGCCGTGCTGTCGTCGAGCAGAACGTCCCAAAACGCGGAACCGCTACCCGAGGGCCAGCTGCAGAAATGTAGCCACGTCGCACCCCACCACCGGCCCGGGGACGGTTTCCCATCCATGATGTATTCGGTCGCACCGCTTGGGGAAAATGTTTGGGTCGTATCTTCGTCCAACCGATCGCCACGATCACCTGCAATAGCGCGCCTTTCTCTGTCCTGCTCGGCGCGCGGCGAAGATGTACGAAGGCTCAATCTGACGACAACAGGTTTCATGCCCCCCTCCTAGATGTCAGGGCAAGTGTTTCGAGCGTTCTAAGAATGCGACCAAGCATATCTTGTAAAGGCAGGGCCTTGACTGGATCGAAGTCAAAGAGCGGACCTTCGATTTTTTTCAAATGCGTGGCTTGGGCCAGCTCTATCTGGATGGCATGTACACCGCCGCCTGACAGGTCATAGTGCCACGTGCTCCAGCCTCTTTTAAAACGTCCATTCAGCAGTTTTGTATATTTTGTTGTTGCGCAACCTATCCGCTGCACCGCCGCCGCAAAGGCTTTGGCGCAACTGCGCCAATTGTTGGTCCCGGTATTGAAATTGGGCAATCTACCTTCGAACAGATGCGGAATGAGCGAGCGGATCGAGTGACAATCATAAAGAATGGCTGTGGCATGCATCGCCTTGATACGCGCAATCTCGGCTGGCAGGGCCGCGTGATACCGCGCGTGATGGGTGTCGCGCCTGGCCGCGATCTCTGCCTCCGTTGGGTCCAAGTTCCAAAGTGGACTACCGTCGCAATTGGTCAACGGTACAAGCCCTGTTGTGTTCTGCCCCGGATAAAGGCTGCACCTCGAGGGATCACGGTTGGCGTCTACCACGTAACGGTGAAAGGTCGCACGTACCATCGTTGCACCGGGCAGGAGCCTCTGATTCGGCTTGTGAGCATACCAATCCGTATCGCTCGGCGTTTGCGCTTCGGGCAGTGTGTTGTCGCGAATATCTTCGGGAATATAGGTGCCAGTATGCGGCATGCCCAAAATGACGGGGCTGTCCCCGGGTGTGACCTCAACCCGGTCCATTTACATCCTCTCCCAGGGTCACTTGGCATGTGTTCGCAATTGTCCCATCCCGTAGCAAACCCGCCACGGCTTCGATGTCGGGTGCCAAGAAGCGGTCCTGGGTCAACGCAGGCACCTTTTGACGCAGAGCGGCCAGCAGCGTTTGCAGCGGTGTGCTGGTTTGCAAGGGTGCGCGAAACTCAATGCCTTGGGCTGCGCACAGCATCTCTACTCCCAAGATCACTGACAGATTGTCGTTCATCCGTGCAAGCCGTCGCGCGCCATGGGCGGCCATGCTGACGTGATCTTCTTGGTTGGCCGATGTTGGTGTGCTGTCGGTGCTGCACGGATTGGCCAAATGCTTGTTTTCGCTCATTAAGGCTGCGGTGGTCACCTCGGCGATCATCAGGCCTGAATTTAGCCCCGGATCAGGTGTCAGAAATGGCGGCAGATCATGGCTGAGCGTTGGGTCCACCATCAGCGCCACTCTGCGTTGTGCGATGGCACCGATCTCGGAGAGGGCAATGGCAATTTGATCGCAGGCAAAAGCGACCGGTTCGGCGTGAAAATTCCCGCCCGATAAAATCGCGCCATCCTCCAGCACCAGCGGATTGTCCGAGACGGCGTTTGCTTCGATTTCCAATGTGCGTCCGGCAAAGCGGATCAGGTCCAGCGCGGCACCTGTCACCTGTGGCTGGCAACGGATGCAATAGGGGTCTTGTACGCGGCTGTCGCCGTCCCGATGGCTTTCGCGAATGGCAGAGCCCTGCATCAGTCCTCGCATCGCACGGGCCACGTCAATCTGTCCTGCATGGCCGCGCAGGTCATGGATTGCGGGATGCAACGGCGCGGTTGATCCCATGATGGCATCGGTTGACAGGCACGAAATGGCAACGGCGCTTTGCAGATTGCGCAATGCGTCCCAGTAGCCCGCCAGCGCGCAGGCGGTCGAGAACTGGGTGCCATTGATTAGGCCCAGCCCCTCTTTAGGTCCCAAAGTCAGCTGTTGCAGACCCGTCCGCGCCAAGGCATCGCGTGAAGGCATGCGAACACCGTCTAAAAAAGCCTCACCCTCGCCGATCAAGGTCGCGGCCATATGTGCCAATGGGGCCAGGTCTCCCGACGCGCCGACCGATCCCTGATCTGGCACGACAGGCGTGATGCCCTTGGCCAAAAGATCATGGATCAGGATCAGGGTTTCGGTCCGCAGGCCTGAGGCCCCGCGCCCGGCAGAGATCAGCTTGAGCACCATCATCAGCCGTGTCGTCGCGATATCCAGCGGCACGCCGACCCCGCAGCAATGGCTTAGGATCAGATTGCGTTGCAATGTCTCGGTGTCCTCAGCATCAATGCGCATCGAGGCCAGTTTGCCAAAGCCGGTATTCACCCCATAAACAGGCGTATCCCCTTGCGCAGCATCTGCAACGATTTGCGCAGACGCCGTGATCCCAGCCGCACTTTCGTCTGACAATTTTACATTTGCGCCGGCTCGCCAAATCGTTTCCAGATCAGCAAGGCATACGCTGCCCGGTGACAGTACGATCATGTCCATTCCCCCCGGAACATACGCCGCCATAGCGGGTTGAAACCAATGCGATAGCTCAACTCTGCCGGGTCGTTCACATTCCAAATCGCCAAATCCGCCCGCATGCCGGGGGCAAGCGTCCCGCGGTCGCCAAGGCCAAGTGCCGCTGCCGCATGCCTGGTCACGCCTGCCAGACATTCCGCGGGTGTCAGTCGAAACAGCGTCGCGCCCATGTTCATCGTCAACAGCAGCGATGTCAGAGGCGACGAACCGGGGTTGCAATCTGTCGCGAGGGCTATTGGTACACCGTGTCCACGCATCGCCTCGATCGGTGGCGCTTGCGTTTCGCGTAGTGTATAAAACGCTCCAGGCAGCAACACTGCGACCGTTCCAGCCGCAGCCATAGCTTTGACGCCCTGCTCATCCAGATACTCGACATGATCCGCAGACAGCGCCCTGTAACCCGCTGCCATCGCGGCCCCGCCAAGGTTGGACAGCTGCTCTGCATGCAACTTGACCCGCAGGCCAAGATCACCCGCCACTTCAAAGATCCGTGCGATCTGGTCTAGAGTAAACGCGATCGTCTCGCAGAACCCATCCACCGCGTCCACCAAACCTTCGTCGTGGGCGGCCCGCAAAGCCGGAATTGCGACATCACGGATATAGGTATCTGCGTCCGCGCCCTTGGGCACGGCATGCGCCCCCAGAAAGCTGGTGCGTACATCCACGGGGCGCAAGGCCGCGATCCGGCGTGCGGTGCGTAGCATCCGCAGCTCGGTTTCGTGATCCAGTCCATAGCCTGACTTGATCTCAAGTGTGGTGACACCCTCTGCGATCAAGGCATCCACGCGCGGCAGCGCGCTGTTCAATAGGTCGTCCTCACTGGCCGCCCGCGTCGCCGAGACAGTCGAGATAATCCCACCGCCTGCGCGGGCGACTTCCTCGTAACTGGCACCTTCAAGCCGCATCTCAAACTCGCGGGCACGGTGCCCGCCATGCACAATATGCGTGTGGCAATCAATCAGACCTGGCGTGACCAGTCGCCCGCCAAGATCAACGCGCGCATCCCCCTGATAGGCATCCGGCAGACGCTCCATCGCACCAATCCAGACGATTTCACCGCCGCGCACCACCATTGCCTGATCGTCAAGGTCAGAGCCTTGAGGCCGATTTGCCACTTTTGCATCTGTGAGAAGCATGAATCACCTTGTTATGATCCCCTTTATTGCTATAAGTGCATACATAATAAGTCAACGAGGAAAACTCTTGGAACTCTTTGCAAAGCAAGCACTCCTTCCGCAGGGATGGGCGCATAATGTTGAAATCACCCTCGATCAGGCGGGAAAGATCGCAGACGTGGCCGCAAACGTTCCTTGCTCCACAAAGGCGTCCTTCGGTACGCTCTTGCCCGCACCGGTGAACGGGCACAGCCATGCCTTTCAACGCGCTATGGCGGGACTGACCGAACAACGCGGGCCCAATCCGACCGACAGCTTCTGGACATGGCGTCAGTTGATGTTTCGCTTCCTTGACCGGTTGAGCCCGGACGATATCGAGGCGATCACAGCATTCGTGCAGATGGAGATGCTTGAGGCGGGCTATGCCGCGAACGTCGAGTTTCATTATATTCACCATGCGCCCGGTGGCGCGGCATATGACAATCTTGCTGAATTGTCGGAACGCGTTGCCAGCGCCGCCGCGACCACAGGCATCGGTCTGACGCTGTTGCCGGTTCAATATCAATATGGAGGGTTGGACAAACGTCCGCTGGGGCCTGGTCAAATACGTTTTGGGACCGATCTGAACCAGTTTGCGCGGCTTTTCGAACTGGCCGATCGGGCCATGGCCGCATTGCCCAATGACTGCCGAATAGGGGTCGCGCCGCATTCTTTGCGCGCGGTCGCCCCCGGCATGATTGCTGATTTGGCAGCGTTGACCCACGGACCTGTGCATATGCATCTGGCCGAACAGATTGCCGAAGTCGAAGAAGTTCAGGCCGCTTTGGGGTGTCGTCCGGTCGAATGGGTGCTGGATAATCTTGGGTCGCTGGACAGAATGACCTTCATCCACTGCACCCAGATGTTGCCACATGAGACGGAAGCCCTTGCCCGCTCTGGCGCCATTGCAGGGCTGTGCCCGATCACGGAATCGAGCCTTGGCGATGGTATCTTCGACGGTGTCCGCTGGTTCGACGCGGGCGGCAAGATCTCGATCGGGTCGGACAGCAACATTCGCATCGCGCTGGCTGAAGAATTGCGCACGCTCGACTATTCCCAACGTCTGCGCGACCACAGCCGTGCAGCACTTGCCACTGCGAAGCAATCCACCGGTCGGCGGCTGTATGAGGCAGCCACACTTGGCGGGGCACTCTCCGCAGGGCGCCATACGGGCCAGATTGCGCGTGGGTTTACGGCGGATCTGATGGCTCTTAGCGGGGATCACATTGACCTCGACGGGGTCTACGGGAACACGGTGCTTGATAGATTTATCTTTGCAGGAGACGATCGTATGATCACGGATGTCTGGTCTGCAGGTCGGCATTTGGTCCAAGGCGGCGCACATGTCGGGCGCGACCAGATAACTCAGCGGTACAGGGCCGCGATTGCCAAATTGAAGGAAGCGATTTGAGCACTGAGCGAACAAATTCCTGGCAAGAGGTCCAAGCGGAGTTGCGGCGTCGCATAACGCAGCGCGACTGGATGCCAGGGGAATTCATCCCCTTCGAGGCGGATCTTGCAGGAGAATTCGGCTGTGCCCGCTCCACGATGAACCGTGCCCTGCGGAGCTTGGCCGAAGAAGGTCTGTTGGAACGCAAGCGCAAGGCTGGAACACGTGTTGCGCTGAACCCGGTGAGGCAGGTCAGGCTGGAAATCTCCATCCTGCGCAAAGAAATCGAAGGCAAAGGGGCCGCATTTCAATACATGATCCTCAAACGGACAATTACCGCGCCGCCTGCTGATGTAATGGCCCGATTGCAAACAAGTCCCCGCGACGATCACCTGCACATCGAAACTCTCTATATGGCGAACCAATCGCCCTATGTTTTCGAGGATCGGTGGATCAACCTAAGCGCAGTACCGCAGGCGCGGGCAGAGACGTTTGATATGCTCAGCCCGAACGAATGGTTGGTGCATCATGTTGCATTCGACGGGGGGAGCTTTACGTTTTCCGCCCTTTCAGCAAACGCCCGCATCGCCGAAGTGCTGGCTTGCGAGAAAGGACAGGCGCTGTTTGCGCTTGATCGAATGACCCACCGCGAAAAACAAGGCGTCACCTCCGTAAGGCTTGTTTTTCAGCACGGCTATCAACTCCATAGCGCAATATAGGTTCCTGGAATCCATTTGATCTTTTCACGCTTGCGTTGCGGTCTCTCATTTCATTTATGCGGCCTTTCGTTCAAATGCCAAGGGGCTTTTGCCACCTATCGACG
>JAYQEA010000132.1:0-9564 GCA_038138625.1 Roseivivax sp.
CTATAGATTATATAATAAAATTTTATTAGTTTCTTCTTTTGAAACTTCTGCCTATTGTTGCCGGGTTACACTATTTAAGCTCGGTAGTGATCGCGTCTTATATGTAATTTTATATTATAAATATAGAGATGAAGTAGCTTAAAAAATCCTATTCTAAGGATTTTAACAGAACGAACTCTCCATAGCATACCTATTATGTCAGTTGTAATACAGCCAACCCAAGCTTAGCAGACTTTAGCTTAATGTAGATTTCAAATCAAACAGTTACATTAAAATAGGTGCTAACTAAAAAGTAACTTTCTATTTCTATAATAATAGAAAACTCAAGCTTCTATTCGCTCTATATTTTTAATGAAGTTATCGTATGTTTGAGATCTTTATCACGTGAGTCTATCCATTTGAATGTCACTTTTTGAGTTCTCTTTTTTCGGTTGAATTTTTTTTCCTAAAATATGTGCTATCGTGGCTGATTGAAGCGCTACCAACTTGTCTGGATCATAGTCAATCAGATTATGTAGTTGTGGTCGCTTTGATTGCAGTAGAACTGTTTTTGAAAATGCTTCATTAATTTCCGCGAAGTTGTATATGGATTTATCTGAAAATTCAAAGCCAAAGTCATCGCGAAGTGTCGCTAGCCTATTTTGCGTTGCTACTAGTGCTGCCAAACGTATGTTAGGTCTTAATTGCGGTTTTTTTGGTTGTAGGTGCTTTGGTAAATAAGCACTTACATTTTTCATGATTTTCATCAATCGATTAACTTCTGGTGACATTAAGCCATTTTCGTTGGGGAGTACGTTTTTCCGATAATTAATTACAGCCGCCATTGCCTCTGCGGAAAGAGAAATGTTTTCTGCACCTAAGTGTGCCCAGGCTCGACGTGAAATCTTTGCACCAATAAAATTTAAGAAATCACTGACAACATCTCCATCTAGCAGTTTGGAACGGTTGAATTCAGTTAGATTTAAGCGTCCAGCACCATCCCACTTATGGAGGTCTGGTAAAAGATCTTCATTTTGAGGCCAGTTTAATTTATAGGTGCCCTTTAGCTTTTGTTGAATTCCGGAAAGGTAACGATCATCTGGCCGGCGTAAATAACATAGAATATCAATTTCACAATTAGGTGCAATATAATGTATTTGATCTAAGAAGCCAGATACGTCTACTGCATTGGCAAAGTGTTCGCTAGATAAGACAATCGTATCTAATTTTACGTTTTCACTTATTTCATTTTTGATTTCTTCCCACATTCTATATGCAAATGTATTTGCTAAATCCTTATTTTTGTTGAAATGCCTAGCAAACTCACGTGGTAATTTTTCCACATAGGGTGTTACCAGAATAGAATGTCGGTTATAAGGCGTAATTGTTGGATATAATATTCCCTGCTCCAATAGTGTCGCACGCATTTTATGGCATACATTCTGGATTGAGCTGGTCCCAGTTTTATGAGTTCCAATATGTAGAATGATACGCATTTATCAACTTTCAATTTTTTGATAATATGGCCAGATCTTTGCAATACGCTCAGAGCCAAATTGATCACCAACAAAACGGTACGTAGCATCGTAACGATCACGAAGATATGCCAATGTCTTTGGTGATAATGTTGACGTTTTTGGTGAGGGATTTGCCCTATATTGGAAATTAGGTTTTACATATTGAAAGCCAATTTTATCTGCTATATAATATATAGAGTTATATGTGAATAGTTCTTCATAAAATGCATATACAATATTTCCCTGTGAAAAGACATTTTCAATGTTTTCAATAGTTTTCTGATAGTCGGACCTTATTCTATATCCAGTTGTATCTGGTAAAATCTGCAGTAGCTCATCATCATCCAAAATATAGGGATTGCTTATACCAAGCTGCCGAAATTCGTCTTTGCGAAGTGATTTATCACGACGCGCCATGCGTAATGCAGACCACGCGCGTTCTATTGGATCCCTCATTAAAAATATTGGCTTCACATCAATATTACGCGCTGTAAACTCGTTGCGTACCTCTTGCAAAGCTGCTGTCGGCAGTGCGCTATGGGATGGGGTGAAATCACCAACAATCTTTTTGTTTTGTTTCGCGAAAAGATTGGCAAAATGATCATAATAGTACTGAACGTTCAGCGTTAGGGACGCTCTATGGACGAACCTTTGTTGCGAGGATGGTACTGAGTCGTTTTGCGACAGTACCTGAGAGGCAACTTTCATCGTGCCTTTGTAACGCCCTGGGGTTTCTGGGCAAAATATTGCATCTAATACGTGATACTCCTTAAATATGCCGCTTTCGAATTCGTCGACGCTGGTCAAATATTTGTAAAGCCAGCTCGTGCCCGATTTTTGGGCTCCCATCCCGAGTAGAAATATTCTGTTATTTGCCATTAAAAATCCCCTCGTGTGGACGGATCTTGTAATATTTGCCCTGACAATAAGGAAGTGAGGTCTGGCCATTCAAACTCTGCTGCGCGCGCCCGTAAGGATGTGCGCAATGCCACTGGATCGGGATGAGAGAGAACTCTCCCTAAGAGGTCCCGCGTCGCATGCTCTAGCGCGTTTATCCCTCCTTCAACATCATATAGGGCACCAGCCTGTGTCAATCCGATAACTTCGCTGGTCATGGCCACCTTAGGTACCACCGCTGGAATTCCGTAACTGAGTGCCAACATGAGTGATCCGGATGTTAAAATTCTTTGATAGGGGTAGATGGCGATATCCGCCGCGGCAAAGAACAACTGTAATTCCATATTGGAAGCAAAACGTTTAATCGATGTGATCCTCGTTTTTTCGGTATCAGACAGTGCTGGTTCGATGTGTTCAAAAGGATTGAACTTTGTTTCGCCTACTATCAAAAGACGGGCTTGTGGCCGATCAGCAAGTATGCGGCGAAAGACTGTTATTAGTTGCTTGACGCCTTTGTATGGCCTGACTTGGCCCGAAAATAAGATCACCTCATCATGAGCAGGGATGCCAAGTTCCGCGCGCGCCGTTTCCCGGTTAACGAAATCAGGATAGGCTGTTAGATAATTGCCGTGTTGCTTCACGAACACTTTTTTTCGATCAAAGGCGAAACATTGCGCAACTTCGCATACAGATCCTTCACAGTGAAAATGAAGAGCATGGGCTTCTCTTGCTAGTGCTTCGGACAGCTCGATTTCAAGGTCGTGGAACTGTGTATCGTGACTAATGGTGTTGTGGATAGTCCAGACAAATCGGCCGCCCTTCCATACAAAATGTTTTATTTTTTCAATAAACTCATAGCAACGCCGCCTAGCCTCGCTTTCCTCGGTAATCTCGCGCCATAAAAAATTCAGCCAGTGCAAATGGAACGTAAGTTGGCGTGGGCTCGAGCCGTCTTTTAACGCATCAAGCGCGGCATCTATATCGCCGGCACAAATTTCAAAATTCTTACGTGCCTTGGCATAGAGCCTCTGCTGATAGGGGTTGTTCCGTGAATAGTCAGGCCAAAATATGACAGTCCGTGTATCGTGATGGCGTTTGTATGTGATGCGTCTGGGTTGGTTTGGATCGGGCAGATGGATGCGCCAAAATTGGGACAAGCCCAAACGGTTTAGCGTTTCCTGTTGTACTCGGTACGTATTGGTCGTTTGGAAGTTCTCGTCGACACTCGATGTATTTTCTCCATGCCAGCGGCGCTGATACATCAGTTCGTCGATATGCTTGAAGGGACCGGTCTCACTGAGTTTGAGAAAAATATCATAGTCTATTGCGTTGACGATATCTTCTCGAAATCGTTCTGTGCGTTCCCATGCTGATCGACGAAACATTCTAAAATGATGAGTTATTGAGGTAATCATCATTTTTTCACGTGAGAATTCCGGCCAGCGATATTCGTCATGGACGTAATCACCATTGACATTTATGCGTTCACAAGAACCGTAAGCACAGGCGATTTCTGGGTTTTCATCAAGATAGGTCATGAGCCTACGCACAGCGCCAGGTTTAAGCCGATCATCACTATCTAATTGGCCAATATAGGGCGACTTGCTCATGCGGATTGCTGTGTTTGATCCATGACCAATGCCCCCGTTTCGACTATTAACCCATCGCACCTGTGGATTGTCGCCATACAACTGTTTTAGCAATTCCCCCGTACCATCGAGACTGCCGTCATTGCAGACGCATACCTCTAAATCGGCAACATCTTGTTCCAGCACGCTGTCAATCGCCGACTGTATATACCGTTTGGCATTATAGGCAGGGATATAAATAGAAACCTTAGGGATAGCGAATGTGCCATCTTTTTTACGATCCCAATGATTAGGGCACAAACTTACATAGAGGTTGAAGTCTTTGGAATGGTTAGCTTCGTCTTGGGTATAAAAGACTTTGTCCACGGGCAGGGGTAGGAAATAGCTGCCATGCGTAAATGCGCGAAATGCAATATCGCGCGCGGCAAACCCTAAGTTTAGAAACCGTTGATCAGGCAGGCCGATAAAGCGTAATAAACCGGCCGGAGCAGCAAAATTTAGTCCTTGCATATCTCGGAACGGGTAGCGGCCATCAAATAGGCCTTTGGGCAGGTCCCATCGAAATGCTGTATCCAACTCTCCTTTTTTTTCTTGAGTATACAATGGTAAGAATAATTTATCTGACGCACGTGCCGCAAACACAGCCCTCTCCAGAGCAGTTGCTCCAAGCCGCACTGTTCCTGTAACAAACAGCATCAAGGGGTCGTTATTTTCGCCTCGTTCTGCATTGAGACGTTCGCCTATATGTACATGCGCCTCATCGCCCAAGATCGAACCGGATATAACCTGTGGTGATAATTTTTCGGGAATTTCAGGTAATGTGTCGGGCGAGTTTGTGACCACAGTCAAACGAATGACACCGGTAAATGTCTGCGACATAAGGCCATCAATGATGGCATCGCTGTCGCACCCAGGCAGATGGGCCCAGAAAACTTCTACCCGGCGCATACGATGATTTATTTTAGGGGCCAGCACTGTGGCGGCATCAAGAATAAAGCTGCTGTCGTTTTGAAGGCCGACATGACGGGGTATCGCTAAAGTTGGTGGAAATCGACCTGGTGATTTTGTGCGTGCTCGCAGTCGTCGAAACGGTAAGTTGAACCCGTATTCCGCGCCATGACGCAAGTAATCGCAGGGCAAATCAATGCGTGGGGCAGCACGGCCTTGTGTTTCGATATCGGCCAGTTTTTTTTGCAGAATTGTGAATATCGCGTCGGAGACATCAGCATGATATCGCAGGGTCTCCAGCATTTGTCGTGCTTGATTAAACCATCCGTTTTCGGCGAGTGTCAAAAGTCTTTGGGTGCGTGTCCAAGGGTTCCGCGGACTGATGTCGGCGCCATTCTGGGCCTTTGTAATTTCCATCGATCAGACTGGTCCCCACTGAAGGTTTATATGTATTGTAACCTGTGCCCGCGGCAGCGTGCGGGTAAAACTTTCTTAAAGTTGTCAACGTTCTCTTGCAATTTGGTTAACATTTTTCTTCGAGTTTCACCATTTGTTCTATGTAATGCATGTGCCATTTGTTGATCCTGTCACTCTTTCCCAAAATTGCATGGGATGAAAGCCTTTGGGCGACCCTCTAGATGCGAAGAAGACTGCGACGAGGATCCGGTTTGTGATGTAAAGGCACTCTGGCCTGTCATGTGGGGTGACAATGACTCTGAATTCCTTTTTCTATGCGAGCCAATTCTTGACAAGTTGCCGCGACTGTAAGGCATCGATGCCATAGTCACGCTTTTGCTTGCGGTGCGATTTTGGCTGGATCACTGTGGCTGCGCCTCGTTCATCTAGCTGCGTGAGCGCCCGATGGCCTGAGACAGAGCCACCCTTTTGTGCCAGATCCCGTCTGGGGAACCGAGATGGCGGTTGTTGATGACTGTACATTCAAGGTTTACATCATCGCTTATAGCGTTGAAAAGACGGTCGAAAACATCTGTCTTCGTCCACCGCCGGATGGGTCATAACTGGCAGTTGCAATTGCCAAAAACCGCTCCACGTTGATCCGCTGCGGACCCGGCAGAACGCCGCATTCCGAAACAGACGAGTGTTTTTTTTCCGCGGCTCCCATACATTGGCTTTGCCCGGCAGAAGTGCCTCAGGCTGTAGACACAGACACACCCGATCCGACACCACAAATCGTGGTGTGTTCGGTTAAACCTCATTTTTAGGAGCTTGATCCAGAACTCAGATGAAATGGAAATCCCGATTATCCACAAACGCAAATACCTCAACGCTCTGATTCCTGCCTGTCGGCAACGGCGCAATAAATACAGCAGGCTGGCTCCCGATCCTTAACCAGGCTTGCCCATCGGCAAAGCAGTCTCGATGCTAAATGCCCAGACCTCGCAAGTCTGGTCTCGTTGTTCCTATTGGGGTTCAGAGCAACATGCCGGGTGCGACATATACGATCTGATGCTTTGGTCGATCGATTAAAGGAAGACAAAATGGGTTCGAATTTTTCGAGACGAATATTTCTAGTTCCGCATTTTGGCGGGTCAGGTCATTACGGAATGGGCCCCCTAGATCATCGAAGCTGGAATATTTGCCGCTGATTGGATGCTGCAGAAATCTTGTAAATTCTCGATAAAGCTTCTGTTACTCAGTGCTTCATGTCGTGAACTTGGACTTGCAGAGTTGGGATAGATTCTCGTATGCACTCTCAAGGTTTTTGCAATTAAAACCTATCCGAAAGGTATTTTTATGTGTGGGATAGTTGGCGTCTTAGGCAAGCATCAAGCAGCTCCAATTTTGGTTGATGGGTTGCGGCGGCTTGAGTACCGTGGGTATGACAGCGCTGGTATTGCCACTGTAAATAACGGACAGCTGGACAGGCGGCGCGCGCTGGGAAAACTGGTGAATCTGAATGACCACTTGGTTTTGCATCCATTGGCGGGGACGTCCGGTATTGGTCATACGCGATGGGCAACCCATGGGGCGGCAACTACAGAAAATGCACATCCTCACGCCCGTGGACGTGTTGCTGTTGTACATAACGGGATCATTGAAAATTTCCGGGAATTGCGTGTGTTTCTGGCGTCTCGCAAGATCACGCCCAAAACAGACACAGACACTGAAACTGTTGCCATGTTGGCGGACTGGTATCTGTCCCAAGGGCTGTCCCCCATTGAGGCGGCCAAAGAAACCATTGCACGGCTCGAAGGCGCCTATGCATTGGCTTTTCTGTTCGACGGCGAGGATGATTTGATGGTTGTCGCCCGTAAGGGCAGTCCTTTGGCCGTCGGTTGGGGCAATGGCGAAATGTTTGTAGGTTCGGACGCCTTGGCGCTTGCATCTATGACGAATGAGATCACGTATCTTGAAGAGGGTGATCTTGCGGTCCTTACACGTGCTGGCGCTGATTTTTTTGATACCAATGGTGGCGCTGTAACGCGTCAGCGTCGCACGGTCGCTGTAGACGCGACCTCGGTAGACAAAGCCGGACATCGGCATTTCATGTCTAAAGAGATCGCGGAACAACCTGTGGTGCTGGCCAATACCATCAAGTTCTACCTTGATGGTCAAAAGCGTCGGGAACTGATCTCGGAAAATCTTGATCTGGCCGCTGTTGATCGGGTGGTTATGGTTGCTTGTGGCACGGCTTCCTTGGCGTGTTTTGTGGCTAAGTATTGGTTTGAACAAATTGCAGGGCTGCCGGTTGAGGTCGATATTGCCAGCGAGTTCCGGTACCGTGAGCCTCCGATTAGTGGTCGTACATTGACAATTTTTGTAAGCCAGTCTGGTGAGACTGCGGATACACTGGCGGCTTTGCGGTATTGTAAAGGCAAGGCCAGTCAAATCGTCGCCGTGGTAAATGTGGTTGAAAGCTCAATTGCACGGGAAAGTGACGTGGTTTTGCCAATTCATGCGGGTCCGGAAATTGGTGTGGCCTCGACCAAGGCGTTTACATGTCAGCTTGCTGTGCTTGCTGTCCTCGCTCTGGAAGCTGCGAAACAGCGTGGCACATGTTCGGACAAAGTATTGCAGAAGCTAACGTCCGATCTTTGGCGCGTTCCCAGTCTTGTTGCGGATGCGCTCGGGACTGAGGCGGCCATTCAGGTCGTATCGGCACAATTGGCCCGCTATAATGATGCGATATTCCTTGGTCGTGGAGCACATTATCCACTAGCGTTGGAAGGAGCATTGAAGCTGAAGGAGATCAGCTACATCCATGCAGAAGGCTACGCCTCTGGCGAACTAAAGCACGGTCCGATCGCCTTAATTGACGAGCAGATGCCAGTTGTTGTTCTTGCACCGCACGATGCGATGTTTGAAAAGACGGTGAGCAACATGCAAGAAGTGATGGCGCGTGGTGGCAAGATCATCATTATTTCGGATTCCGAAGGCGTGTCCAAGGCGGGTGATGGTACATGGCACCGAATCGAAATGCCGCATGTCGACAGTCATTGGGCGCCCATTGTCTACTCCATACCGATGCAGCTGCTGGCCTATTATACAGCCTGCGAAAAAGGAACAGACGTAGATCAACCGCGCAATCTGGCGAAATCCGTTACAGTGGAATAATTTAAGAATTACCCGCAGTAATTTATTTATATACAATGAGTACAACGCAGTATTCGAAACGAAGAGCTTAGGGTTGCTCTTGTTTCCTAAACGATTGGTTAGTTTGGAATTGATGAAATCTCTGTTCTATGGTGGTAGGGCCACTATAGAATTTACAGACTATGCCTCCGGTTTGGGTATAAAGAAAGTTCGGACACAGACCCCTTGCTTGTCAATCTGCATTCAATGCAGCCCAGCATTATCATTTAAAAATAACCCACCTCAGGATGTGCTTTGATTTTTCCTAATCAGGTGAAAGAGCAATGATCCGCCAGACTTGGGGAGCGGGCCATAGCCAGTTAATTGTTTCGGTCATTGTACGTGACCCACATGAAACAGTTTGGCATTTCATTTAAGTTTTTGGACCGAGTTTTTTAGAAATCCGAACTCTATAGGCAGTTGGCGGTTGCGCAAAGGACCTTTGGGACGCTTTTAAAGCAGTGATCCACACTTGCTTTGTATAGTGTACAGGAATTGCTAAATTGCCGTGATTGACACGGATTGAACCGCGCCGGTTGTGCCTGAGGCTCCAACTCATGAGTAGGATGGAGCAGCATGAAAAAGACACCGAACAAGTATTCGAGGGAAGTGTGCGATCTCGCTTTACGGATGGTATTGGATGGTATCGAGCAGTACGAGAGCCGTTCGGCGGCAATCGTATTGATTTCATCGAAGATTGGGTGTGCGCCGCAAACGTTGAACGAATGGGTCAGAATAGGTAGAGATCGATACCGGCCACCTTGCGGAGGTGGCGTCGGCCTGACCCAAATCGCGTGCTTTTGACTATTCGATCAAAATCACTTCTTACGTCCTGTCATAGAGTGCCCAACAGTGTCCAATGGCAATGTTAGACAGCAAGATTGCTATGAGTGTTGCTGTGAGGGCTGGCAGGGCAGGCTTTTACATTGGAACCCATATTTAGATGGATAAACGCCAACCTTTTTGGATACTTCGCAAGAGATTCTGGTCTTCCCCCAATGAAGTTGTCCTCCACTATGTTTCGGAAAACGGAGGCAACA
>JAYQEA010000133.1:0-9004 GCA_038138625.1 Roseivivax sp.
TTGAGGGCCTCGGGGTGGAGGCCCGCCACCGCCCTGTGGTACGTTTCAGGTGGGATACAAACGCATATCAGTGCCCTTTCCAAAGCAAGGTCACGGAAACCCCAGCCCCTAAAATAGCCGATGCATAAGGTAGGTCTTTGCCTTGACCCGGGCACTTTATCATTGTCCACATCGGGCGTTAGGCACCACATGCAGCCGCAGACCGAAAGGGAGCCCGTTGATGATCTATTCCTATGCCGCACTTTGCTCTGCCTTCGGGCGCATAGGGTTGTTGTCATTTGGTGGCCCAGCTGCGCAGATCGGACTGATGCATCAAGAGTTGGTGACCAATCGCGGGTGGCTAAGCGATCGCAATTTTTCCGACGCCTTGGCTTTTTGCATGCTGCTACCGGGGCCTGAAGCTATGCAGCTGGCGACATATTGCGGCTGGAAACTGCGCGGCGTTTCTGGTGGATTGATCGCGGGGGTGTTATTTGTCCTCCCCGGCGCACTGGTCATTGCGGTGCTTGCCATGACCTACAGCACATTCGGACAAACCCCCGATATGGCCGCCGCATTGATCGGCTTAAAGGCAGCCGTTATCGCAATCGTGTTGCAGGCCCTTTTGCGACTGGCAGGTCGGGCCCTTAGAACCACAGAACAGAGACTTGTCGCCAGTCTCGCATTTTTATCTCTGCTTTTGTTTCAGGCGCCGTTCCCACTCGTCATTTTGTGCGTGGGGCTATGGGGTTGGTTGCGGGCGCCGCTGGTGGAACACTGCCCACCCCCTTGGCCTCGCCAGCGTATCCTTGGCACGGTGTTGGTATGGGGGGGGCTTTGGGTGGCACCAATCCTTGTCTTATGGATAACCGGGCCTGCCTTGTTGTTACAGTTGGCTTTGTTTTTTGGTCTGTTGGCTTTGGTTACGTTTGGTGGAGCTTATGCAGTTCTGGCCTTTATGGCACAGCAGGTTATCCAAGCTTATAACTGGCTGACCACTGAGCAGATGATCGATGCCTTAGGTCTGGCTGAGACCACTCCCGGTCCCTTGATCCTTGTCACACAGTTTGTGGGTATGCTTGCGGGACAAAGCTTGGGAAGTCCAAGTTGGGCCATTGCAGCGGGCGGTCTAACCCTCTGGATGACATTTATCCCGTGCTTTTTATGGATTTTTGCGGGAGCACCTTTTATCGAAGCCCTAGGGTCCCGACCCCGGCCTCGCGCGGCATTGACAATGATTTCAGCAGCTGTTGTCGGGGTCATGGGTCATCTGTCAGTTTGGTTTGCTGTGCATGTGTTGTTCAGTACCGTTCAAAGAAAGACAATTTTAAGCATTCAGGTAGATTTTCCTGTCATCAGTAGCCTTGATCCGTCCGCTTTGGTTGCGGTAACGCTTGCAGTTGCGGCCTTGTTTTGGTTGAAGTGGTCTCCTGTGGTGTTGGTCACAACCATGGGCCTGACCACGGCCATAGCAGGGCGCCTTGTCTCAGGGCTCTGATCGCAAAATTTGAACGCTTAATGTGTCGCTGTTCTGTTAAAAGCACAGGATAAGGGATGCTCGAAAACAAAGGATGACGCCATGTCGCGCACCATCGACTACGGCAATTTGATGCATTGCGCTATGCGTGGACTGATTCAAGAGGTTTTGCAGGACGTCTCCGAACGCGGGCTGCCCGGTGAACACCATTTTTTCATCACCTTTGACACACGCCACCCCGACGTTCAAATCGCGGACTGGTTATCAGATCGCTATCCAGAAGACATGACAATTGTCATGCAGCAATGGTTTGAAGATCTGCAAGTCACGGATGACGGATTTGGGGTTTCTTTGAACTTTGGCGATGCACCCGAACGGCTGTATGTCCCATATGACGCGATCAAAACCTTTGTAGATCCATCCGTCGAATTTGGTTTGCGCTTTGAAACTCAGGAGGATGCAGACAGCAGCGACAGGACCCTGCAGTCTGTACCCGAAGCACCAATGGTTGAAGTTGACGATGATGCAGACACCGAGGCTGCGAAACCTGATGCCGAAGTGGTCAGTTTGGACAGTTTTCGAAAATCATAGCAGAACACGCCGTCGCACCGACGTGACGATTGCACCCACGCATGTTGGCAGCTAAACGGCATTCAACGGTATTCCACGCGAGGAACGCGCCATGTCTACAAGAACCGAATCTGACAGCTTTGGTCCGCTTGAGGTCCCTGCTGACAAATACTGGGGTGCTCAGACACAACGGTCGATTATCAATTTTCCTATCGGTTGGGAAAAGCAACCGACGGCTATTGTCCATGCGCTTGGCGTCATTAAAGCTGCCTGCGCCATGGCCAACAAAGCAAATGGCGATCTGGACGACGCGCGGGCACAGGCCATTATTCAAGCCGCGACCGAAGTCTACGAAGGCAAGCTTGACGACAATTTTCCGCTTGTAGTTTGGCAAACCGGTTCAGGCACTCAGTCGAATATGAATTCGAATGAAGTTATCGCCAACCGTGCAATCGAAATCATGGGGGGCGTAATCGGATCAAAAACTCCGGTTCATCCGAATGATCACTGCAATATGGGACAGTCCTCTAACGACACGTTTCCCACGGCCATGCATATTGCGACCGCTATGACCGCACATAATGTGCTGCTGCCGGGTTTGGAAAAACTGCATGCCGCGCTGCAAGTAAAAGTCGAAGAATTCGATGGCATTATAAAAATTGGGCGAACGCATACTCAGGATGCAACGCCACTGACACTCAGTCAGGAATTTTCTGGCTATACCCATCAGGTTGCCATGGGCATGGCCCGCGTGCGCAGTGCATTGGGCCGTATCTATGAATTGGCGCAAGGCGGAACCGCGGTTGGTACGGGTTTAAATACCAAAAAAGGGTGGGGCGAAACCGTCGCCGCGCATATGGCGGACATCACGGGCCTGCCTTTTGTCACTGCTCCGAATAAATTCGAAGCATTGGCCGCGCATGATGCTATGGTCGAAATGTCAGGTGCGCTGAAAACAGTTGCAGCCAGCCTTTTCAAAATCGCAAACGATATCAGATTGCTAGGGTCCGGGCCCCGCTGTGGGCTTGGGGAGCTGATACTTCCTGAAAATGAGCCGGGCAGCTCGATCATGCCCGGCAAGGTCAATCCCACGCAGTGCGAAGCATTGACACAAGTCTGTGCGCATGTATTCGGCAACGACGCGGCTGTGGGATTTGCAGGCAGCCAAGGACATTTTGAATTGAACGTCTACAAGCCGATGATGTCTTACAATGTCTTGCAGTCAATGCAATTGCTTGGGGATGCATCTGTTGCCTTCACCGATAATCTGGTTGTGGGGCTTAAGGCAGATGCAGACCGGATCGACCGGTTGATGAGAGAATCACTGATGTTGGTGACGGCGCTCGCCCCCACGATCGGCTATGACAATGCCACGACAGTTGCCAAGACAGCCCATAAAAACGGGACTACATTGAAACAAGAGGCCATTGCCTTAGGCTTTGTGGATGAAGAAACCTTCGAGGCAGTTGTTCGTCCAGAGAATATGGTTGGGCCCAAAACCTGACCTATTTCCCGTATTGATTGAAAAATCCCTGTTGCAAGGGCCTTTAGTGTTGCTCTCTGTGCTGTGACGCTTAGGCTAGCGATATGAGCAACGTGATTTCATTGTCAAAACACCGCAAAGCGCGGGAGCGGGCGAAAACCCGGTCCGACGCGGATTCAAATGCACTCAAGTTTGGCCGCACCAAATCAGAAAAACACCGCGAGGCTTCCAAAGCTGAAAAGGACAAGCGTGATCTGGATGGTCACGAAACCGAATAGGCTATGAACGACCGTCCTGTTAAACGTTCTGTCACTTTACGCGGACATCGTACCAGCGTAACGCTGGAGCCCCTTTTTTGGCAGGCCCTTAAAGATATTGCGCGGGAACGCGGACTGGCCGTCAATGCGCTTGCAGCTGAAATTGACAGTCAGCGCGATCTGGAAACGGGGCTGGCCACCGCGCTGAGAGTACATATCCTGCACTGGTATCGCAGCCGCAGCCGTTAGACTGCGCCCCGCCCTGCGCGCGCGACTTCAATTGACCCTTTTGGACAAGATGACGTGACTGCCTTTGCACAGACGGCATCACCTTGTTTTTCGAACTCAGGCTCAACTGACCGGCACCCCAAGCGGCCTCAGCTGCTTAAGAGGCTTTTAAACCGATCCAGAGCGCGTTCGATATTTTCCAGACTGTTGGCGTAAGAAAACCGCAGGAACCCCTCACCATTGGCTCCAAAGCTGGTTCCCGCAATCGCTGCGATACCTGCCTCGTTCAACAATCTATCTTGTGCCTCCTGACTGCTCAGCCCCGTTTCTTCGATATTTGGAAAAGCATAAAAAGCACCAGCCGCATCCGCACAGCGCACACCGGGCAGTGCATTCAATCCAGACACGATGACTTCGCGGCGGCGATCAAATTCGGCGACCATCGCATGCACGTCATCTTTTGGACCGGTAAGGGCCGCGAGCCCCGCATATTGGGACGCGGCATTCACACAAGAATGATCATTAATGCACAGTCGCGTTGCATGATCGACCAAGTCTTGGGGCCAGACAGCATACCCCATACGCCAGCCTGTCATGGCATAGGTTTTGGACCAGCCGTCCAGTACAATCAGACGGTCTCTGATTTGCGGATATTGCAGCAAACTCACATGATCCCGTCCATCGTACAGCATTTGAGAATAAATTTCGTCAGACAGAATGGCGACATGCGGGTGGTCCTCCAGACCTGCCACAAGCTTGTCAATTTCAGTCTTCGGTGTCACGCCACCAGTGGGATTTGCCGGACTGTTGATAATGATCAGCCGCGTTGCTGGTGTGATTTGCGCCAGTACTTCGTCTGCATCAAAAGCAAAGCCCTTGTCTTCACGAAGAGCAATCGGCACCGGCGTAGCCCCAGAGTATCGAATGACCGATTCATAAATCGGAAAACCGGGATTGGGGTACATAATCTCGGCGCCCGGCTCTCCGAACATCAGGACAGCAAAAAACATCGTTGGCTTTCCACCGGGCACGACGACCACGCAGTCAGCATCGACTTCGACGCCATGGCGCATACCCAAATCAGCTGCCACCGCCTCGCGCAGAGCCGGAATGCCATTGGCGGGCGTATAGCCATGATGTCCGTCGCGCAATGCTTTGACACCCGCTTCGACAATATGTTCCGGAGTACGGAAATCAGGTTGCCCGATGCCGAGATTGATAATGTCACAACCTTGAGCCGCAAGCTCGCCTGCCCGCGCGAGCACTGTAAAAGCTGACTCTGTCCCCAACCGGCCCAAGCCTGCCGCTAATTTCAAATGACTCATTGCGCTATCTCCTGCGGTCTTTGCGCCTTTGTAACGGCTTTGTCGCGCGGTTCAATGCGCAGTCTTATGCCATCTTTTGTGCGTAGCGTGAGATGCGCAACAGGTTCGGGGCGATCGACAGGATACACGCGCCAGTTCCTCAATAAAGTTGTCAACAGGATTGTCATCTCTGCCATGGCGAATCCGGCACCGGGACAAATACGCGGACCCGCAGAAAAAGGCAGGTATGCCGACCTGTGCGGACATCCACCAACACGCCGCCACCGCATCGGATCAAACTGATCCGGATCCGGCCAAAGGTCTTTGTGTCTATGGAGATGCCACGGGCTTATGATCAGCTGAGATCCACGCGGCACGAGGCGTTTTCGAAACTCTGTTCTGAAAGCCGCCTGACGCACCATCATCGGAACCGGTGGATATAGCCGCAAGGTTTCGCGCAAAACGTCGCGGGTATCGCGCAAACCACCAAGGTCCGACACCCGCGTCACAGGCCGGCGTGCATCTGCGGCGACCCGATCCTGCCAGTCGGGCGCAATGGCCAAAAGATACAGCGCCCAGGACAACGCTGCGGCGGATGTTTCGTGTCCTGCCAGAAAAAAGATTGCTACCTGATCGGCCATCTCAATCTCGGACAGTTGCGCACCGGTTTGTGGGTCCCGCGCCAGCAGGATACGTGTTGCCAAATCATCGGGCGCACTATTAGCGGCTATATCTTTGACCCGTTCTTGAACCATTGTGCTTATCAGGGCCCGGATTTTTACGGCCTCTCGACGGGCGGCCCTCCCCGGACCAAATGGCAAAAAAGCCCGCGGGCTCAGGACGGGTTGCAGGCGCTGATAGGTCCGAAATGCGGTATAGGTTTCGGATGCGATGGTTTCGGATATCGGACGCGAAAACAGCGTACGAAAGATAACATCGGCCGCCGCATGGCTGGCCAATGCATCTATCTGCACAGCCGGTCCAGCCAGCGCATCAATCCGTCGTTCTGCAGCCTTGGCCGCGGCCTGCATCGCCGGCAGGCTCGCTTTCAGACCGGTCTCGGCAAAAGCCGGATCAATGATCCGCCGCTGTTGCTGCCAAAGCGCGCCATTGGTCAAAAAAACCGAACGGCCCAGCAGCGGACGTAATCCTCGCGCAACACGGGTGGATTTGGGGTAGCGCGCGGGGCATTCACTGAGAACATGGTCTACCAGATGCGGTTCATTCAATAAAAAAGACCTGAGAAATGGCATCCGGAACTCTGCCATTTTGGCCCGATACAACCGGTCTGGAAGCGCTGACAGAATATCTTTTCGCAACAGCTTTGCATAACGACGCAAAGACACATTGCCTTGGCGGGACTTTGGTTTCGGCGGGATCACGCGGCCGGACCAAAAACGGGAGCAGTCCGTCGGCTGGCCGAGGATACGCGTCCTGAATATCTATCGGCCAAAGTCTGCGGTCCGGCAGTAATGGCGAAATAGTCGTAATCAGCCACGCGATCGAATGCGCAAAGGTATTGAAAATGCACTCGGAAAAAGCGCCATTTCAATGCCCGCCACCGTTGCGGAGACAGCGTTTCGGAAAACCGGGCAGAAAAGACAAGCGGTCCACGATCTTTTGACCCGGCTGCGCCAGAGACTGCCACTGGATCACACAAGGCAAAGCAGCATCCGTCTCCGGGGGCTGTTACATCGACCCATGTCAAATCCGCGCGTTGGGCCGCGTATGCCAAATGTGTTCGAAGTGCATCAGACTGCGGCAGCGCAGTCATCATCGGAACAACCTGCCCAAGGCTCAAAAATGACAGGACCGGACCCTCTGTGCTCTGCGGCACTTGCGCCAAAGCAGAGATCGCCACATGAACGCCTGACGAGTGACCGACAATCAGTAATTCATCATAATCCGCGCGGCGCGCAGCACCTATTTTCCGCGCAAAGACGTCTATTCGTTGGTCTAGATCGCGACCATACCGACCCCACCAACGGGCCGCAAAGGCATAGTCTTGCATCAGATAGTAGGCAAAAGTCCATTTATCCAAAAATCGCCCAAATCGTAGAACGGTAACGAAGACAAGGCCTGCAATCAAAACCGTGAATGGCCATGCAAGCCAGACAGATGCCCATTGCCCCACCTTCAATGCCAACAATCCCGCAAAGGCGGCCTGAAGTACCAGAAAAATAACCGGATAGAGGGCCGCAATAACTGGCCCTTTGGACAATCGCAACAAGCGTAAGAATGCGCCTGTTGAGATATAAATCCAAACCGTTCGCAACAAACCCCAATAGGTCGCAAAGATCCCGGGGGCCATTTCCTTTTGGACTATGTCAGACCATACGAGGACTTCGAACTCGGCTTCCGCAGATTGCTCTTCTATCACAGACTTCACCCGCCACTGGCTGGCGTTAGCAGATTTTTGAACCGATATTTTGTGACCGGATACAGCCGCTTGTTCCGCTGCTTCACGGCGGTACAGTTCCCGGTAACGCCGCGCAGGAAACGGATCAAATCCCGGAACATAGAATATCTTGCGACGGAAAGATGCAGCAGGTGTCATTGATGCAGCATATGCTTGACGGCGGTTAAGACAACCTCAATTGCGCTAGCCCAGCAAGGCCAAATTGGGAAAAGTTTCCAACAGCCAATAAGACATGTCAGCAAAGCCCCCGGTGAGCATCAATAGTCCGATAGTCCAAAGCAAAAGACCCATCACCCGTTCGATCTGAGTCATGTGGCGTTTCATGACTTTCAACAAACCCGTCAAATGCGGCAAGAAGGCTGCAAACGCCAAAAAGGGTATCCCAAGCCCAAGCGCATAGACAGCCAACAAAACCGAACCGCGGGCAACATCCGCCTCGGACGCTGCCAGAGACAGGATCGCGCCTAATTGGGGACCGATGCACGGCGTCCACCCAAAGGCAAAGGCCAAGCCTAGGATATAGGCGCCAAAGGCGCTGCCGCCTCTGTCACCCGCGTCCAGACGAACCTCTTGATCCAAAAAACCGATCCGGAAAATTCCCAGAAAATGCAGCCCAAACAGCATCACAAGCAGTCCTGCGCCTGTGTTCAATACACTTTGATACTGCAAAAAAAGAACGCCTATGATCGACGCTGTAAAGCCGAGAATGATAAAGACTGTGCTAAGTCCCAACACGAAAAACAAGGCAGGCAAGACCGCCCCGCGTTTGCTAGAGCCAGCGGACAATTCATTCAGTGTGACGCCGGACATATAGGCCAGATAGGGCGGCACAATGGGGAGCACGCAGGGACTGAGAAAAGACAAAAGCCCCGCTAGAAAAGCGACAAACATTGCTGGCAAAAGTGCAGCGCTTATGAGTTCGATACCAAACATTCCATATCAATGTAGGCGCGCCGAGACTGCGCTGCACGAGGTGCATTGATCACAAAGCTGTGGTGTGGACCTTTTGTCACAAAAAAGCCCCCGGACGATGCCGGAGGCCTTTGGCTGATTAAAAGATTGGCAAACGCAGGTCTATCGTCCCATGGACCACCAACCGCGGCGCTTTGGCTTTGGTGCTTCTGCCGTTTCATCAACTGGATCTGCATCGCCGTCTGATCCCGACGGACCAGCGTCTGCAACGGCAACCTCTGGTGTGACGTTTTCAGCAACCGTGGCTTCGGTCGCTGGTTCGCTGTCTGCAACCACGCCGACATCTCCGTCAAACGTGGTCTCGGCTGCCGGATC
>JAYQEA010000134.1:0-8882 GCA_038138625.1 Roseivivax sp.
GCTTCTGTCTCGGGCGCATCGACAATACCCACGCGGGCCAACAATCTCATCAATGTCTGTGAAAAACTCGGTTAAGTGCTCAATGGAGAAAATCCATGCTTAATTCCATGTCGCATGGACTCGCAGATCAAATGCTCACGGGTAAAGTGGGGGGAAAGAGACCCTTCTATGAGTTACACCCCAATAAAAGACGCAATATTCTGTGCAGTGCAAAACTGTACAAACGATTTTGAGAAAGCAAAGTTCCGCAAGACTTGCAAAACTCCATTTAGGGATGATCCAGCTTTTACAGTCTCCTCAAAGCAATTGGGTGCAAATAGGGAGAGATGGGAGCTTTGGCATAGAATACAAACCCTAGATACTTTGCAAAAAGAGTTCTAGTCAGATTGGTCAATTCAAAAGGGAAAATCAGGCTATTTAACTGATTTCGCACCAGGAGGCGCCTACGTCGTTGTTAGCGAAAGAGCTAAGGCAAAAATCGAATCTCATGATATTGAGCACAGCAGCTTTGTCCTGTCGAGAGTTTTCGAACGGCCAGACATGCAATCACTTGACAGGCTTTGGTACCACTGGGTTCTGACGCGTAATTACAGGCTCAAGAGAGACATTTAGCGACGCTAAACGGCTCCGCACCAATTCGAGCTTTGATATGGACATAGCTTGGTAGCTATTCAATAACACTGCTTTTCACCAGCATATAAGCACTATTCCTTTTTGGACTTGGCTAGGCGTGGAGGACAACTTCATTGGGGGAAGACCACTGATCAATGCGGCGCTGAACAACCGCGCTGGTGCCTCTGATGTGAACCAAATGGATGACCTTTGCTAGGAGCTGTAAGGCTTTACATAGACCTTGATGGAAATACGGCTCTAGGTACTTCTCTCAGTCCAACTGGGGCATATTTTCCGCAAAACGGTCTTAAGTGTTTCAATCCGAACTGGTTTTGCGATGTGATCATACATGCCGGCTTGCATGCTTTGCAGTCGATCACTATCCAAAGCGTGTGCTGTGCAGGCTACGATGGGTAATGACAAATATCCAAGTTTTCGGAGATGTGCGGTTGCCGTGTAGCCATCCATTTCTGGCATTTGCACGTCCATGAAAACCACATCAAACCGAGACTTTTGCACTTCATCAATGGCCGCTTGCCCGCTGTCAACTGAACGACACGAAACACCGATCTTGATGAGTAAACGTTCCAAGACAATTCGATTAATCAAGTTATCATCGACAACTAAGGCCGTGAGCGTTTTGCCGTATACAGCCATGGACCCCGGATCGCTTTGTGCTGCTATCGGGCCGTCCTCTGTGGTTGTAGAGCTTAAATCGTCTTTTTTTGAATGGTTCAGAACTTCGACCAATCCAAAGGGGTTGAAAGGGCCGGGGAGTACAGTCAATACGTCTGCGGGCAATTCAACGGCTGATCTGTCAAACTGGTCGGCAAGCACCATGACGGTCATGTTTGCATTGGCTTTAGCCATATCCTGAATAGTAGGCCATATCATGGAGTTTGTATCTGTGTTGCGTCCGGCAACGATGATGACGCTCCAAGGTGTTGTTTTGGCGTTTAACCTAACTGCTCCATGATTGATGTTATCGGGGGACGTCACAGCATAGCCCAAGTTTTTCAACGTTACTGAGATGCGTAATCTGCGCGTTTCGTCCTCGTCCAAGACCAATGCTCTAGACTTGTTTTGCCCCAGATCCACCGCGACTTTGGGCTTTTCGTCATCATAGAAAGTGAGCGGCAGGCACACAGTGATCGATGTTCCCTTCCCCAACTCACTTTGCATATCAACGTTACCGCCAAGCAACTCAGCCAGCTGCTGTACAATATACAAACCCAAGCCTGTTCCAGAGTGTACTCGTGTCAAGGAGCCGTCAGCTTGAACAAAGGGTTGAAATAATTTTTTTTGGTCTTGCTCCGAAATACCAATTCCAGTGTCTGAAATAGTAAAGCAAGTTGGTGTTTGCTCTTGGGGTGCGTTCAAAATGCCTTTTTTGGGCGCAACACTAAGTGTGATTTCGCCCTGTTTCGTAAATTTGCAGGCATTCGACAGCAGGTTGGTCAAAATTTGTTCTATCTTTACTGTGTCTCCCTTTACCCTATCCGGCAGGGTGGGAGACAGCACAACCTTGAGGTCCAATTGGTTGGCTGTCAGTTCTGCTTCAAATTGGCCCTTGATATCAGTCAGAAGTGACGCCAGCGAAAATATACTGTCGCGGCGTTCAAGCTTGCGCGCTTCAATTTTGGACAGGTCCAGAATGCTGTTTACGATGTTGAGGAGTGAGCGTGCTGACCGGCTAATGATTTCGAAAGTATCTCTGTTCCGCGAATTCAGCCGATTAGTCTCGATCAGCTGGATCATTCCTATAATGCCATTTAAAGGCGTACGGATTTCGTGGCTCATATTAGCCAAAAACTGTGATTTGGCCTGATTTGCCTCGTATGCTAGCTCTCTCTGCTTGTCTAATTCTACATTGCGCTGTTCCAATTCTTCGCGCGCGAGAGCGGCGCGCTGATTGAGAATAAGTAATGCCATAATCGCGGTCAGACCAATCGCGGCGACAGAAGCACTTACGGCTGCAAGCTTAAAGTCTATGCTTGATAGCGTTGCATCAACAGGTATCTCCACAATTTGAATACCCCTTATATCACCTACCTCCCAGTCGGTCTTTGGGGTTTCCGGGTGGCTGTTATGGCAACTCACGCAACCTTCACCCATGACAACCGGGCTTGCGTAATGCAAATAAGTGGTGTCGTTTTCCGTAAGAAATTCAGAATATTCGCCAGAGCCAAGAGGTTCCAACTTGTCGATAGCCCGCAGATCAAAGTCTGTGAGCTCCCTGTCACTACGCCATGGAAAAGGATATCTGCTGACCAAAGCAACTGTCACATCTGTTGAGCGATCATTCAGATATTTGGAAAAATCCAGTGACATAGTCGCCGGAATCGGCAACGCGTTCTCTTTGTTATGATAGTCATGCGTGATTTCGATATCGCTATCTTGTATTCTTGAGAGAAGCTCGCCGAGATAGAACCCACGCATTGCCGAGAAGAAATTATTATAATTGCGCGCCGATTGTACTAATGCGGCTTCGTTCAGGTTGCGTTGACTGCTGGTCATGAAAAAAACCAGAGAAGCAGCCAAGGTAACACCCAACACAATGATCAAGAATGCCTGTAGCTTGTTTCGCAAAGTGCCCAGCTTTCCTTATGATTACGATGGTTCGCGAGCGTAGATTGTATAAGCGAGGGGGGCGAGCGCTATAAATAAAAAGCCAACAAGCCAAAATAAGTATGTGCCTTTTGCAGACAACAGATTTTGTTTGACTTTTTCGAACTCTTCAGTGCGGTCCGCGTAAACCTCCACAACGCCAATGATGCGACCCGTTCGGCTTTTGAAAGGATGATATGACGACACAATCGTTGCATCTGTTATGTTCTCAGTGAACGCCTCAAAAAAGTTTCTTTGAATAATTTCACTTGAAGGTCTGCCCCGAAGTGCATGAATAACATCCTCGCGTTCGGAATAATCATCACCCAATTGTGATTTGTCCGTAGAGTAGACTGTCATGCCATCCCGGCCATACAATTTAATTTTCAATATGCGTGTGCCAAGTGTAAGGCGACGGGCCCTTTGATCGAATAGTTGGAAGTCACTTGACTCGGAATAGGACTCCCAGTCCAGAGCGTCCCCGAATTTGTAATAAGTTTCTATGAGGCTTAAAGCTTCCGTGTTCATCACATTAGAAAGCAAATTTACCACATCGTCGTTTGCAGCTTCGGTTGAACTGCGCGCCGCTTCATCAGTAAGTGATTTCATGGAGTTAGAATAAGTATAATACGCTGCAACTAGAGCACCAATCGTTACCAGTGCAGAGATCAAAAATAGTGTGCCACTGGGTTTTTGTCTTGTCGCTACAAGCAGCGGCCGGATAGCTGACATTTGATGATCCTTGCTCGTTTCATAAACACTTTAAACTAGAAATCGATATTGTTAAGAGAAACATCTCGATTATTGCATATAAATACCGAATTTCACATGACAGGATAATCCCCCTGCAAATTAATGGTGTGCAAACGTAAAGTTTTTCAAGTAAAATTGCCCGAGCAGAGGGTATGAATGGATTGTGTAGAACGGTTCGATCTGGCTCTGAGTGACTGTGTCCGTGCTGTAATCGCGGGTGGCAAAGTTCTTGTGATGGGGGAACTTGGCAGTTCTCATTTTATACTGAATGGAGCGCATCCGGCGTTCTACAGTCTCGGCGTCGATCAGTTGATTTATCGCTGTGGTCAGGCTTGGTGGCTTGCGCGCGGACAGCAAATCATGGGCGCAAGCAGCCACTCCATGCAGCCTCAAGGCGGTCAGCTGGTCGATAAGGGCATTCATGCGTCAGCCTCTTCCTCCGAGCACAGCATCTCATAGCGTTTGCAGCCAGCTTTAGGCCACAATGTCAGCTGCAGATAAGCATAGGCTTCGCTGAGCGGCGTAATGACCGGTTCCACCAACTGCTTTATCAGGTTGATGATGGCAGGAGAGTGCAGAGTATTTTGTTCCAGCGCCAGTTCGCACGTTGTTTGAACCACCTCGATACTGTGAGCCTGGGCCAGCAAGAAAAGGTCGACAAAATTCCCGGTCGCCGCCTTTGCCAGCCAAGTAATGTTCCCTAATCCAGTGCATGGCCTCGGGCAATTGCCAACCCACAAATGGCGCTACGTCACGTAGATACCCTGCTTGAGGTCCAGCAAGTGGATATAGTGATAGGTCTCAAGGTATCTGACATTGCGGGTAAAGCGGCGTTTGTGTTCCGCGGTGACTTTTTGACCGGACACCAGCACGATCCGGCCAGCATAGGCGCGCAGTGATACATCACTCTGATCGCTGAACCCGATTTAAAAAAAGAAGACATCGATTTTGATTGAGTGCATCCGTGCCCATCAAAACCAAAATCGGCAGCACCAGACCCCCAATAAGGGAGCAGGCTGAGACCGTCAAAGTCAGCAGCTCAGGCCGACACTATCAGATCGTCCGGCCTTTCGTCTCAGATGACCTGCCCTATTGCATCGTAAAGTTCCGATTTGTGTAGAGGTTTTTTCAGATACAGTACCTGCTCATCCGAGTAATCCGCGTCTAAGCCGCTCATGTTCGCATACCCGCTGATCACGATAATCGGCATGTCGGGAAAAAGCTTACGTGCGTGATCAACAAGCTCGTTGCCTTGGATCACGCCAGGCATGACGACGTCCGTCATAAGCAGATCGAAACGGGCGTCTGATTTAAGTTTTACCAATGCATCGTCACCGGTGTGGACCGCCGTCACAGTGTGGTATTCCTGTACCAGCATATTCGTCAGAATGGACCGGACATCGGGATCATCTTCTGCGACAAGGATTCGCAAACGCCTTTGTGCCGATACGTCCCGGTGCGCCGGTTCGGTAGGGAGCCCAGTTTCAAGGCTTTCGTGTGCCGGGAAATAAAGCGCCACGGTAGTTCCAATACCGACCGCAGAGGTCACATGAATATCTCCCCGTGACTGGACCATGAAACCCTGGATCATCGGCAGTCCCAGCCCTGTGCCGGCCCCCGCGGCTTTTGTGGTGTAGAAAGGCTCGAAAATCTTTTCCAGAACATGGGGTTCGATACCCGTTCCCGTGTCAGAAACGCAGAGCTCAATATAGGGTCCAGGCTCAAGATCCAGAGTCAGGATGTTCACATCTCTTTTGTTCAACTCTACCACATTTGTCTCAACGGTAAGATTTCCGCCTTCTGGCATCGCATCACGGGCGTTGATTATTAGGTTGAGCAACGAAGTTTGCATAAGGCCCGGATCGGCAAGAACCTTGGCGCTCTGTTCGGTGGTCTGGACATTGACCTCCACGTTTGCCGGCAGAACCCGCATCGCCCAGGATTCGGTTTCCTGGATGATTTCATTCAGGTCCAGAACCTTAGGTGCCAATCTAGATTGCCGCGCATATGCCAGCATGTTGTGCGTCAGGTCAGCCCCGCGTTTCGACGCCGAAAGCGCCATTTCCATCAATTCGGCAAGCTCTTCTGGATCGTTCACGTTGGCAGCCAGTTCAAGGCTGCCAACAATTACCGCCAGCAGGTTATTGAAGTCATGGGCCACGCCGCCTGTCAACTGGCCGATCATCTCAAGCTTTTGAGACTGCTGCAACCGCTCGCGAAGCTCTACCGTATCCGAGATGTCCTGTATGACCCCATTTAGGCCGACAACATCTCCCTGTGTATCTCTGATGACATCAGCGCGTTCGTAGACGGTCGCGATCTCGCCGCTCGGCTTGATGAGCCGGTGAACGACAGAGAACTTCTGGTTCGTTGTGAAGGCCTCTGCCATCGCGTCCTTAATTGTAAGTACGTCATCTGGGTGCACCATATTATAGAAGAAGTCAGTATTGCCAGTGAACGTATCAGGCGCCACACCAAACAACTCCATCGTTTCAGGGGACCAGTACAGTGCACCGCTGGTTGTTGATCGCCATCGTCCCACGCGTGCCAGATCTGAGGCAGTACGAAACTGTGCTTCCGACTCACGAAGTCGTTCCATTGCGTCCTCTAATACGCCCAACCCCAACCAACGTCGACCCAAGCTCACAGTTTGCACCTTCTCTTTTCGGGCGAGGGCCAAAATGGTCAAAGTTATCAGACGCAGAGGTGCAGAAACATAGGCGTGCCCGGCCCAGATCACCCCCCCGGCAAAAAGCACAAGAACGAGGGTCGCCATGATCGCAAGATTGGTAACACGGGAAACAATAGTATCCGAATCCGCCCGGATTTGATCCGAAATAGCCGACAACGCCGCATCCAGACCCAACAGCGTTAGGCGAAATTCTGACTGCAGAATTTCGCGCTCTTGCAGATCGACAGACGCCTGGGTCCAGTAGTCCTCAATAGTTCCTATCTGCTCAAGCGAAAAATCAATCCGATTCTGCGACAATCCGCTTGTGGCCGTGGTTTTATTGGCCAACGTCCCAATATTTCCCATCAAACCAACAATGAGGGCGTTCATGGCTCGCAAGTCGACATTGATATCGAATCTGAGTGCCTGTTCCATATCAATCATCTGTCTCAGCGTGCGCATTAGCTGCGACAAACTACCAAGCGTACGCGTTCCTGTGTCCACTCGCGCACGCGCTTCACCAAGATCGGTCAAAGCTTGTTGCAGTTCTGCCTGTAGCTTGTTGAGCCTGATCTCGCTGGCGCGTTCGTAGGCCTCCAGTGCCCAAGATACTCTTGTCACCTGACGGGGCGAGTAATCCGAACCCTGAGCGAGGAGCAGCTTTATCTCGTTGTGGACCCGAGCCGAAGATGGCTGGCACAGACGGTCCGCATTTTCTTTATCCTGACCGTCACAGGCGGCTGGCAACCCTTTGGTGCTGATGGTCACTTTGCTCAGTGGATTGTCCTGCCCCGCTTTAGTTTGTCGGTACCGCAGGAAGGCCTCCAACTCATTACGAATTCGTAAATTGGCAAGTAAAGCTTTGGTCAACAAATCGCGCTGCGTGTTCAATCTTCGGAGCGTACTCTCGACCTCTTTCATCCGTCGCGAGTTTTCGATTTCTTCAAGGTCAATCTGCTGTGCCCATTGGGTGACTTCAAGCAAAAGTTTATCAATTTTTTCAGAAACAACTCCTAGGAGGATTAAGCCGCTCTCATCGAACGAAACCAAACCGTTAACTTTAATCCTTGCGTCAAGCGCAGAGCTAAGGGCTGCGCCCAATTCAACAATATCTGGCGCTGTGGACTCCAGCTCGCTTAACAGCTCTTCCAAAGCCCGCAATGCCAAGTTAATTTCAATTTCATGGGCGCGTATGTCCTTCGCGGACTGATCGCCGAGCAACCCAAAAAACTGGTCCCGTGTATCGTCCAGCCTATTTGCAATTTCCAGCAGGACGAACTGATCTTCTATCTCTCGATCGATGAAGCTCGCCACTCCAACAAACAGCGTGACAAGCAGCATAAGAGCGGCCGCGAGCCACCTCAGACCTGCCGTCAATGGCGCACCTGCCAGATCGGCGCTGGGCTTTTCGTGCGCTTCGCTCATGTGTCAGGCGCAGCTACCGGCACACCATGACCGTGCCATCATCCCGATCGGCACGAAGGCTGAAGCAGTGATAGGTGTAGTGTTCCTGTGTGTCGTAGTGGTACCAAAGAAGAACCGCGTCATCCTGTGCCTCCGCAGCCGCGCTTATGATCGGCCAAACCAGTTGACCGGTTAGGTCGGCCGTCTCCGAATAATCTGCGGCAACCGTTTCAGGTTCCCGGTTGTCGGCAATCACAAAAGACCCGCCAAAAAGATTAATGCCCATCCTCGAGTGTCGAAACGGCCCGTCTGGATCGATAATCGCTGTTACCGCGGCTGCGATGCCGTCGTTTTCGACAATTTCAATAACTGCGTGAGCAAGCTCTTCGGCTTCCGCGCGCGTTCCAAAGTCTGAGCCCGCATAGCACAAGGACGCTCCGAATATTGCTGATACTGCCAGCAGATGCCTGTAATGTGACATTGCGTTTCTCCTAAGTGAGACCACCGACCTCCAAAATACAAAAAAATGGACTGCGGTGCCTTGGTTTGTTATTTCCACCTTGCTACAAATTATATGGTCCGCTCCGCAGGGCAAACCAAAGTTTACAACATTCGCAAAAAATCTCACCTAGTGGCCACCCAGGGTTGATTTTGGGCATGATCAAAACACTTTCTCAATAACTTAGCCGATGTATCACGTCGGCAAGGCTGGCCTGAAGGCGGCCGAATTCGGCACCTCGCTCGCGCCAGCGCGTCAAGGTGCTGGACGATTGCTTCCATTAGGCGCGGCCGCCGGTGATATCCCGAATGGTGATGTCGCCAGAGACCTCCGTGA
>JAYQEA010000135.1:0-8713 GCA_038138625.1 Roseivivax sp.
ATGGTGCCGGTTCTGGCGCGAGCTATGTGGTGTTCGGCAAGGCCGATGGGGACGTGGTCGAGCTGTCTGATGTTCAGGACAACAATAACAACACAGGCTTTGTGATCAACGGCGTCGCAGAGTACGACAACGCAGGCATTTCCGTGAGCAGTGCGGGCGATGTCAACGGTGATGGATTGGATGATCTGATCGTCGGTGCGCGCTATGCCGATCCGAATGGTTTCAGCTCTGGCGCGAGCTATGTGGTCTTTGGCAAGGCCGATGGGGACGTGGTTGAGCTGTCCGATGTGGATGACGGCCTTGGCGGCTTTGTGATCAACGGCGTCGCAAAGGAGGACTACTCAGGCAGATTCGTGAGTAGCGCGGGCGATGTCAATGGCGATGGATTTGGCGATCTGATCGTAGGGGCAATTAACGCCGATCCGAATGGTAATCTCCAGTCCGGAGCGAGCTACGTGGTCTTTGGCGGTGATTTCCTCAACGAGGCAACTGCCGTGGGAACCACGCAGGCCGATACATTGACAGGGACTGCGGCGGACGAATCGTTCTTTGCCGGACAGGGCGATGACACGCTGGATGGTGGCGGCGGTGCCGATCGTCTGTCGGGTGGCGCGGGGGCCGATACCTTTGTGCTGCAAAATCTGGCTGGCACGACCACCATTATTGATTTCGAAACCGCCAATGGCGCGGATCAGGACATTGATCAAATCGATATCAGCGCCTTTGGTCTGGCGGACTTTGCAGCTGTGCAAGCGCTTATGACACCAAGAGATCCCGGCGATGACAGCACCCTGATCACCCTTGATGGCGATACGGCCTTGGTTTTGGAAGAGGTGAGCATCGCTGATCTAAGCGCGGGTGACTTTATCCTGTAATCGTTCAAGGTCGGCTGTGCCGCGCGTTGGTGACGCGATGCATCGCGTTACAGACCCGCGGCGGATAGCTGGATAGGGGGTCGGACGGCGCACCGCCTGACGGGCATATCTAGGATGGTGTCAGACGGATATCTGCATTGCCCACAGACAACGTGCGCTGCGCCCCGTTGCAGGCCAGATCGATTTCAAACTTGCGATCCGGGGGGCTCTTCTCGGTCAAGGCAACCTTTGTCGGTCCGAATTGAAAGCTTGCGGTGACATCGGTCTGACTGTGGGGGAATGCATGTTTGTACACCGCGTGGGATGCGGCCACGTCGTCCACGCAGACGCGCACGCCACCTATCCCCAAAGCCCCGTTCGCATGGTCCTGCACGTCGCTTAGAGGGACGCGGATGTCAGACTCGGTTAGGTCCTGTATCAAAAATGGGAGCCGCGCGTCGACCGAGCTGCCCAAAAGCCAGCGGGCCGTTTGACCATCGGGTCTTGTCCGTTCGAATTGCGCCGTTTCAAGACAGGGCAGGCCCGTCTCTGTCCAGTGTGTCAAAATGCTGTCCAGCTGTGGAACACGGACACAGATATCCACTGGCCCAAAGGGTTGCGCAAACCATGATGACAGGCGTCGGTAGATGTCTGATTTCCGGTCCAGTAGCCGGTCCAGAAGGCCCGCTTTTGCAGCGATCCTTAAAAACTGCCTTAGCACGTTTGATCGCAATGTGATCAGTTCGAGGTAGGTGCCGTCGGCAAATAATACCATGGCCATTTCTGTCCGGCCATGTGCACCGCCCCGCGTCACATGAAATCCAAGCTTTGAAAAGTCTGTGATGGCTTGGTCAAGATTTTTAACGGTGATGACGACGTGGTCGAATGTGACGGTCATGATGTGGCTCCATCCCAAGTGTTCAGACCCTCTACGGCCTGGTGTATTATGCGCCGACCGGCTTGCAAAACGCGCTGCTGCCATTGCCGGTCATCTGGGCAAAACAGACGCAAAAGGTCGTTTTCAAGTTTCGTTTTTACGGCTTTGGACGTGGTTGGAGGGGCATGCTGCAACCATCTGTCCAGCAACAATCCCCTTAGCATCTGTTTGTTCGGATATGTGCCAAACTCGATCACTGCCCCGGTTGTTTCAGCGCCGGTCGTTTGTGCAATCTCTTGGGCTGCCCGGATCAGCAAGCCATTGTATGACGGCCTGACCCCCGCATCATAATGATCGGCACTTTGTGCGACGTCGTCTCCCCACCAGTCGACGGCCCGCGCAAAGCCAAGCGATCCGGGTTCTTCAAAACATAAAAAAGAGGGGTCTCCGTATCCGCCGATCCCGGTGTGCCAGTCAATGATTGCAACACGTCGCGCCTGTGAAAGCCGGTCGCGCCATAGATCGCACAGCGTGGTGTTGGACCATTCAGGGGCGTTTCCGCCAAAGCCAACACCATCATGTCGCGAATATTGGCCAGCGGTTATTTCGTTGGTGACAGTTGCAAGGCCATGGCGCAAACCAAGCAAGAGCAATAACAGCAAGCTACGCCGGGCATAAGGTCCGGATGGACCACCAAGGCTCAGCACGTTTTGGACCTTTTGAGTGAGTGCCGAGTCTGCATCATGCGCGTCAAATCGAATAAAGTTGCGGTTCAGATCTATGTTGTTTTCGGTCGTTCTTCGATTTTTGGCGCAACCGTATGAATTTGCCCCGTGAACCAGAAACACTGCCGAATTGGGTGATCGAAGGGGCGCAAAGTCTTGCATCCAGATTTGTTGCATAGCGCTGCCTGCGAATAATTCCGGTCCATGGGTGCCACTGATCATCATCAAAACATTCGGCGCGTTATGCGGTCCGAACCAAGCTGTATCTATGCCAAAGCCGCCGATATCGTCAGTCGGTGCTAATGGATGTCTAAAAAATTCAGTGGTTCCACCGGCTGCATATGCCTGCTGGCGAAACCTGTGCCGCGCTGTTGCATAACTATAAGTCCAAAACGAAGAATCGGTGACTGGCATTATCATCAGTGGTTTTGACCTTGTGAAATTTCAAAGCCGGCAGACTTGCTAAACGAGTGGCCATAGTGTCAGGACTATACCCAATCTTGCAACTCTTGGTAGTTTGCATAGTTTGAACGTTCAACAAATACCTCTTTTTAGGTCAACATGCTTAAACAAACATCGTGCCTTGGCGATCACGCATACAGTGATTTGGTGGACAGTGTTTACATAATGTCGTGACCTATTCCGATCACGGCCAACCGATGATCGGACAATCCGGCCCTGAAGGCCTTTCATCGGTTTTTTGGGTTAAAAAAGAGAAATAATCCGCCTTTAGATTGTGCACCAACCCAATTGGCCTCTGGGCAGGAGCAGATTGCACTGGTAAACGGCCCTCATGCAGTCAGATCAGCATTCATCCGCAATCCTAAATGAAGCTCGCCGCGTTCTTGATATTGAAGCGCGTGCCCTGAAAAACCTTAGCGAGGCCATTCCAAGTGGCTTTGCCGATGCCATAAAAGCCATTTTGCGGGCAAATGGCAGGGTGATCGTTGCGGGTCTGGGAAAATCCGGCCATATCGGGCGAAAAATTGCAGCCACATTGGCCAGCACGGGCACACCAGCGAGCTTTGTGCAAGCTGCAGAAGCCAGTCATGGTGATCTTGGGATGATCACCAAAGAAGACATTTGCCTTTTGATTTCCAATTCTGGTGAGACCGCAGAGCTTGGGCCAATCCTCGATTATACAGTCCGTTTTCAAATTCCAGTGATTGCCATAAGTTCCCGCAAAGACAGCACGTTGATGCGTGCCGCAACCCACGGCTTGCTTTTACCATCTTCCCCAGAAGCCTGCCCGATAGGTCTTGCGCCCACCACATCAACAACATTGACGCTCGCGCTTGGCGACGCATTGGCTATGTGCTTGATGGCCGAGCGCGGCTTTGCCACAGAAGACTTTGGCAGGCTACATCCCGGCGGTCGTTTAGGAGCGCAGTTGATGCGTGTCGACAGCCTTATGCATCAAGGCAATGCCCTTCCACTTGTGCCTCCCAAAATGTCCATACCAGAGGTTCTGGTGCAGATGTCATCAAAAGGCTTTGGCTTGGTTGGGCTTGTCGAAAATAATAAGCTGATCGGCGTCATCTCGGACGGTGACCTGCGACGTAATATGGCGGGTCTGATGGCTGCACAGGCAGAAGATATTGCAAATGACTCGCCCGTGACGATTACCCCCGACGCGCCAGCCGCGACAGCTGTCAGGACCATGAACAGCCATCAAATCACCGGCCTTTTCGTAATTGACAAGGACAATGTTCCAATTGGGATCGTTCATCTGCATGATTGCCTAAGGGCGGGAGTCGCCTGAAATGACCACAACAATCCTTATACCGGCGCGTTACGCCTCAACCCGCTACCCGGGCAAACCTCTGGCACTGTTGCGACAAACCGACGGCAGTAAAAAGTCTCTGATCCAGATGACATGGGAGGCTGCCCAATCTGTTGCTGGCGTGGACGAGGTGTATGTCGTGACCGACGACATTCGTATATCCGATGCGGCGCAGGCGTTTGGCGCGTCAGTCTTGATGACCTCACCCGAGGCAGAAAACGGAACCGCCCGGTGTGCCGAAGCTGTGGCCAAAGGTTTGATTGAGGCTGATCTGATCATCAACCTGCAAGGAGATGCCCCGCTCACCCCCCCATGGTTTCTTGACGCATTGATCACCGCGATGATGGCCGACCCCACCATCGGTATGGCCACTCCTGTTCTTCGTTGCGATGCCGAGACATATCGTCTTTTCACCGAGGACCGACGCGCAGGACGTGTCGGCGGCACGACCGCTGTTTTCGACAATAATCGGCGCGCCCTTTATTTCTCAAAGGAAGTTCTCCCGTACATCGCGCCTGATACGGTATTTGCCGACAGTCCCCCTGTGTTTCACCATGTTGGCGTCTATGCCTATCGCCCGGACGCCTTGGCAAAATATGCAACGTGGACTGCGGGACCACTGGAACAGCATGAAGGGCTGGAACAACTTCGTTTTCTTGAACAGGGTCAGCCTGTGACCTGTGTTGAAGTAGATGCCAAAGGTCGCATATTTTGGGAGCTCAACAACCCCGAAGATGTGTCACGTATCGAATCCGTTTTGGAGCGTCAGACATGAGCCGAACGATAAAAATTGGGCAGATTGAAATCTCTGCCAATTCTCCTTTTGCGCTGATATCGGGGCCCTGCCAGCTTGAGACTTTGGATCACGCACGCATGATGGCCGAATGCCTGTTGGCTGCCTGCGCGCCTACAAACACGTCTTTGATATTCAAAGGAAGCTTCGACAAAGCTAATAGATCGTCTATTGGGACACAACGCGGACTTGGGCTTGATGAGGGACTGTCAATACTCGCAGCCATTCGTGCAGAGTTTGACATTCCCGTTTTAACGGATGTGCATGATCCCGCACAGTGTTCAATGGCTGCACAGGCCGTGGACGTGCTGCAAATTCCCGCCTTTCTGTGCCGTCAGACAGATCTTCTTTTGGCGGCTGGTGAAACCGGAGCGGCGATCAATGTCAAAAAGGGGCAGTTTCTTGCACCTTGGGACATGGGAAACGTCGCTGACAAGATCGCATCGACCGGGAATGAACGTATCTTGTTGTGCGACCGTGGCACAAGCTTTGGCTATAACACGCTGGTTTCTGATTTTCGAGGACTACCTATCATGGCCCGCACGGGCTACCCGGTCGTCTTTGATGCAACACACTCCGTCCAACAACCGGGTGGTCAGGGCAGCACCAGTGGTGGCCAAAGGGAATTTGCACCCGTCTTGGCCAAAGCGGCAGCCGCTGTGGGCGTTTCAGCAATATTCATTGAAAGCCACCAAAACCCGGACATTGCACCGTCAGACGGCCCGAATATGATACCAGTCGACGAGATGGAAAGCCTGATACACACACTGGCCGGATTTGACCGACTGGCAAAAGGACTTGATCCCGCAAACGTTTTTTAAAAGGAAAATTTTATGGCCCCCAAATTTGGCACAAGTGGATTGCGAGGGTTGGTGACCGAGCTGACAGATGCGTTGGTGGACAATTATACAAGAGCATTCCTGACAGCCTGTTCAACGGGAGGCACCGTGCATCTGGGCTGGGACCTGCGGGAAAGCTCTCCGAATATTGCAGCCTGCGTGCAAAACGCCTTGGTTGCTGCTGGTCAGACAGTAATTGTTCATGGTGCCGTGCCAACACCCGCGTTGGCACTGGCCTCCATGGCGGCGGGTCAGGCTGCAATCATGATTACGGGCAGTCATATTCCTGCTGATCGCAATGGTCTGAAATTCTATATTCCAACAGGCGAGATTGGCAAAGGTGATGAAACCGCCATCATCAAGGCGCGAACAAATCCGGCTATTGATGCGCCCGGCGGTCAGGTTATCCAAGCAGGTGATACGGCTATTATGGCCTATGCCGAACGCTATCTTGGGGCCTTTGGAGCAGATGCTTTGCAAGGCCAGACTATCGGCGTGTATCAACACAGCTCTGTTGCCCGCGACGTCCTTTGCACCGTTTTGCAAGGCCTGGGTGCCAAAGTGCAGCCTATCAGCAGATCACAAACCTTTGTTCCTGTGGATACCGAAGCCGTCGATCCAGCAACACGCGGGCAATTCAGCGCATGGTGCGACACATATGGGCTCGATGCTTTGGTCTCAACGGATGGTGATGCTGACCGTCCCATGGTCTGTGATTGCACCGGCACGATCGTACCCGGGGATGTCTTGGGTGTTCTGACAGCCAGCTTTATCGGCGCACGCACTGTCTGCACTCCGGTATCGTCAAATTCTATGGTCACAGATATTTTCGAAACCGTGCGCAAAACGCGCATTGGCTCTCCGTATGTCATAGCCGCGATGGAGGCCGAAGCCAACGCGGATGGCGTTGTCGGCTTTGAGGCGAATGGAGGTTTTTTGCTCGGATGGGATACCAAGGGTCCTGCCGGACCATTGCAGGCATTGATGACCCGGGATTGCCTGCTGCCGATCGTGGCCCCACTGGCAGCGGCACGCAGGTCTAATCAGAACCTTGCCCAGTTGGTTGCCACTCTGCCCGAGCGCTTTACGGCTGCTGATCGACTGCAAGGTATTCCAAGCGCAACGTCACAATCTTTGATAAGCGCGCTGTCGTCAGACCCCAAAGCCCGCGCGCAGCGGTTTGAGATGCACGGCGAGGAAGCCGGGATTGATACAACCGACGGGTTGCGCATGATATTTTCAAGTGGAGTTGTGATCCATCTTAGACCATCTGGGAATGCCCCGGAACTTCGTTGCTATGCAGAAGCGCGAACACCCTCCGCTGCCCAAGCACTGGTTGCCCAGACGCTTGAAATGATTCAATCTGAACTGGTCTGAGCTCCTTCGGGGCTCTTGATCCGGTACCCATACGATACAGGCGACTGTGGCGACAGCAGACATATTTATGATATCTGACGGCATCTAGATTATACAAACTCGCCTGCAATTTGAAAACCAAGCAGATAGTCACTCGATTTGATGCGGCTTTGCTTTCTAAATGACGAAGGTTGCGCCGTAACAGAACCGACTGAGGTATTCACGAAAATGCCGCGCGGTGACTTGGTGCGCTCCATGACAATGCGGGCTGGCCTGCGGCAGACGGGCCGGACCCCTTTTCAGACCAATTGACATTTCGGGCGTCACGAAAAGCCTTTCGATTGCACACCATTATCAAGCCCATGCCTACAGTTCAGATCAAACTTGCCGATCGTATAAAGATTCAGCTGACCCCAGTTGGTGATCAAAATGCGACACAGGTTGCGGCGGTGCAGTTCCCGCCGGTAGCGCAGGATCTTTTGTGTGTGACGGGCTATGACGAGGTTACTTTGACCTTATGCGAGGCAACTGGTAGCAGGCCAATTCAAGACGTCGCAAAAATGGTGGCTTTGGCGCTGGAGGCAGCAGGTAACGCCTTGGCGATGCCTTCGACGGTCCATTGTAACAACGCTCTAGATGGTTTCAGGCGAGACCCAAACCAGTGGCATCACCAGGATTACAAGGCAGACACCACAAGGCTTGTGGCGCGCATCGCACCAGCTGAATTGCCGCATATTTTGATCTGCCGGGTCCACGCAGACAGACTATTGGCAGCTACCGAGCCGATCCAGATTATGTCTTTCCAGGATATCAATAATTTAACAAGGCAAATCAAAGCCACCTGCGGATTGTAGCCTTGTGCGCATACCATGTCTGGCCAAATGACGGATATCTTGAAATCAGCGTAGAGGGGCGATTGCGGACAAGTGCTGACATTGGAAAAAATGTTGACGCCCGGGATTGCAACAAGAGCCATCCCCTTTGTTGCTCAATGATCCTCTCCGTGGGCACCTGACCGTCAGTTTTACAGCTGCAATGACCAAAAACAGATCGCAACAATAACCCCACCTAGCAATATCGAACAGGCCGCGGTTCTGGCTGCAGCGACGCCTGACGCTGATGCATCCTGCACCAGCCTTATCCTGTGTGATATAGACGCCAAAGACGTCTTTATGCCAAACGGGCAACTGCAAGACCCAAAACAAAGTCATTGGATCTGCGGCTCAGCGAATGCCCTTGGCGATCTTACGGGACAGGCCACAGCACTTTGGCGACTTCACAAGAGGCGAAAACAAACATTCAAAGGCAATTGCAGCATCTGGACGATCCGACACAAATTGGGGTTGGGAGTTGGAGGCACAAGTCTGCACCGGCAATCGCAAATCGAGAAGTTGTTCCAAAAAGCCGATTTTGGCTGGCACCATTGAATCTGGCTGCCGATGCGTTCGAACGTCAGGCTATAATGTCAGAATGCGGTTCACAATCC
>JAYQEA010000136.1:0-8648 GCA_038138625.1 Roseivivax sp.
ACATCAAATCATCATGCTGGTGTTTTTGACCCCGCTTGTTCAAGGTCGAAAGCCCGACATCCAAGTCAGATGAGACCTGAGGCCGCGTTAAGCCACTGGTCGTTGCGATACGCACTGCATCACGCCGAACCTCGTCTGTGTATCTGGTTGCCATCCCATCTCTCCTTCATAGCAAAAATTGCTCGAAAGAGACCGGAACTAAAATGGGACAAGACCATTAGGTTCAAGGACCATAGTGCCGGTCCTCTGACCAACCGTACTCGGGTCCGTATGTTCTTTGCTCAGAACGCAGCACCTTCCCAACACCATGAGACTGATGCGGTTGGGGCATAGTACTGCTTCGAGCTTTTCTTGCGCAGCCCAAGGGCAAATCACTCACAGCGATAGATCTGCGTTGTCAACAAATTCGTAGTGATTATTTGCGACTGGCAAAAACCGCGGCTCTTTTCTCAATTCAGGGATAAACGCTGCGTTCAAGACACAAATTTACACCAACTGTTTGTGCCACTTACAATCGCCGCGTGCACACAACTTCTACGCATCTCGTTGTCCGCCTAAAACAACGCGCAACGCCTGCTTAGAAATTCATAAGGTTGCGTATCGCAGTGGACATTCATATTGCCTCAGAGCCCTCTTCAGAGCGCGATCACCCAGACATTATGAAAACGACTGGACTATAATGGCGGACAATATCGCATTGGCTGCTTGATTTGACTGTCCGATGGCTTCAGCAACAATGTTTCCGTATCCAGTTAGTTGAAAATCAATCAAAGTTGCTGATACCTACAAAGCGACTGGCGAGTGCCAGCCCCTTTGTTTTTCCACGGCAGAACGTGAAGACCTCACAAAGTCATTTTGGATCAACCCTAAAATGGGATTTCATCATCAATATCGCGGGATGGACGTCCGCCACCGCCGCCGCCGCCAAAGCCACCTCCGCTGTCGCCGCCACCGCCATAACCGCCGCCGCTGTCACCGCCGTACCCGCCACCTCCGTCACCACCAATGTATCCACCTCCGCCGCTGCCGCCAAAGTTGCCACCACCGCCACCGCTGTCACGACCGTCAAGCAGGGTCAGTTCACTGCGGTAGGGACGCAAGACAACCTCTGTTGAATAGCGGTCCTGGCCACTTTGGTCCTGCCATTTCCGGGTTTCAAGCTGGCCTTCTATGTAGACCTTGGAGCCTTTGCGCAGATATTGTTCCGCGATTCGAGCCAAAGGTTCGGAAAAAATCGCAACCGAATGCCATTCAGTCCTCTCGCGTCGCTCGCCCGTATTGCGATCTTTCCAATTCTCTGAGGTCGCGATGCGAAGATTGCAGACCTTCCCGCCATTTTGAAAGGTGCGCACCTCGGGGTCCCGCCCCAGGTTACCCACCAGGATCACCTTGTTTACCGAACCCGCCATGTTGTTGCCCCTGCTCTTGCTGTATCGAATCTGCGTAGCAGTGTCGCCTTCCCGGCGCTAGGGTGCAACCGTCCCTCTTGACGTGGTGCCGAATTTCTCTGACTTGAGTTGAAGTTTTTTTGGCGGGTCTTTGCCCGCATCATGCTATAGGGGCTATGCGGTCTTGTGTTGCCGTAGACGCAGGCTTTAGGTTGGACGGGTTATGGCAGTTTCGTATTTACAGATCTCGAGATATCTTCGTCTTAAGTCGCTCGCGTCTAAAACGGCTTGGGGTGGTCTGGCGGCTTTTGCAGTCACGTTCAGCTGTATCGGTGCATCTGCCGAACAACTATCGACCCGTAACCGGATGAGCCTGCTGGATAGTCAATTGGGTGTGCTCTCTGATCGTGCGGCGCAGCAATATAACGACTCTGTACGTTTGCAGCCATCCCGGGTCTACACGCCAAGCAAATGGGGACCGGGTCCAGAGGGACCGGTGCGTCCTTACACAGGCGCGTACAATGGGCCGTTTGCATTGATGGCACGTCAAGCCGCGCGCCGATATGCTATCCCCGAGGATCTGTTTTTGCGTCTTGTGCAGCAGGAAAGTGGTTGGAATGTAAAGGCGCTGTCCCACAAAGGGGCAATCGGGCTGGCACAGTTGATGCCGGGCACGGCACGCTATCTGAACGTGAATCCGAATGACCCCAGACAGAACCTGTTAGGAGGCGCGCGGTATCTACGCGAGCAGTTCGATACCTTTGGCAGCTGGCGGCTTGCACTTGCAGCCTATAACGCCGGGCCTCAGGCGGTCGAGCGCTATAAGGGCATTCCGCCCTATACTGAGACTAAGAATTACGTGCGCATTATTTGGGGCAGCTGATTGTCGGGTGGTCGAAGGCCGTCCGGTTTTGTAGCGAGGGGACCAACTGCACTAAGTGAAACCAACCGGTTCATTGGTCGCATGTCTGGGCGTGTGCTAAACTGTACAGTCCCAAACAGTCCAGTTTTTCATGCGTGCTTTGAACCATGTGCGTTGTCTTTTGGCAAATTGTCGGGTTGCAACGACAGCGCGGTCCCGGGCGTCTGCTAGGGATATCTCTCCCTTTAAATGTGCGATCAATTCCGGCGCTCCTATGGCCTTGGACGACGGTGCGTCCGGACGCCATCGAGCAAGATTGGCCCGGGCTTCATCCAAAGCACCCCTTTGCATCATGAGATCGAAGCGTTTTTGAATGCGCGGTGTCAACCATTCCTTGGGCGCATGCAGAACAATGCAGTCAGCCGTTGCAGGGTCCAAAAGCGGAGGGGGCGTTGCAGCCTGCCAAGACGCAATGCCTCTGCCTGTGGCTTGCAGGACTTCCCAGGCGCGGGCGACGCGTGCCGGGTTTTGCAGGTCTATTACGGCGGCTGTTTCTGCATCAAGCTCGTCCACCATTCCAGGCAGGTCGTTTGTGGCGATGCGCCTTCGTGCCTCGTCACGAATCATGTCGGGGACGGCAGGAATGTCGGCCAATCCCTGTGTAAGTGCCGCAAAATACAGGCCAGTTCCCCCGACGATTATGGGGCGTTTCGGGCCGCGCAAAAGGGGCGTAAGTTCGCGCAGCCAGTTGCCAACCGAATACTCGTGATGTCCCGGTATGTGTCCGTAGAGCTTGTGTGGAGCGCGGGCAATATCGGTGGGATCAGGTCGTGCTGTCAGCACGCTCCAATTGGCAAAAACCTGAATGGCGTCTGCGTTCACAATGACCCCGCCGTTTGCCTCTGCAATAGCAAGGGCCAACGCAGATTTTCCACTTGCCGTGGGTCCGGCGATCAACACGGGACGGTCCGGGTCTTGTCCTCCGGGCAGTTTTGGCATTATCGCGTCCCTAGCGGTCATTGTATCTGACACCATTTTCAGACATTTTGCTCGCGACCTCAATCCCACTGCCAAGGATCACCCCTATGACTGCAAACCGCCCAAAGACAGCCTATAAACGCGTTATGCTCAAGATTTCGGGCGAGGCACTGATGGGCTCACAAGGGTATGGCCTGCATCCACCCACGGTTCAGCGAATCGCCGAAGAGGTGAAGACTGTGCATGATATGGGTGTCGAGATCTGCATGGTGATCGGTGGCGGCAATATTTTTCGGGGCTTACAGGGCAGTGCCCAAGGTATGGAACGTACCACAGCCGATTATATGGGTATGCTTGCGACTGTTATGAACGCTTTGGGAATGCAGGCGGCCCTTGAGGATGTGGGGGTATTCACGCGGGTGATATCAGCCATTCCAATGGATCAGGTGTGCGAGCCCTACATTCGGCGTCGCGCGGTGCGACATCTCGAAAAAAAGCGAGTTTGCATTTTTGCCGCAGGTACTGGCAACCCATATTTTACGACAGATACAGCCGCGACCCTTCGGGCCAGCGAAATGGCTTGCGAGGCTATTTTCAAAGGCACCAAAGTAGATGGGGTTTATGATAAGGACCCCGTCAAACATACCGATGCCAAGCGCTATGATGATGTGACCTATGACGAGGTATTGCAAAAGCATTTGGGTGTCATGGATGCCAGTGCGATTGCTCTGGCGCGGGACAACAATCTCCCCATCATCGTCTTTTCGCTCGACGAGCCTGGTGGATTTCGTGGAATTCTTGCGGGTGAAGGAACTTACACGAAGGTGCAGGGCTAACGCTATACAAGCGCCGCAGCATACCTTAGACCTAGGCCAACAAAAATAGGAAATACCGCGGGGGCTGAACGCCATGTCAGAAGATTTTGAACTGGACACCGATGACCTTACGCGCCGCATGGACGGTGCAATAGCGAACTTGCGAACAGAATTCGCCTCTTTACGGACGGGGCGGGCATCGGCCTCTATGTTAGAGCCGGTGCAGGTCGACGCTTACGGCGCGATGACACCTATAAACCAGGTTGGCACCGTGAATGTACCAGAGCCGCGCATGGTCACGATCAACGTCTGGGACAAAAGCCTCGTAGGCAAAGTGGAAAAGGCTATTCGCGAAAGCGGGCTTGGTATAAATCCACAGCTGAACGGGACGATTATTATGCTGCCCATACCAGAGTTGAACGAAGAGCGGCGCCGCGAGTTGGGCAAGGTCGCAGGTCATTACGCCGAAAGCGGCCGCGTCGCGGTGCGCAATTTGCGACGTGACGGCATGGACCAGATCAAAAAAGCCAAAGCAGACGGCATGTCCGAAGATGACCAGAAGCTTTGGGAAGGCGAGGTCCAGGATCTGACTGATACCTATATCGCGCAAATCGATAAATTGTTAGAGACCAAGCAAGAGGAGATCATGCAGGTTTGATGGCCAGTTTGATCGACCCTATGGCGCAAACTGATGGCGCCCGTTGCGGACCAACGCATGTAGCTGTGATTATGGATGGCAACGGCCGGTGGGCTAAAATGCGCAAACGGCCAAGACTTTTTGGCCATCAGGCAGGTGCGCGGCGTGTCCGTCAAATCGTGGAGGCTTGCCCAAAACTTGGGGTTGATTATCTGACCATCTTTGCATTTTCGACCGAAAACTGGAAACGTACGCAGGTCGAAGTTGCAGGACTTATGCGTCTGTTTCGAATATATATCACGCGCGAAATGCAGGCATTTGTGCGTGAAAACGTGCGCGTGCGCTTTATTGGTGACAGGCAGAGGCTGGACAAAAATCTTCAGGCTTTGATGGACGAAGCCGAAGCTCTGACAGAACGGTGCAGTGGAACAAATCTGACAATTGCTTTGAACTATGGTGGTCGCGACGAGGTTGCTCGTGCGACGCGACGATTGGCCGAAGACGTTGCTGCGGGTCGCTTGGCACCTGAGCATGTCGATGAAGAAACGCTTCCGCGTTATCTGGACACCTGTTTGTTGCCTGATCCCGATCTCGTTATTCGGACCAGCGGTGAAGCGCGAATTTCCAATTTTCTATTGTGGCAATCAGCCTACTCGGAATACGAATTTGTCGATACTCTCTGGCCAGACTTTTCCGCGCAGGAATTTGAGAACCTGATCCAGAGCTACGGGTCGAGGGTCCGAAGATACGGTGGAGCCAAAGCATGAGCGCAGTGACGCATTGGCACGACCTTGGGCCAAGGGTGATCACAGGTCTTGTGCTAATCGCAATCGGCGTGACTGCCATCTGGGTCGGGGGTTTGGCGTTTCAGTGTTTTGTTGCGGTCAGCTTGGCTGCGATGGTGTGGGAAATTGTGGTGATGTTCATGCAGGCCCCGTCTCGCAAAGCGCTGGTTGTCGTACCTTTAGGTGTGCTTGTGGTGATGCTGCCGACGCTGCCTGGATTGTGTGCGTTGATACTGTTGGTGTGCGTGGGGGCCATTCTTGCTGGTAATAACAGGCGCCTCGCAGGCATTTCGATTGGCTTTGTTGGGCTCGCCGCATTTGGCTTGTTGGGATTGCGCAGCGACGCGGGCAGCTTTTGGTTTTTATGGCTGGCTGCTGTGATTGTAGTCACCGATATTGCTGGATATTTTATTGGGCGCACATTCGGTGGCCCCCTTTTCTGGCCGCGTATCAGCCCAAAAAAGACGTGGTCTGGGACTGCTGGTGGTTGGATCCTTGCTGGCGTGGTTGGGGGCGTTTTTATGGCTGTGGGCAACGCGGGTCCAGGTATAGTGCTGATCTCTGTTCTGGTGAGTATGGCAAGTCAGGCGGGGGATTTGGCGGAAAGCGCGGTGAAACGGCGCGCCGGGGTCAAGGATGCGTCGGCCTTATTGCCGGGCCATGGGGGGGTACTGGATCGATTTGATGGCTTCATGGGGGCTGCGTTTTTTATGTTGCTCCTTGATATCGCCATCCGGTTTCCGCCGTAAGCAAGAACCAAGGCGTGGGTAGAAACTGTGTGATCTATGTCCTATATGCCAACTCAACCGTTAGTACTGATGGTCAACCTGCGGGTGACCCCGATCTCAGGAGATAAGTTTGGACGCTCTTTCCTTGGTGCCATCGTTTGGTAACTTTGCATGGACACTGTTGGCCTTTGTTGTTGCCCTTTCGATCATTGTGGCGGTGCATGAATTTGGCCACTACATCGTTGGTCGCTGGTCAGGTATCCATGCAGAGGTCTTTTCCGTTGGTATGGGGCCTGCGCTATGGTCGCGCAGGGACCGGAATGGCACCGTCTGGCAGATCGCTGCATTGCCGCTTGGCGGATTTGTTAAATTTCGAGGTGATGCCGATGCCAGCAGCAGACCCGATCATGCGGCTTTGGATGGGACTGACGCAGCCTATCGCCGGTCGTCCATGCCCGGTGCGCCCTTGTGGGCACGGGCGTCCACCGTTGCTGCGGGTCCCGTTTTCAACTTCATTCTATCATTTGTTCTCTTTGCCATCATTTTTCTGTCGCAGGGCAGTACCAAAGAACCATTGGAAGTCGGCAGCCTACGTTCGCTTCCGGTTGCGCAGGGATTAGAAGAAGGCGATGTCATCCTCGAAATAGCGGGCCGCAAAATGCCGCAATTCGAAGATGCGGATGGCTATTCGGCATTTTTGCGAAGTCTGCCGCATTTGCAAACACTGACATATCGGGTGGACCGGGATGGTGATGTTATTAATGTGGAGGGTCCTTACCTGTATCCGCCGTTGGCAGAGCGGATCGCGCCACGATCGGCTGCTTGGGATGCGGGGTTGCGACCGGGCGATGTCATCACGGCAATTGATGGGACCGAAATTTGGGATTTTGATGCGCTGAAACAGGCGGTGGAATCCGGAGAGGGAGCGACCCTCGAACTTGATATTTGGCGCAGCGGTGAACGCCAGACAATGACCCTGACCCCGCGTCGTGTGGATGAACAGGATGGAGCCGGCGGCTTTGTTTCAGTGTATCGAATAGGGATTCAATCGGGTCTGTTTTTTGAACCTGCTACCGCGTCGCCCGGGCTGGTCGAAGCCATGATTGGCGGCATGCGACAGACACTGTGGTTGGTTGAGACATCTTTGTCTGGAATGTATCACATGATCACCGGTGCCATCAGCACGTGCAATATGTCGGGCCCGATCGGAATTGCAGAGACCAGCGGCGCCATGGCCAGTGCCGGGTTTTGGGAATTTGTCTCCTTCATCGCGATCATTTCAACGGCAATTGGGCTTTTGAACCTGTTTCCAATACCGGTACTGGATGGTGGTCATCTGTTGTTTTTTGCATATGAGGCGGTAACTGGACGCCCGCCACCAGCCCGCATTCTCGAAGGTCTCATGACCGTGGGTCTTGCAGTGATTCTATCCCTCATGGTGTTTGCACTTTTCAATGATATTTTTTGTCCTTGAGTATGTTTTTGACAACATGCACTGTCGGGCGTGTGTGATAAAATATATATCATAATATCAGTTATTTGATTGATTTTGGCCTGAATTCCTACGGTTGTCACATGTCCTGCTGCTGCGTGTTCCCTGCAACACGAAGCGGCCAATCTGTCGAAACCGGCAAGAATTCCGCCAAAGGCACCCGAGCCGGTTTTGACAAGGCCTCAGCGACCCGTTACCACCAAGGGGTCAGCGAAAGATGGGGGCGTTTCTATGACCACACCGCAAAGCAATTCGGGAAGACGCGCCCGCAAACTGACGATTGCGGCGGCTCTCGCAGCGGCTGGTGCGCTGGCAACCGCTGCTTTGGCGCAAGCATTCAGCTTTACCACGGTGCAAATAGATGGAAATCAGCGGATCGAGGATTCGACTATTCTGTCCTATGCCGGGATTTCGAAAGATCAGGCTGTCACACCGGCCGAGTTGAATGATGCCTACCAGCGCATTCTTGCCTCGGGTTTGTTTGAAACCGTCGAAATCGTACCCCGCGGCAACCGCCTGATAATTCGGGTCGAAGAGTATCCGACAGTCAATCTGATAACTGTCGAAGGCAACGCGCGGTTGAGTGACGAGACCTTGTTGCCCTTGATCGAGACGCAATCGCGCCTTGTATTCAATCCAACCACTGCCGAGGAAGACGCAGTACGCCTTGCAGGCGCTTATGCACAAAGCGGCAGATTGGCCGCGCGTGTGCAACCTCGCATCATTCGCCGCAGCGATAATCGAGTTGACGTGGTCTTTGAGGTGTTCGAGGGGGGCGTTGTCGAGGTGGAGCGTATCGGCTTTACCGGTAACGACGTCTATTCGGATCGTCGCCTACGCAGGGTTTTGGATAGCAAACAGGCGGGCATATTCCGGTCTTTGATAAACCGCGACACCTTTGTTCCCGATCGCATTGAATTCGACAAACAGTTGCTCACGGAATTTTATCAAAGCCGTGGCTAT
>JAYQEA010000137.1:0-6067 GCA_038138625.1 Roseivivax sp.
TCCTTCATAGCAAAAATTGCTCGAAAGAGACCGGAACTAAAATGGGACAAGACCAGAGTGGCACATCGCGACGGCGGTGTCGGACCTCCCGTATGCGCTCGAGGCGCCCGCAGTCAGAAACTGTGCGATCATTCTTATGAATTGGCTTGCATATGCAGAGCATTTGCAGCCTGTTCAACGGGTACCGACCCCAATTCTGGTAACGGCATAATGGATATGCAGATGATTTCGCTGGCAAAAAAACAGTTCAATCTTTGAACTTCAGGTGTCTGCGGCTCCCTCCTGTCTAAAACACTGTGACGGTCCAACCCGAGCGATCCGTAGTGCGGTTGTATATTGGGAGCCTCATGAAGATACTGCACGGCAGCGCGCGACCATATTCCAACCTTCTTACTGTGACTTATCATGCAAAGGGAGATCCGCTATGTTGTCGCATGTTGAGACCAACCAAGTGATTGTCGAAAGCCAAGTCATGCTGCGCGATCTTTAGCCTGCCACCAGCGTAGAGTTTATGGATTGTTCCGCCCCCGTTGCTTATCAACGTCTCATCTCGAGGTGTCGCCGCAACTCCGCATACATCATAAGATTTTAGGCGACTTAGGATATTTCCCGCTGCGTCCATGACCACCGCCATATTGCCGCGGGGAGACGTTGCTACAAATTGGCCTTGCGAGAGGCCGGCGACACTGCCGATGTAGCCCTTTAAGGATCGCAGGTGCGTCTCATCCATCGTCAGAAATTCCAGATGGCTGCCGCCAGAGTATACTGCAAACAGTAGCGGTGACTCGAAAAAATCGCCCTGCCATTGGCAACCGCACCCGATTGTCCCATCCGGCAGCGCGGCGATATGTCTGAGTGAATTGAGCCAGTGTCCGTGCGGCAAAAAAGCCTGATCTTCGATGATCCCTTTGGCCGACAAAATGGTCAAATTGGACCGCATAGCGTCGAGATTGAGTTTGTCTCGACCCGACGAGGGGTGCGTTCGTATCCCGCCATTTGCCACTGCCAGGTCCCCGTTCGGCAACACGATGATCTCGTGCGGCCCGATGCCTCCGGATGAAAATTCGTCGACGCGCCGGAACCCTGTTGCCCGCTCCCAGACACCGATACGACCCATCCCCGTCTCAAAGGCATTCTCAGTCGTAAACAGGTACGCGCCATCCGCCGAGAAGACAGCATGACCGTAATAGTGCCGTCCCTTGGGCGCGACGAGCTGCTGGGTAATCTGACCTAGAACGCAGTCAATGACGACCGCAAAAGTACCAGGTCTGCGTGCAGTCGCGACGACTTCTGCGTAGTAGGGGTGTGCTGCTGCTGCATGCCCCCTGGCGGGCAGCGGGACTTGAAAGGTGATGTCCCCGTCTTGCCCCAAACCAACAAGGATAAATTTACCATCAGGGCGCCTGGCAGCACTGATCGCAACGGGCGACCCAACCGCAGACCAAGCGCACACGGGCAAAAGAGCGGTTGTCGCCAATCCTGATAAAACGTCCCTACGCCGCAGCATATCAGTCCTCGCCTCAATCGCCGTCTAGGGAATTAAACCCTGCGGCAATGCCAAGGGGCTTTCCAATCTCGTCTTTGACCGCAATGCGGATGTCATTGACAGTGCGTTGCAACGCCTCGATACGAATGCGCTGGCTGGGCACGGCAACACCGGCCAGGGCCGGATCTTCAAAGGCCATAGCGCGCTCTTTGGCCGCTGCGAAGGCCGCTTTGGTCTTGGCCAGGTCTCCGTCGTGCATAGTGATTGCCAGCGCCTCCAGGGCATCGAGGCTCAGCACAATGTGTCGTAGCGACCTTTCAGATCTGCGAGCTTCGGCGCGTCGGGGTCGCGGGCGTTCAAAACTGCCCAATGGTCTTCCCAGGCGTTGGTCATGCAGGAGCTCCAGTCCTGTCGACAGAGCCGTATAAAGCGCGCGATTGACCTCCTCGGCAGATCGAAAGCGGGCATTGCCCCCCTCGCCTGCCATGGTCATCAGATTGGCAAAACCGGGCCATGCGCCCAGAATTATGCCCGACTGTGACGCGAGTCCCAACGAGATTGCGCGCGTCAATCTGCACGCATACTCTGGGTCAGGCTGAGGATCGAAGACCAAGCGCTCCAAGGCAGTAAAACCCTGCGCTGCGGCAGAGACCTCGCCAAATCGGTCTGGTGTGTCCACGATCGGATCGGACATGTTTGTCAGGCGTGCGATGGCTTTGCCTGTGCTGTCTTTTGGATCTGGCCAAAACGCCATCGAGAGCGACAAACCCACATCCTCAACTGGCCCAAACTGGATATGGGAAATGCTGATCCATGCATCATAGGCCGTGTGAAAATGAGGGCGCACCACGTCGGGTGAACAGTCTGCGACTGCCGCGACGGATAGTTCTGCAGTCGCAGCTGCAAGCCTGGCATACCCGGGTGCGATATGGCTCTCGATGACGGAATCAATATCTGCAAACGTGGGACCCGCAACACATGACAGCAGAAAGACCATTCGTATAAACATTTATAAACTCTCAAGAAAACGGATCAAAGCTGCGCGGTCTTCGGGTGGCATTGCGATGACTTTTTGTTTTTGTGCTTCCGCCTCACCGCCATGCCACAGAATGGCTTCGAGCAGCGAGCGTGCTCGACCATCATGCAGGAAATAGGTATGGCCTGAGACAGTCTCTGTGAGGCCGATGCCCCACAGGGGCGGTGTCCGCCATTCCTGACCACCTGCACGGGCCTCAGGTCTGTTGTCCGCAAGACCGGGCCCCATGTCGTGCAAAAGCATGTCGGTATAAGGCCAGATCAACTGAAAACTTTGCTCAGGTCGGTCCGTCAAGCGATGCGTGACGAATTTTGGCGTGTGGCAGGAGATACAACCCGTCTCGTAAAACACACGCTTTCCATGCAGGACGTTTGGGGCATCCACATCGCGGCGAGCTGGTACAGCAAGGTTTGAGGCGTAAAAGCTAACAAGCTCGAGGCCTTCATCGCTGATTTCGGCATCATCGTGAACAGGGGTATTGCCGTCTGGTGCGGCTTTGCAGGCAGTCTGCGCGTCTGAGCATTCGCCCGCGCCCGAAGGAAACAATGTAGAAGATATCCCGATATCTCCATGAAATGCTGCCGCGGACTGTTCCCACACAGACGGCTGCCCTGCCTTTAAGCCGAAACGTCCCAGCATTGTGACACAGTATTCACGCGAAATGACGATCTGTGCGAGGCCCGAAATCCCATCCCCATCCACGTCGTTCTGGTCCGCAAGCGCAAGAATATCCGAGGCTGGAATAGCGTCGAGCAGACCAAGCCCGATCATTTGTGGAGCAACGCGCGGCGACAGCATGATGTCGGGATGGGTGGGCCCGTAGCCCAGGTTCGACAAGGCATAAGTTGGGTTGCGGAGACTGGCAACCTCACCGCCTGAAAGCGCAATCTCAATTTCGTCGTAAAAGATCTTCAGCTCTGCCTCGGATGCGTGACTAGCGATCCCAAAATCCTGAATCTGTTCTCCGTATGTGGGTTCTGGCATCGAAGCGAGATACTCCTTGATCTCTGTAATTTCCGATCTGCTGGGGCCCGATACACGAGGAATTGAGACGCGCATGAGCATGGAAACGGTCGTATCATCAGGGCCTTCTGGCGGATGCCCGCGACCGTCTTTCAGATGGCATCTTTGACAAGACCTCGCATTGTAGAGAGGGCCAAGCCCATCCGAGGCCAAAGTGGATGAGGGCGACGACACCCAGAGCTTTTTGAAGAGCCCATTTCCGACCTTGAAGTCCAATTCGCGTTCAAAGCTGATATTGCCCGAGGCTTGGCTAAAGGCATTGGAGGTGTCGCGGGGCCGGACAGTTGCGCCACCTGCTTGATTCGCCTCGAACGCCTCAGGCTTTGAGAAATCACGCGCCGGTGTCACCACGCCTCTGATCCGCGATGTTTCTTCTGCGGTTCTGGGCACAATGTTAAGGTGTAAATCCCTCAAGACAACCTCTGCGTCAGCATTCTGTGACAAAAAGCCGATCAAAACTGTAAGACTTATACTTGAGAACTTTTGCATATCTTATTAATATACTCAGGAATAAGCCTTGGCGAGTACGTATATCGGTGCAAACCAGAAAGATCCTGCGACATGGTGCCATCTCCAAAAACTGCGACATTAAATCCGGTACAGGTACGGTATGTGAAAAATAACGCAAATACGGCGTTTCATCCTGAGGCTCGGGCCTTCCTCAACTATTTGAGGTTTGTGGCAATGGAGTGTCGCGTCAAACCAAAGACAGACTTGTTCGAAGCATGTGCATTGTTAAAGATCGAGCGTTCGGAATCGCGCGACGCCCATGGCGAAGCCTTGATGCGATGCTTGAGCGAGGCTTTCGGCAAGCCAGCCAAGCTGTTTGCACCAGGGACAACCGAGCAAACCTTTGACGAACAGTGGCTCATGCGCCTCGGTATAGCTTGCAGCCAGGGTGACAATGATAGCGCGCACTTCCTTCTAAACTCTCGCGTTGCATTCGAAAATCGTCGCTTGGTACGGTTTCTGATTGGTCAAATAGCCGCGTGCTTTTCTTTAATTTAGAATTATTCTAAAAACTGCTTGCTTCGACCTCAGAGTCGTCTATTTTTAGGGCAGCGCCAGCCAGCTTTGTTGCAAGCCAGCCAAAAAATTCAATTTCGAGGAAGCCGAGATGACCCAGACAGCTGTCGCGCTTTCCACCGATGCGCGTGCCGCCATCGTGGAAGCACTAAACCAATCCGTTGCAGAAACCGCTGTGACAACCATGCTTGCACAGAATTTCCATTGGAATGTCACCGGCATGGCCTTTGGCCCGCTGCATGATTTGTTTCAGAAAATCTATGAAGACCATTTTGTTGCTCAAGATGATCTTGCCGAACGCATCAAGGCAATCAAGGGCCATGCAGAGGGTACACTTGCCGGCATGTTGAAACGCTCAAAGGTCAACGAACATAACGGTCATGCGACCGACAAAGAAATGATCAAAGCCATGCAAGAAGCGCAGGAAACACTTGCAGCCACTTTGGCCGGGGCCGGAGCGCTCGCGGCAGATCATGGTGATACGCTGACCGAGGATTTGTGCATTGCACGCGGTCAGGAACATGAAAAGTTCGCTTGGTTCTTGCGCTCTCACCTCGCGTGAGATTGAGACGCGACCGGCGCAACATATACAAATTCAGCCACCGATGCGACCAAGCCACCGATCGAGGTAGTAATGCCGCGAGGTAGCCACCTGAGAAATGCATTCTCAAAAATGCCGACGTCAAGCAACGTCTCGTACAGCCGGGATGGGCTTGACGTTTTTCTTGAGACATTTTCGCAAATACTGCGGCGCCCAATGACGGTACTTGCCCAAGCGTGATTGCTGTCCGACGAGCATCTCCACGAAGGCTTCGCGGTGCTTATTTTTCTTGAGCTCTTTGAACAGCGACTTTTGAGCTTTCGTCATTGAACAGCCGATACAATGCCCTTCGCGCTTAAACGTGCAGACATCGATACATGGGCTTGGGGTCTTCGAAACTTTGTCTTTGGCCATCTGAAACTACCTTGCAAACAAGCCAGGCACCTAAGTGCCCGGCCAAAGCTGGGCTACGTTGATTTACTGAAAAACAGCATCCGGATTGTCGAGACTATCAGACCCTTCGAAATCAATCGTCTCGACGCCCAGAACAGCCACGGCGCGTTCGATTGACCGTGTTTGATCCACAAGTGCGTGGACTGCGCCCATTATGAGAGCTTCGCCTTTGTCGTTGCCGCGCTCCAGCATCATGTCATAAGCAAAGCCCGCTTCGGCGGCGGTCTTCATCTCAGACATTTCAAACATGGTCGCGTTCAGCTTTGCTGTCAGCTCTGCATCGACGCTCGCATCTGCAGCGGCCACCAGAGAGGACAGCGAAGGGCCGGACACAACTGTTCCGTCAACCCGGGTGTAACCACCGAGATAGACGTTCCGAATACCAAGTGCGTCATAGAAGTGACTGTTATGGGTATTATCGGCGAAGCAATCATGCTCTTCCTCGGGATCGTTTAGCATGACGCCAAGTTTCATACGCTCACCGGCTTGTTCACCATAAGAG
>JAYQEA010000137.1:6139-8594 GCA_038138625.1 Roseivivax sp.
CACCATCCATTCCAGATCGGATACCAGCAGCTCCGTTGCTGCTTTTAGATAGTCCCCGCGGCGCGCGCAGTTCCCGCCTGTGCAGGCATCACCTTGCGCGTAATCCGTCCAGGGACGGTTGCCTGCACCGGGGCTGTGACCGTTCAGATCCTGCCCCCACAAGAGGAATTCAATTGCGTGATAACCGGTGGCCACATTGCTCTCGATTTCATCTGCCTCGTGCAAAGCACCTTCCAGAAGGGCAGGTGTAATTTCACTGGCGTCAATCGACTCGCCCGACAGGGTAAAGCTTGGGTTCGCGATGATGTTGAGAACGGCGTATTCGTTCTCATCCGTTGCACCGCCATAGCTAGCATCGACATAGTCGATGAGCCCTTCGTCGAGCGGCCAGGCGTTCACCTTGCCCTCCCAGTCATCGACGATCGCATTGCCGAAACGGTAAACTTCGGTTTGCTGGTAAGGCACTCGGGACGCGAGCCATGCGGATTTTGCGGCTTGCTGGGCTGTCGCCGACTGCATGTCAATGAGAGCTTTGACGGTCGTCAGCAGAGTCTGGGCAGTTGCAAGACTGTCTTCGTATTTCGCCAATGCGATGTCTGCGTAGTTATCCAGTACCGCGGATTTATCAGCGATCGCCGGTGTGGCGACAAGAAGCGCGGTTCCAAGCGCGCTCGACATAAGATGTTTCATTTTTCTATTCCCTTTTTGGCTGGACGAGTGAAGTCGCACGACGTTTGGTGCGGTGTCGGGTGAATATTCAGGTGCCGAGTTGTGGGTTTTCGCACGCAAGTCCCAACTGGCCAGCGAGGCTTGCTATCTGTCCGGCCCTTGGTGGCTCAACGGCCAATCTGGTGAAAAGTGCGGCTTTATTTAAATCGCTATCGGTTGCGCTCGGAACCAGATGCGGAAAAACGCATTCATCTGCGCCGACGCAACAGAAGCCAAAATCATGGCCTGCGAGCGGGCGCATCGCGTTTGCGACAAGCTTTTGGATAAAGCTCTCCGACGCATAACACTTTTTTCGGGCGGATCCCCTTGACAGAGTATTGAAATGTTCTTTCGAACCTTGGACCAGGCCATGTGGCCCTTCGCACCACAAGCACAGGGTGACCAACAGGTTCGTTTCCCGAGCCTCCATACGGCTAGGAGCACCGACGGCGGCGCCACCTCTGGCATGATGATCCTGGGTCATTTCGTTAAGATCAGTTTGCCTGCACGAGTGATGCGCAAGTAGTAGGTCTGATCGTCCAAAATTATGCAGGCTTGGACGCCGTCTTTGACAAGGTCTCGGGCGTCGTAGGTGTCAATGCTCTGGGTTGGTTTGGCCACTTTGGGCTTGGGAACTTCAGTCATGACATTCATGGCGTCCGCTCCAGATGGTCGAGCATCTGTTCAAGCTGTTGGTCTGTTGGATAAAGACCTGAGAGTGCGCCGAAAAGCACTTCACGCCAGCACGTGCGTTCCTCGCGATCCACAGAACGCAGTCTGCGCCCAAGTTGGCTTTGCCCCATCAGTATCTCCTTTTTTGCAAAGGGTCTGGGCTGCCCACCTGGAGAGACGAGGGGGGGCTAAGATTCGCTTGGTAATTGTTGATTGAAACACTCAGGTTAGCCAATCCCGACAAAATTTATCAGAACCTTAAATGTTGGTTGTTGCTTAGAATTGACCAGGCTTTTTCACCGCGATTTGATCTGCCCTAGGTTATGCATCTTTGTCTATGACGCGATTAATGTCTGGGTCTCCTTTGCAGTTATTTGCAGATTCAGCACTGGCCCTGAAGCAGCAGCGGTCGTAGCCAGTTCCGAGGATCTGGCAACGGTGTATAAGACGAAGCAAGAACGGTATTGCCATCTTTGCGGTTCCAAAGACCTCTACCCATTCAAAGAAGCTACAGTTGAAGGCGATGACGTCTGCGCAGCATGATGACGATGGACGCTCCGTCTGGATCATGACGCATGGCGCTTTTCCCCAATCTGTCTCAGATCGCCATAGCAATCTACATTGGCCTCTAACGTCGTCTGCAATGCCAGCGCGTTCAACGGATCGACTTCTGGGGGATCTGCTGGCTAGAGGTCGGTCAATCGATATAACAGGTAAAGGATTGTATTTTGGTTGGCACGTCCGCATCCTGACCCAGCTCTACTGCCGGCAGAACAGCGCTTTGGTCGTGCGGCGGAACCAGTGACAGGATACCGTAGCTCCCGTAGGCGCTCAGAGACCGACCCCCGTCGTCATCACAAACAAGCCTGGTGGCAGCATCACAATAGGCAAATGTGCACCCTCTGCGCCCCCTATGGAGAAAAAACGAAGCAGTCCCCCGGCGACCCGAAGGCCACCGACAGTAATGTCATGCACGGCTGATTCCTGTGGGCGTAGGGGGTAGCTGGGGGGCTCCTGAAGGAGGAGTATCCGTCTTGGTCAAGGCCGATTTTCTGTCCACATTCGATTGCCACGT
>JAYQEA010000138.1:0-381 GCA_038138625.1 Roseivivax sp.
AGCACGGATAGCGGTTTCAAGGCGCGGCTTCGATGAGGTTGAAGTCCGTGCCAAACCACGACACCGTTTTGACCATGGATCTCAAAAATTTGTGCCATTGCGGCTAAGCAACAGCGATATTGTGCAGCAAAATATTGGGTTTGTTGCGCTGAATGGTCAGCCAAACGGTCACCTCACGTGCTTTGCACGGTCGTATACGCGCCTAGTCGCGTCTGGCGACCGTTTGATCTGTTGGACCATGAATAAAGACCAAAAAATCACTTGGCGGCAAGCTGGTTGGAGAGGCGCTGGCCTGTAACTTTCGGAAATCGCCGGGCCCCAGCTGTCAATAACAAAACGACGCAGATGTGATTGCTTTATCTATGCAGATTGATGTGCGTT
>JAYQEA010000138.1:391-8488 GCA_038138625.1 Roseivivax sp.
AGATAGGTTTTTTGGTAAATCTTGGTTTGTCTTTTCGAAAACGATAACGGCGTTGTCGTTGGTGGGTGTCGTCTAAAGGCTTGATTTTTGCGACGTCAGGGCTGGTGGGTGGTCTGCCTATTTGAAGATCGGATAGTTATTTTTATCTATTTACGTGGATGTCGGTGCGCTATCCAGCGAGGCAGGGTAGCCCCGTCAAGCCACTTTGACATGCCACGGGCCCATCCCTTCGCTTATGTGGCGTCAGCGGTGTAGGGTCAGGTACCCCGGCCCCCGATCAGGTTGTTGCAGCTGCGAGCTTGCCGAAGATATGCACCGTGCAGCTTCTGTGTGTTCGACAGGTTCATGTCGCCAAATCTGGCGTAACCCAAAGCCGTTTGGAGCAACGGTTCTTTCATTTTTGGTTATTCGTAGAATGGGTTTTGCGCGATTTGATGTGGCTCCTTTAATAGCATTCATTGCAGCCAAAGAGACGAACTATGGCAATGAAACGCAGGGGCCGGTTTCGTGCGACGCCGTTTTCAACGCTCTTTCTCACCTCTTCTTATCATTCAGGACCAATGCCTCAGTATCCTTTCAGGTCAGAAAAAAGAGTGGTGCGATCCTATTCGTCCACAGGTCTTAAAAACCCAGTGGGACCAGACCCGACCCCCGCAAACCCTTACATAAATGCAGTGCCGGGAGATTGCTCTGCTGTGCCAGTTGTTATCAAAATTCCTTAGAAAAGAGTACTGTGTTAGAAAGGGCCACCCAGTTCTTTGCGAGCCAAAAGCCACGAGACCTTATTGATACGCATCGAGCGGTATTTGGTATCGGGCCCGTCTGCTAAATGCTGTGGGTTGCCCTCTTAATGTCGGGTTCCCAGATCGCCGTACTCCATAGGCCTGATCGAGCCTCACACCACAATCACGACAAACCTTGATATGCCCAAAACTTGGCCCGATGACACTGTGCAACTTGCTTTTATGGCAGCCTTTGTTGCCAGATTTTGCCGATGTCCCAGCCTGGCATGCGATGATTTATGTAGCCTTCGTGATCAATATCTTTGGGTCAGTTACACCGAACGGTTGACCGGAGTTGGCATTGATCCGTCTATCGGCAGGGTTGGGGACAGTTATAAGTTCAAGCGGCCCGTGCCTGCCGGTGAAACAGTAGGGGGAGAGTAACGGCCCAAACACTCTGCCGCAAACGTTAGATGGGTCAGTGAGTGATCCGACGCTTAATTTCGTATTAACTGACTTATGTTTAATTTTTTTTAATTGTTCGGTCGCAGAAACTGGGAGAGCAAAACAGCCGCACCTCTTTCCGGAAGGAGTATGGATGCATACTTTCGCCGAACACTACAAATGCACCAGAGCGCGTCATCCTGCCAAGGAATGGACAGGTCGTCAGACATAGAGATCCTAAAATGCACAAAACGCTCTCCCGGCTGATGGGACGCGGGTGAGTGTTAACGACGACATATGCTTTAACCAGTTTGTAAAGACCGGATACGAATGACGCACCGAACGATTTACCTACATGTTGGACACGGCAAAACGGGCAGCAGCTTTCTGCAATCTTGCTTTGCCATGTCAGAAGACGCTTTGCAGGCCGCCAATATCCATTACCCTGATTTGACCAACAGTTTCGCCGCCGCGCGTGCCGGTCTTATCACAGCAGGTAATATTCATTCCGGCAAAACGCCATTACACGATGTCATAGAAAAGCTTGATGGATGCTTGCCCGCTGAACAAGCTATCCTCTTTTCCCATGAAGAGCTGTTTGCATATATGAATAGTCCAGTAGCCAAGCCCGTTTTGGATCTAGTAGCTGCCGGGCAATACGACCTGCAAATTATATGTTTCATTCGAAACCCCTTGGATCATGCCGTTTCTCTTTACCAGCAAACGGTAAAACGGTCAGGAAATATAAAAACATTTGCAGAATTTCTTAATAATTATCGTGTTCCAGAGGAAGTCTTACGCTTTGTCAGAACGATGTCGGCAGCCGGTGCGAGGACGACTATTTATAATTACTCTCGGCATAAAGAGACCTTGCCTGATATTCTGGAGACGTGGCTCGATTTATCTCGTGGCACATTGGAAAAACCAAACAAACTGGTTGTAAATCGATCTGTGACGAATGGCGAATTAGCGCTTCAGATCGAGTTTAACAAGCTGCTAGGAAGTCGCGCTTCGGCTGTAATTAGTGATCCGCTGTGTAATAATCTGCCCGATATTAAATCTGAAAATCCGGCTATTACACGTGAAGATCTCGGTAATTTTCTTTTAAGGATGGCCGAGATGATCACAAAAACAAACGATGTCTTGCCAGGCAGAGAAGGCTATTCCGTACCGAAAATAGAAGAGGCTATAGCCAAGTTTCCTGACCCGAAAGATCCCATGCTGTTCAGCTTTAATCAGGACCAGTTGCGCATCATTGCCGGCCGCATTTCTAAAATTCTGATCGATATGGAATGGTAGAAAAAATATTTGTCCCCACCATAATTAGTAATCCGGAGTCGCAATGTCTTTCCAAACAAAAATGACTGTTTCCAGCCTGCAAACAAAAGGCAAGATTGCAATCAAAAAGCAAAAACGCTCTATCGATATATCGGACACCCTTCGTATTGAAACAAAACTTCCGGAAGGCGAGGCGGTTCAGGCTCGGACAGTACAGGTTGAAGGACAAGAATGTCTTGAGATATCTGTGGGAGATGTATCAGGGTGGGTCCGTCTACAATGTATCGGAACCAGCAAAAGTACTGTGCTTGGGTTGCGCATTTTGCTGAAAGCTTCTGCGGAAACGGCCAGACGTGGACCAAAAATTAGGACCGTAATCGCAAAGTCAAAACCCAAAACCTCTTGGCGGAATGCCATTACAGAAACCACTCAGTATATCCCGATAAAAACACCGTTTTGGACACAGATAACTGGCCTCTTTGCATGCGGGTCGCAGACTGGTGGTGAACGTGTTGATGCTCTTATCGATTTACCACCAAATTCAAGTTTTGTTATCGCCAAAGTGGATCAAAACCTATTTCCAGCATCAATGGACGACAAAAATGACCGCCCATTAACGGAAAGTTCTGTCAAAACAATCCGTCCTTTTAGTTTAACGTCCGAAAGCGATTGGACACTGAATTATTTGGCCAAAAAGCCGGTCGTTTTTTCAACTAATACACATATCGAAGGTTTTAATGTCAGTGGACATGTTGTGGCCTCCGGGCCACTGGAAAATGTTGATATCTCGACGAAAGAGGGGAAAAAAAAGGTACATGTTGTTCCGTCGCAGCCAGTAAGGATTATAGATAATGTCTGGATCCCTTGTGGCTTTCAAAGCTGTTTGGATCAATTCTTGGATGAAGGAGCGACAGAGGTTAAAGTCGGCTGGTCTGGCGATGGAGCAAACTTTTCTGAAATATTGACCTTGCCTCAAAAATTGCGCCTTGCCCGCTTTCATGAAACGAATAAGCAGATGCATACGGCTGATGAATATTCAGTTCCAACGTCGGTAAAACTTTTTTATTTTCCAGACTACACATCAACCAACCCATATCAGCGGCTAATGTACCGCAACATGCCCGAAGTCGACGCACAGGCTGGCGATCTTACAAGCGCCATTGAATGGCTCGAAAACGAACAATCCGCGCAGCCGGTAACACTCCATTTGCATTGGCTCAATCCAGTTTTTGCAGGATGTAATACGATCGAAGAGGGCGAGAAAGTGTGTGACGATTTTTTGAATCGTCTCGCATATTTTGTTAGGCTTGGCGGTATCGTTATTTGGACAGTCCACAACGCTATTTCACACGATGGCAAGCTTTTTGCCGCGGAAAGAAGGCTCGGACAAGGCGTTGCGGATCTGGCTTCCGTCATCCACATTCATTCAAGACGTCTGCTACCAATACTTGCTGATTACTATGGTATTGCGGAGTCCCGCGTATTGGTACAGCAGCACCCGAGTTTTCGTGGCTACTATCCATCCTATGTTTCGCGCGAAATAGCCCGTGAACACCATGGGTATGCAGCGACTGACAAAGTCTTTCTTTTCTGTGGCCAACTGCGTCCCTACAAGGGAATTGACGACTTGGTCACAGCTTTTAGCGAGATTGTGCGTAAGGATCCCGATGCGCATCTGCTGATCGTTGGCAAACCGGTATTCCCATATGCCCCGGGTTTCCTCACCCAAAAATTTAAGGGTGTGAAAAACCTGCGCATCCTAGAGGGTCATATAAGCGATGCAGATCTACAATGGTATTATAAAGCTAGTGACTGGGTTGTGTTACCGTACAAAAACGTTCTGACATCCGGATCGCTGCTATGTGCCATGTCCTTTGGGCAGCCGTGCATTGCTCCTAAAACTGGCATGATTCCGGATTTGCTGAAATCATCCAAGAATGGATTTACTTACAATCTGGATAACCCAACAGGGTTGTTGGACGCTATGTTAGCTGCCTGTGATACCTCTTTGGAAGATCGCGCCACTATGGCGGAGGTTGCGCAGAAAACTGTTGAGCCGTTGACTTGGAGCAAAATGGGTTCAGCGCTTAAATCATCTCTCCAGCGCGCATACTCGACTGAGATTGTACGAATTGAATTCGAAGATTATTCCCGCGATTGCTTGTTGGCTGGAGCCAAGTTTCCACCAAATAAAATAGCTTCTACTGCAATCATTATTTTGAATTATGAACATATTGATGATGTGCAAAGGCTGATTTCTACTCTTAAAAAATCAAGTTCGCAGGATTTCGACATTTATATTGTCGATAACGCATCACCGTCGCTTTCTCTGTCCCAACTTTTATTGGCTGTTCCCGGTGTTCATTTGCTGCGGCTTCCAGAAAATCTAGGATATGCGGCCGGCAATAACGCTGTCATGCGTTTGATTAAGCCATTAGGCTATAAATTCGCCTGGATTCTCAACCCCGACATGGTTGTTTCAACGACCGCGCTTCAACAATATCAAGACGCTGCGCAAATGTATCCTGAAGAATCCATATTGGGTGCGGTTATCGAACGCGGTGACGCCGATGGGAATGTCGCGTCAGCGGGATGTTATGCCTCTTTTGAAGATGGTGTGAGCACCAACCATATGTTTGCGGGCAAAGATGTAAGCCTATTGCCTGACGAGCCGTACCCAGCCGATTTCATTACCGGGGCGTCGATTTTTCTGCGTATGTCTGCTTTAGATGTGATAGGGTTTATCCCCGAAGACTACTTTTTGTATTTTGAAGAAACTCATTGGCTTTTAGAGGCTGGTCGAAAAGGGTACAAATGCCTGATTTTACCCAAAGTGCGTTTGAAACATCATAAGCGATCCGAGGAAGATGGCTTACCTGCAAAGTACTACTTTTATTACTATATTCGTAATAATCTTCTATTTTTTGCGCGCATGACGGGAGAACCTGCAAAAGCAGCAATGAATCGCTTGCTGGTTGGTTTTGTAACAACTTGGCTCAAAAAAATCGAAGCGCGTGATCCGCGCTCTTTAGAGACTTACAAGCGGATTAGCGAACAAGCCATTGCAGATGGCCTAAATGGTATAGCTGGAAAGCGTGATCTCATAAAACTTGAACCCGATATTTTCAATCTTCCGCCTCTTTCGCGGGACGTTGAACCATTTGGTTCGTTTGATATTGAGGACAACGGATGCGTTAATGGTGCGATTTCCTTAAAAAAACAGATGGTTGGATCAGCAACAATACATATCCTTGAACAGGGCAAGGTGATAGAAGGTATCAAGTGTAAATCAGAAAACAACGGCATGCGGTTCCATTTCAAGGCCCAGTTGCCGCCAAAGTTACGCGCTGGCCGCGTCGTTAATTTAGAATTTCGCTTAAATGGCGAAAGTATCGTCAACGGTCATCTATCAAAATTTGTCCCGCGCGTCGCGCCGTCCTACAAAGGGCGTATTGATGGTGTTTCGCAATTTATATGCTCTGGTTGGGCTTGGAATAAAAACGATCCTCAGGATCAAGTAAAAGTCGAAATTTTACACGACGGTAAAGTTATTGGGACTGCGATTGCCGGTGAATATCGTGCAGATTTGTTGCGTCACGAAATCGGCAATGGAAAGGCCGCTTTTGCTATCAGGCTGCCAAGAAAATTTTCGGATGGATCTAAACGTACTTTGCAACTTCGGGTCGCTGGAGAACCAGAAGTCCTTTTTGAACGTACGGTGTTAGATGGAGCTATTTCTGGAGGCGCAACGCCCAAACCTTTGGAGCAGTCGCTGGATGATCTTTTTTATGAACGGCAGCTATGGATAGCTAAACATGATCTTTCGGCATTACCGGTCGGGCGCTATTTCGCTTCTATGGAAAGGGCTATGGCCAAGCGGTATGAAAAGCGTATTCCAAATGAGACGGTCAGCATTATAATGCCCTGTTTTAATCGCCGAAATATAATTCGTGATGCTGTCGCCTCTGTTATGGGCCAAACATACGCAAACTGGGAGTTGTTGGTTGTTGATGACGGTTCCAGTGATGGCACCGCTGAGTTTGTGGAAATGATGGCCGCGGAATTAGCAGAAGACCGCATTCGCGTTATTCGCTTACCTAAGAATTACGGAGTCTCCGCTGCGCGTAATGCCGGGCTTCGGGCCGCTAGGGGTCAGTGGATCGCCTATCTTGACAGCGATAATCAGTGGTCACCGAATTTCCTGACGATCATGCTTGGTAAATTACTTTCTGATGCAGATATGATCACGACGGCGTATTGCGGCCAATTGATCAAACAGACGACCTGCACGCCCGGTGTGGAGGATCTGGTAGAGGATGTGGGCTTGCGTGGTGCGCCGTTTGATTTTGCACTTTTGGAAAACCGAAATTATATTGACTTGAATTGCTACATGCACAGGGCCGATATGGTCGAAAAGTATGGTGGGTTTTCAGAAGAACTGCACCGCCTCGTAGATTGGGAATTTATATTGCGATATAGTCGCATGGAAAGCCCGAAATATATACCGGCATTGCTGAGTTATTACTTTTTTGACAAAGCCGACAATCAGATCACTCGACTTGTCAATTACGAGAAAAGCCTTACAGTATTTAATAGAATAGTGGATCGTCATCTGTCGCGAACGGATCAAGACTTGCCGACCCGCAAAGTCGATGTTTTGCTTGTCTCTGAAGAACATCTTGAACCAGAAACTCTGTCTAAGCGGGTCCAGGACATCGCTTCGAGCTTCCCAGACGGAGCCGATTTCCGGGTTCTTGTGCCGATGGCAGAAAATAGTTTTGGCTCATATATATTAGGCTGTGCTTCTGAAGAAGTGCCGCAAGGCCTAGGTCAAATTCTGAAATGGGGGCTTCAGCAACGTCGCGCTGATGCAGATATCTTCGTTATTAAGGCAAATGGCTTACCAGAAAAAGGGTGGTTGAATAACCTAAGTCGTGCAATTCAGACAGCGCCACAAGCTGGTGTTTTTGTTCCGCGGCATATGAAACTCAGCGGTAAGCTCACTGATGTTGCTGCGGATATACCATTCGCGCATAACACGCGCGATGCTTGCGTATCTTTATCAGTCAAATCGCGATTGGTGATCAATCCAGATTTTAATCGTCAGGAATCCCTTAGTGAACTGAAGGGTTTTGGGGCGTTTTGTTTCTATATAACCAGTGAATGTGCTGCGGATCTTTGGATTCCAGAAGAATTTCAAACTAAAACGGATATATTTTTATTAGAACTTGCTAATCAAATTCGGCACGCACACAGGCGCAGTATAATATTCTGCGGTCGAGTTTCGGTCTATGATTTGCCGTTATCTTAGACAGTATTTTAGCATAGGTTATCGGAATAACGCTTTGACCGAGACGATCATTGGCCTGTTCAAAACCGAAGTGTTAAATCGCCTGGGGCCATGGAGGTCCAAAGATCAGATCGAATCGGAAACCCTGCAATGGGTAGACTGATTCAACAAAGAGCGCGTGCTGGAGCCTCTGGGTTAAATCACGCCAATCGAAGCTGAGGAGAAATACGAACAAGCCTTGAAGGCAGACGAAATCGCAGATTGACATACGAACTCAAAAGTCGCCGGTAAACTCGGGGCTGTTCAAGCCTTGAATAATACGTCGTCCTGTTTCGGTGGATGGATAGTGTCAGTACCTTCGTC
>JAYQEA010000139.1:0-8452 GCA_038138625.1 Roseivivax sp.
CTATTAAAGCGTCTGACGAAACCTCTGAAACACCATTCAACGCATTGAAATCTTTGATTTCAGGAAGTTTTGCGTGATTCAGGTATTAGGGTTCGTCCCAACAAAGGTACGTAACCCACCACAGGGACGGTCGGCGCAAGAATGTAGTATTATAATACTACATTCGATGCGACGGACGGCTGGCGACAGATCACCCTGAAATTGGGTCGAGGGGTCCAGGGGCATGCCCCGGTCCACGCCGGAGAGGCGCCCCCCACGGGCAGTGGCCCACCACGGGAGTGGTGGTTTCCAAAGGCAGCGCCTTGGCAGGGGTTTCGAAAGGGGGCAGCGCCGCCTTCGCCGGATACCGCTTAACTCGCAGAGTTAAGGGGTAGTAGGTTTAACCTCTAAAAGAGGGCGACCGTAAGCCATAGGGACTTTCATTTGCGTAGAGTACCATGGTGGCATGAAAGACACCACCACTCTCACGCTAGAAACCACCGACGAAACTGCCGCGAAGAGCAATCCGCGAGCGATCTCCACGCGGATCGTGTTCCACAACAAGGGCAACGCCGGTGGCCAGCGAGCGCACGATCTGCGGATCGGTAATCAGCCCGCGTACGTCCAGACCGACAAGTCGAAGGACAACCGCGTACTCGTCGAGCCGCTGCTCCCAACAGAGCTCTGGGACATCTGCGTACAGCGCCGATCACTTCGGCCAATGAAGCGCAGCATGAGATCCAACGTGAGCATCCAAATTTCTGGCCTGATCTCTATGGGCAAGAAAACCCAGGACTGGTTCCAAGAGCTCGATCCAGCGACGCAGGATGAAGCCATGCGATGGATGGCCGACAAATTGGCGGAGCGTCTGAACACCACGCTCACCGGCCTGGTGGTGCATGTCGATGAGACTGCTTTGCACGCGCATTATCAGATGCCGGCGTATAGCTTGGATGGGAAGCCGCTCCATCACGAGATGAACAAGCACAGCATGTCCCATCTGCAGGATGTCGTACATGCGGCAGGCAAGCGGTACATGCCTCTGCTGGAGCGAGGTCATAAGAAGCAGGACCGCATAGCAGCAGGCGCCGATCCCGCAGATACGGTGCACAGGAAGGTCTCCGAGCTACACAACGACCTCGGCCCCGAGATTGAAGCCCGAAAAGCCGAGCTGCAGGAGCTGTTAGGCCAAGTCGAAGACGCCCAAACCAAGCTCGAAAAGAACGAGCGGCTGCTCCACAAAGCCGAAAACGGCCAGAAGCGCGTGAAAGAGAAGACCCGCGCGGCGTACAAACGGCGGATCGGAGCCGCCAAAATCTTGAAGGGCAGCCTCGATCGTCAGATCCAAGACAAGAACGAAGAGATCGCGCGCCTGGAGGAGGCGCTTACCGGCCTGAATGGTCGCGAGACCAAGGCCAAAGAGGCCGCCGAGGCCTTGCAGGCCGCACTGGCGGCGATCGAGGCCGCAGCCGAGGGTGGCCGCATAACGGGGGAGATCACCCCAGATTTGGAGCTGCCCGAGTGCGATCTGACGGATGGCGAGAGGCAAGCAATCAGCGCCGCGCTTGAAGATCCGACGTCGGCCAAGACAATCCAGGCTGCATGGAATGCGGCCACACATGAAGCGGCGGCAAAGGCAGCCAAGCGGCAGGCTGAAAATGCCACCAAGACCTTGCAGGCCGCCAAAGAAGCCGCCGAGACCGCGAAACAGGATGCTGACAACCGCAAGGCCGATGCCGATGCGGCCATAACGGCCGCAGACAATCGCAAGGCCGAAGCCCAAAAGCTGAAAGCTGGCCTATCCGCCGCCGCCGAGCTCGCCGTGAGCCACCCGCTGAAGGCCGGCGAACAGCCATCCGAGATGGCCCTGCAGAACGAAGCCTTCGCTGCCGTCTACCATGATGAGGCCACCAGATCGGCAGTTATGAGCCTTTACCACTCGATCAGCGAGGGGGTCATTGAGAACCAGGTGATCAGGGACGCGATGGATGCGATCGACACCGCACGCGCCGAGGGCCGGATCTCGCAGCCGTTTGAGGAACGAGCGGCCAACACAGACCTCACGGATGCCGAGCGCAGGAAGATCGAGGATGCAATCGCCCATGACAGCAACGTCGCGGCCTCCATCGAACGGGCGTGGAGCCAAGCACACAAGCTGGCCGCGAAGGAACAGGACTTAAATGACGACATCGAGATCGTCACCGCCTTCGCACCCCTCTTCAGTGACATTGGCGACCTAGACAAGCTGCGCAATCCACCGCAACCACAGTACGAACTGGCCGACAGAGCTCACAAGAAACGACGACTAAGAGCCCTGTCAGATGCTTGGTTCAATGCGCGGAAGAACGTGATTGCGGTGATAGATACAGTGATCGCCAAAGGCACAGAACTTACGGAAACCATCGACACCCTGGAAGAGGCCAATGAGATCATCGGCCGAAGATATGGAAAGGGAGGCAGCGGTAGGCTGCATGAGCGCGAGCGAGAAATGCTTGAGGACGCCAGCGACAATCCAAAGACAAGCGTGATCGGCAGGCTCTGGAGCAACGCCCACAGCATGTTCCAAGTCAACCTAACACGTAAGAGGAAGCTGGAGCATCAAAGCGAGGAGATCGAACAGCTGGAAGAAGAGGCCAAAACAGCTGTCGCTCAACTAAATTCAGCGCTCAACGGCATCCCACCACTGCTGAATTACATGATGGTTGGAAAGAAAAAACTCGATGAAATGACCCCAGATATGCGCATAGCCAGCACACTTCCTGGGATTAAGCCTCTGCTAGAATGGATACATGGGAACAGAGAGCACCTGGCCCTTCGGCCACCAGCTCCGTCACGCAAGCCAGCTCTAAGTGCCGTTGAGCAAGCACATGATGCCGCCTACCAAATTGCGTTGTCGGAGGCAGCGGCAACCGACCAACTTGGAGACCATAGTTACCTTCTTTACTCCATGGTTGGGCACATGCTGACTGATCGATGGCTACCAAAGGCAGTGAGCGATGTGATACTAGAGCGATCTGCGGATCTGTTGACATCAGAGCCTGACCCGCGCGCGTTAATCGCGGCATTCATCGAAAATATTCAGGGCGAGAGGAGCGATGACGCCAAGCCAAAGTCAGCGCCAACCTCGCCGGGTTTCACCATGTAAGGCTGACCCACTGAAACCTCCTCTTTTGGGCTGGCATCGCGGGGTGTCCATTAGGTGTCCATCGGGTGTCCAAAGTTGACAAAAGACTGTCCATGGTCACTGTCCATAGGTGATCATGGACAGTGACCAATGAACACATCACCTGAAGCACCCCTGTCTCCCGCAGCAGCCGCAAAGCGAGTAGGCTGTAGCCGCACCACAATCGTGCGCGCGCGTGCTAGCAAGGAGCTTATTGGCCTCCGAGACAACAGAAACCACCGGAAGATCACGCCAGAAGAGCTTGAGACGTGGGCGCAAACCAAGTCCTTCGGAGGTGTACATGGGGTGTACATGGACAGTGACCACGGGGTGTCCACGGACACTGACCATGGACACCTTATGGACACCCAACAAACCGTGGTCCGAACCTTCGACAACTCCGATCTCGCGGCCGAATTGAAGGCCATGAAGGCCACGTTGGATGACATGACAGCCGAGCTGAACCAGGCGCGTGTCGTCCAGGCGCGGCTCGAAGAGCGCGCACAGGGCCTTGAGGCCCGCCTGGGTGATGCGCAGTCGGAGATCGCCCGCACCGCTGAGAGCCACCAAGCGCAGCTCCAGGGCAAGGACGGGCAGATCCTACGGCTGGAGGCGCGCCTGGACGATGCCCTAGCACGCAAACCCGGCTTCTGGTCGCGTCTGTTCCGCTAGGCTAGGTGCCCTGCGTTGGGGGCTGTTTGTTCTCATCCCACCAGTGCAGCGCCGCACGAATGAATGTCGTCCTCGGGATTCCGCAGAGCCTAGCCATCTCACTCACCGCGTTGAAGTGAGCCTCAGAACACCGGTACGTGGTTTTGTACAACCCGGCCTGGTACAAATCGGGGTCCTGCATCGCCTCCTCGCGCACCCGCTCTATGAGCACGGGCGGAGCGCCAGCCTCGATGGCGTCAGCCTTTTTCCACAAGAAGGCGACAGGACCACCCAGGTGATCCAGATAAGCCTGCACACGCTCGCGGATCTCTCCGGTTTTGGGCAATGCGTGTAGGGACCGCGCGTTAAGCATTAGAGCTGAGGTGCAACCATGACCCAAGACCTACGCCACCGCCTTGAAGACGCAGCTTTAGAGGCCTTTGAGGGCGATCGCCTGAACGAGGTGATCGCGTTGATTTGGGCACAGCCGGACGATCAATCGGTCCACAACCTTGGCGTGGCGCTTGGCCTGATTGGCACAAGTGAGGATGATCGCGACGACTTCTGACCAAGGAGCTGGCAGGTAACCACCAGCGCCGGGATGTGGCTTTCGCCCAGCAACCGGAAGGCATTCAGCCGTCCTTCCCCACAGACCAAGAGAAAGGCGGGCGCCCCATCGGCCCCCTCGCGCTCGGTGACGGTGATCGGCTTTTTCAGGCCGATGGAGCGGATGTTTTCAACGATCTCCTCGAAGACCTTCATGTTTCGGTCCCTGGAATTCAGGACCTCGATCCGGTCGATGGGGACGAGCGTGACGCTCTCGGGTGTGTCAGTCATCATAGGCCCTGTACGCACGAAGGGCTTCAAAACGGCAAGATTTGTTGGTGCTTGTGATTTAGATTGACACTGCGCGATGTTCCGTAGGTATATTCCGATAAAGTTTACTCGGAGTGAGAATGGAGCAGTTGTGGTCGGCGGAGGCGTTGCGGACGCATTGGGTTTTGACCTCGGCAGAGTTGGTGTTGCTCAAAGGGATGTCTGCCCGGCGGAGCTTAGTTGTTGGGTATTACCTGAAGTTTTTTCAACGTTACGGCAGGTTTCCGCATCTTTCTGATGCAGTACCCACGCCGGTCGCGTCTTTCTTGGGCGAGCAGATCGGGTACGGCGGCCCTCTTCCAGCGCGGGTTCCTGACCGCACTGACCGTTACTATCGGCGATTGATCATAGATCACCTTCGCCTTCGGCGTTTTGATCGTTCCGCATCTGCGCAGTTTCAGGACTGGCTTGTTTCCGGGGTGTTGGCGGAGGCGCCGCAGGTCTCTGCCCTTGAAGAGCGGATAACAGCTTGGCTTTTGGAGAACCGCTTCATCCGTCCCCCTCAAGCACGTCTGGATAAATTAGTGGCGCAGGCCGAGCGCAGATTTGAGAGAGCCCTTTACACTGCGATCTCATCTAGGCTGTCGCCCGCCCACAAGCACACACTGGACGCTTTGCTCACGACGGATGATGAGGCTCCGTCCCCATTTGCGCTTCTGTCACGAACCCCAAGCGGGGCGAGCGTACAATCGGTTCAAGATGCCGTGGCACGTTTGGAAGCGGTCAGAGGCATAGGCCTGCCCTCTGATCTGTTAGCCGGCATTCACCCAAATTACGTCGCCGGATTTGCCCGGCGGGCTGCCAGCGAAGATGCGTGGGATATGCGCCGCCGGCCTGACACTGTGCGGCATGCTTTACTGAGCTGCTTTTGCGCAACCAGAGCCACTGAGTTGACAGATGATCTGGGGGACCTGGTCATAAGCATCACCCACAAGATCTCGGCACGTGCTGAGAGTAAGGTCATCAAGGAATACGTCGCTGATTTCCGCAAGGCGGAGAGCAAAGACAGCCTTCTTGGCAAAATCGTAATCGCGGTTGATGGGCATCCGGATGGCGACATCCCACAGGTCATCTATCCGGTGGTTCCGCGCGAGACGATCCGAGAGCTAGCGCAGACCTACCAAGCGGATACCCCGTCATTCACGACCCGTGTACATCGCACCATCCGGCGGTCTTATGCACGGCATTACCGCCGTGTTCTACCGATCATACTGAAGGCTTTGACCATCCGCTCCAGCAGCGCGAGTACGCGGCCACTATTTCTGGCCCTTGAGGTGCTAGCCGCGACCTCGAAGAGCAAGCCGCAATTCTATACTGATGGCGAGGTTCCTATCGACGGCGTCATTCGCCCTAAATGGCGCGACATTGTTCTTGAGATGAGCCCAGGTGGGGTGGTGCGCATCAACCGGATCAATTACGAGATCTGCGTTTTGCAGATGCTGCGCGACAAGCTGCGCACGAAGGAGATCTGGATCGAAGGGGCAAAACGGTATTGCAACCCGGACCAAGACCTGCCTGCCGATTTTGACGCCCGCAAAGAGCATTACTTCGATCTTCTGCGCCAGCCCCAGGATGCGGCTCAATTTGTTCAAAGATTGCGCGATGATATGCGAGATGCCCTGGCCTCCTTCGATCAAGGCTTTCCGGCCATAAAGGACGTCACCTTCAAGTCTCGAGGCGGTGGCACACGCTTGTCCCTGCGCCCCTTGAGCCCACAGGCTGATCCAGTGGGGCTTGAAGACCTGAAGGCAGAGCTTGCCCGACGCTGGCCAATGACCAGCCTGCTGGATGTGCTGAAGGAAGTCGATCTGCGCACCGAATTTACGGGGCTGTTCCGTGCAGCTGGATCCAGGCAGACCTTGCCTCCCGAGGAGGCGTCCCGGCGGCTCTTGCTGGCTCTGTTTGGGATCGGGACGAATATCGGGCTCAAGGCGATCGCGGCAGGCCCTCATAAGGTCAGCTACAAGGCACTGCTCTACATCCGACAACGCTTCATTCACAAAACAGCACTTCAGGATGCAACCCGACGGATTGCAGATGCCACCTACCGCATTCGAAGCGCTGATATCTGGGGAGATGCGGGCACGAGCTGCGCCTCGGATTCCACGCAACTGGCATCCTGGGACCAGAACCTGATGACCGTGTGGCATCAGCGTTATGGCGGGCGTGGGGTGATGATCTACTGGCATGTCGACAAGCAGGCAACCTGCGTCCACTCACAGCTGAAACAGGTCTCGTCTTCCGAGGTGGCCTCTATGATTGAGGGCGTGCTGCATCACGGCACAGATCTGGATATCGATCGCCAGTTTGTCGATACCCACGGGCAAAGCGTCGTGGGGTTTGCTTTCTGCCACCTTCTTGGCTTCGACCTGATGCCTCGCCTGAAAGGTATCGCCGGCCAAAAACTCTCCCGCGCAGACAAGCAGGCTGACCGCCGCTTCGCCAATATCGAGCCGATTTGCACGGCTCGACCCATCGACTGGAATCTGATCGCGCGGCACTACGATGAGATGATCCGCCTTGCGAGTGCCCTCAAGCTGCGTACAGCCGATGCGGAGACCATCCTCCGCCGCTTCACACGGGGCCAAACACATCCAGTGTTCTCGGCACTTCTGGAATTGGGCAAGGCGGTCAAAACGATCTTTCTATGCCGGTATCTCGGCAACGCTGAGCTGCGCCGCGAAATCCATTCCGGGCTCAATGTCATCGAACGCTGGAACGGGGTGAATGACTTCATCTTCTACGGCAATGGCAACGAACTGGTATCCAACCGTCGCGACGATCATGAAATATCTGTTCTCTCCCTGCACCTGCTACAAGCGGCGATGGTCTACGTGAACACGCTTATGATCCAGCAGGTGCTTCGTGAGCGCAGCTGGCGCGAAAAGATGACCGCCAGAGATATGGCGGCGCTGAATCCGCTGCCGCACGGCCACTTCAACCCATATGGCGTTTTTGATCTTGATATGGATACGCGCCTTCCCCTCGAAGAGATGAGGATGGCAGCATGATGCGTTCCGAAACTTATAAATTACGGAACAATACTTTTAACGCGAGAAATCAGCGCCTTACAAAATCCGTATATTTGTTCCGCAAGTCACCGGTCAAACTGGGGCAATATCCATGCTGATCGGCTACGCACGGGTCTCAACCACCGGACAGAACCTGGAAAGCCAGATCGAGCACCTCCAGGCCGAGGGCTGTGAGACGATCTTCCAGGAAAAACTGACCGGTTTTGACCGCCGCAGACCGCAGCTTGAGAAAATGCTCGGATCTATTCAGGCTGGAGACACACTGCTCGTCACCAGCCTCGACCGTCTCGCCCGATCAACCAATGACCTCTTCGCCATCACCCAGAAAGTAGAGGCGGCAGAGGCCTCGTTCCGATCGCTGCGAGAACCTTGGGCCGATACCACAAGCTCCATGGGAAAGTTCCTACTCACTGTTTTTGCAGGACTTTCCGAGCTAGAGCGCAACATTATCAATGAACGTACCGAGGAGGGGCGGGCCTCTGCCAAAAAACGCGGCGTCAAGTTCGGGCGCAAGCTCAAGCTCACGCCTCATCAGCAAGACCAGGTCAGAGCAATGCTCAAAGAAGGACAATCCATCCGGGCCATCGCTCGCCACTTCAACGTCGGCGTCGCTACAATCGACCGCATCAAGCGGACAACACAGATCTCATGAATATCTTGCCGCTTTCACGCCCTTTGTGCGTACAGGGCCTCATTGGGCTCTCCGTGTAACTTATAGGTTACATCCGATAATGAGAGCACAATATAACGT
>JAYQEA010000140.1:0-8181 GCA_038138625.1 Roseivivax sp.
GCGCTTTTCAACAGAACTGGCCAAATAAGATCACCTATCCAAACAACCGGATTCAAGAAATTGGACATAATGTGTATCAAGCATTTCAAATACCTGCATTGAAAACGCTATGCGTTCATTATTCCGTTCGGACTTAAACGGTTTTTTATCGGATTCGCGCAATATCCCTATCGTCTGGGATGGAGCCGACATGAGCTTAGGGCCAAGGCTGGCAGAAGAACGCCGCGCACGTCTTGCGGCTGAACGGTTGCTTGAACTCAAGCAAGCGGAATTGTTTGCAGCGAACCGCAAACTTGGGAAACACGCACGACGTCTGAGCGAAGAAATCGTGGAAACACGGGCCGAGGTCGCAACCGTTCGGACTGAAAATGCGAGGGTTCGATCGGATCTGAGTGTGGCCAATCAAAAAGTTGCTGTTGCCGAGCGCCGCCTCTGGCTCTCGATGAAAGCAATTCGCGACGGGTTTGCCTTTTTTGATGAAAATGACGTCCTGGTTGCGGCCAATGATCCCTATCTGGATGCATTCGAAGGTTTGGATGAGGTGTGTCCCGGAATAAGCTATCCACGGATTTTGCAGCTATTGACGGAGGAGGGGATCGTCGACCCGGGTGAGCAGAGCCCGGCACAATGGCGCGCATTCATGCTTGAGCGATGGCAATCGCACAATCCAGAGCCACTGGTCGTCAAACTGTGGAACGGACAGTTCGTGCGGGTGGTTGATCAACGTGGTCCCGAAGGGGATGTGGTCAGCTTGGCCCATAACATCACTTCTGCGGTGCGCTACGAGCAGCGCCTGAGTGCCGCGCGGATCAAGGCAGAGGCTGCGAACCGTGCTAAATCCACTTTTCTGGCCAATATGAGCCATGAAATACGTACGCCCATGAATGGCGTGGTGGGAATGGCGCAAATTTTGGCAGATACCACGCTAGATGACGAGCAAAAGCTTTATGTCGAAACCCTTCGAAGTTCGGGCGAGGCTTTATTGGTGATCATAAACGATGTTCTCGATTATTCAAAAATTGAGGCTGATCGTCTGCATTTGAAAAATGACGTCTTTGATCTTGAACGCGCCGTGCATGAAGTGGTCTCACTGATTCAGCACACGGCAACTGAAAAGGGTCTATTTATCGGAGTGGATTACGATCTGTTCCTGCCGTCGCAATTTCGTGGGGATCCCGGCCGTATTCGTCAGATTTTGACCAATATCATTGGCAACGCGATCAAGTTCACGGAAGAAGGACAGATCACTTTGCGGGTGAATGGCTATTTGGACAGTTTTGATGTGATGCAGATACATATCACGATCGAAGACACTGGAATTGGTATTCCAGCAGCCAAGCTGAACCATGTATTTGGCCAGTTTAATCAAGTCGAAGAACATTCCGCCAGAAAATTTGAAGGTACCGGGCTTGGGCTTACAATCACCAAACGGTTGGTCGAACTTATGGGAGGAGAGATCTGGGTCGATTCAGAACAGGGGCATGGATCTTGTTTCGGAATAAAGTTGCCACTTGTTTCGGAGGATATTGCCTTCGATGAGTGGCCGGCCTTGTCACCGGACCTGAAGCGGGTGGCAATCGTCGACTCCAATACCGAAAATAAAGCCCTTATTTCTAAGCATCTAAAGCTCTTTGGTCTCGAGTGCCTTCCGATGGGGAGTGCTCGTCAGGCTTTGGCGCTTCCAACAGGACAGGTACAGGCTTGGCTTTTGGATCAGGATATGCCGGATGTGAACGGGCATGAAATCGCGCTGGCGCTTCGCGAAAATGGTTGGCGTTGCCCAATTATTTTATCCACATCAGATCTGGACTTGCAGTCGCCAGATGTAGATGTTTTGATCCCAAAACCTGTGTCACGCCTGCAGCTTTTGAAAGCGCTGGCAGATAGCGCATCCTTGCGAAAGATTGATGACGCGGACCAGAAATCGTCACCCAACGAGCCCGAAGTGTCGCAACAACAAGAGGCTCATGAGCAGCTTGCCGGTGAAATGATCACGGATGGTTTGATTGCAACATCTGACAGAGAGTTTAGGCACGACCTAGCGCCGCCATATGCAGACACGCTTGGTGACTTGGACAATTTTGACCAAACGGATGTTACCCGTGGTGATTTGCAAAACACACCACACGATGGTGATGAAACTGCGGACTCAAGCGCTCCGGTGATTTCTGCAATGGATGCGGATGTGCTATCAATCGCTGAATATAAACAGAACCTTGATGACCGGACCGGAGAAGCAGCTAATCGGATCGCCGCTTTATATGATGACAGTCCAGATAATCCTTCACTAAAGGCATCGCCTCTGACGCCATCGTCAGCCGCGGAGCTTATTCAAACCAAGCAATCAGATGCACCTTTGGACATTCTGCTGGCCGAAGATAATCGTACCAACCAACTGGTGTTTTCCAAAATGGTGTCCAAGCTTGGGATCAATTTGCGTCTTGCCAACAATGGAGAAGAGGCCGTTGCGGCCGTTGCGCACCGTCGGCCGGACATAGTGTTCATGGATATTTCAATGCCAAAGATGGACGGTCGCGAAGCAACACGGTTGATCCGCGCGGCTGAACATGGACCGCGCCTGCCCATAATTGCAGTGACAGCGCATGCAATGGTTGGAGATCGTGCCAATATTCTTGACTGTGGTCTCGACGATTATCTTACGAAACCCCTACGCAAGGCAGAGCTGCGCCGGATTATTTCAGAATATTGTCCCGGACGGACTTTGGACGTTTAAGTGGACTTTGATGCCGTTCTGTAGGCTCTGGTAAACACCGGCGTATCGGGTTTGGACAGTTCAGGGTCGTAGGCATAGCCATCGACATCAAATTCAAGCATCTTTGACAGATCCGTTACCCTGTTTTGCACAAGGTACCGTGCCATTGCGCCGCGCGCCTTTTTTGCAAAAAAGCCGATTGTTTTTGGCGCTCCAGCCTTAATTTCCTGAAAGTTCGGCGTGACGACACGCGGGATCAGTGCCTTGCGGTCTATAGCGCCAAAATATTCCTGACTGGCGCAATTGACGACAATATCGGTATCGATGCTCGCGGCTTGTGCATTCAACGCCTTTGCCGGTGCATCTTTCCAATAGGCATAAAGGGATTGGCCCCGCCGTGTTTTGAGCCGTGTCCCCATTTCCAGCCGATAGGGCTGAATGGCATCTTTGGGACGCAAGACTCCGTATAATCCTGACAAAATGCGCAGATGGTCTTGGGCGTAATCGATATCTTCTTCCGACAGGTTTCGCGCATCCAAACCAACGTAAGTATCACCAGCAAAGGCGAATGCAGCCGGCCGCGTGTTGTCCATGTCCGGTGAAGGATCAAACGCCTGAAACCGGTCCCGGTTCAGCTGTGCCAGATCGTCAGACAATTTCATCAATGATTTTATGTCCCGCAACGGCAGCCTGCGCATGGTTTTTGCCAGACTAATGGCGTCCTCTTCAAATTCGGGCGTTGATTGCACAACATGGGTATCAGACCAGTCCAACCGTTTGGCCGGAGAAATCACACAAAGCATCCTTGCACCTCTTTTGTTACGTCTGATCTAGGGCTGGTCTAGCATTACGTCCAGAAAAGCCGAACCAAAGCGATTTGCACGTCTTTCCCCGAGTATCTGGTTCATTGCGTCCGATGTATTTGGGCGAAGCTGTGCGATCTGGGCCAACAAAGAGGCAGAGCAGCTTAGCGGTTTGAGTGTTCCGCAGGTGCCCCGATGCAGCGAAGTTTGTGCTGCCATAAGGGCATCATAAAGCGACCCCGCTTTTGCTCCGGCTAATTTGCGACGCGTGGGATGTACGTGATCCGGTGTCTCACCAACAATCACTTCGAGAAAAATCGCTCCGTAGCGTTCCAGCTTTTTTGCCCCGATCCCAACAATGGTGCTCATCTGGTCAAGCGTTTGTGGACGTCTCTGCGCCATTTCGATCAGGGTCCGATCTGGGAAAATCACATAGGCTGGCGCACGCGCAGCTTCGGCCAAGGCCCTGCGTTTGGCTTTCAGTGCTGACAGGAGCGGAGCATCATCATCGCTGATCAAAGCCCGGACGACCGGGCGGCGGTCCTTGGCGCGCTGAATGGTGTCGCGGCGCAGGTCAATTCGCACCTCGCCCCTTAGGATGGGACGGGCCGTTTCTGTCATAACCAGAGCGCCATGACGTTCTGCATCCGGACGTATCAGATCATGCCCCATCATTTGACGCAGGACGGCCTGCCATTCGCCGCGCGTCAGCTCCTTCCCAATTCCAAAAGTCGGCAAATTATCGTGATGCCACTTTTTTACCTTTTCAGTGGCAATTCCCAAGAGGATGTCGATCAGATGGCCCGCACCAAAGCTTTCTTCTGTTCTCAAAGCAGCTGACAATGCCTTGCGGACGGCATCGGTTCCATCAAACGTCTTCGGAGGCACGTCGCATAAATCACAGCCCGAACAGGGCACATCTGCCTCGCCAAAATAAGCCAATAAGGTTTTACGACGGCATTCCAAGGCTTCGGCAAGACCCAGCAAGGCGTTCAAACGACCATGATCGGCGTTGCGCCGCTCTGGGGGGGCGGGGCTTTCGTCAATCTGACTTCGTCGCAAGCGAATATCATCAGTTCCATAAAGTGTCAGTGTTTCTGCCGGTGCGCCATCCCGACCTGCGCGACCGATTTCCTGATAATAGGCTTCGATCGATTTTGGCAGGTCCGCATGCGCCACCCACCGGATATCTGGCTTGTCGACCCCCATGCCAAAGGCAACTGTTGCAACGACAATCAGGCCATCTTCGGTTGCAAAGCGTTCCTCAACATGCCTGCGGCTGTCAGCATCCATCCCACCGTGATATGAGCATGCCGAATGACCATCGTCATTAAGCGCTTTGGCCAGTGTTTCGGTTTTTGCTCGCGTCCCGCAATAGACAATGCCCGATTGACCGCGTCGTGCCGCTGCGAAATTCATGATCTGGCGACGTGGGCTGTCTTTGGCGGCAAACGCAAGATGCAGGTTTGGACGGTCAAATCCATGCAGAAATGTTTGGGGATCTTTGCCGTTGAAAAGTCTTGTGATGATCTCGGCCTGAGTTTCGGAATCGGCGGTGGCGGTAAAGGCCGCCAAGGGAACATCAAGGTTCTGGCGCAACGCTCCAATGCGCAGATAATCCGGTCTGAAGTCATGTCCCCACTGGCTAACGCAATGGGCTTCGTCGACGGCGATCATGGATACACCCGCTTGTGCAAGGGCCCGTTGTGTCCCAATCGAAGCCAACCGTTCGGGGGCAAGATACAGCAGCTTCAGACGCCCTTCGTGCAAGGCGTCCCAAACGGCATCTGTTTCTTCTTGTGTGTTCCCCGAGGTCAAAGCACCGGCCTCGACGCCAGCCTCGCGAAGACCGCGTACTTGATCGCGCATCAAGGCGATTAACGGGGAAATCACCAATGTTACCCCGGGACGTATCAAGGCGGGCAGTTGGAAACACAATGATTTTCCGCCGCCTGTTGGCATAATAGCAAGCACGTCCGTGCCAGATGCCACGGCGTCAACGATCCTTTCCTGACCGGGACGGAATTGGTCGAATCCAAAAACGCGGGCTAGAATCGCCTGTGCATCGGTGCTGTCGCGGGGCATTATGGGTTCTGCGATTTTATCTATATCTGCTCTGGCATAGACAATCGCATACTACCGATGGGGAAACAAGCGTCGAGGTGCGTGTGGTGCTTAGTCGGTCACCTGCGCGCGCTCATCAAAATGTGTACATATTATTGGTAATAATAATACGAAGCGCGGCTATCCCGAGTAAAACCACAATAGGTGTCAGATCCAAGCCACCCATTGGCGGCAGGATCCGTCGAATAGGCCCGTAAATCGGTTCCAGAAGGCGATGCACACCTTCCCAAATTGTCGCAACCAGTTGTTGGCGGATGTTGAGCACCTGAAATTGGATCAGCCAAGACATAATCACATGCACGATCACGATCGTTTGGGCGATACCCAGAACAAGCAACAATATTTGTAACAGCGACTGCATCCATCTGGCCTTTCTGCTTGGTTCAACGCTTAAGTAGTCAACCATGTCCATTGAGACAAGGGCGTTGAACTGTCTTTGGTTGACGTTTGCTTACTGTAGAGGCACTTCCTGCGGTAAAAGGAGTCGGTCTATGTATCCCTTTATTCGCGGGGCTGTTGCCGTTGTTCAGGCAGTTTGGGCAGGGCCTATTGGTCTTTTGGATGTACATGAAAATAGGGTGACATGTCTGCCTTGGGACCTCGATACGTGGAGAGAGCTGAACAATGGCCGAACCCTGTCGCTCTACGATCTGGGCCGCGTGCCGCTGGTGCAGCGTACGGGTTTGATGCGCGCCGCGAGATCCGAGGGGCTTATGTTCACTGTCGCTGGGTCAACCACGCGCTACCGGAGACGCGTAACAGCGATGATGCGCTTGCGGATGACCAACCGAATTATGTGTTGGGACGACCGGTTTTTCTACGTTGAACACGCAATGTGGCGGTCGGATGGTGAATGCACCAGCCATGCCGTGATCCGATTTGCAACCACGACAGGCAAAGGGCTGGAGTCGCCTGAACGCATTCTCAAGGCTCTGTCCTACACAGGACCCGTGCCCGAGGTGCCCGAATGGATCGCCACATGGACCGCGTCTGAAAAGCAACGGCCCTGGCCTCCTATGACGCCTCCTATTGCATAAACTCTCTTTATTCGGCTTAGCTTGGTCCTGGGGGGATCACCACGATGACACAAAGCACTGCGCGGAAACGGATTTGGGGTTGGTTCTTTTTTGACTGGGCCAGCCAGCCGTTTAATACGTTGATCCTGACATTTGTTTTTGGCCCATATATCGTCGAGTTGATGGGCGATGGATCGGCCGCACAAACAGCATGGACCAGCGGGATCGGGATCGGGGGGCTTTTGATTGCCTTTATGGCACCGGTCTTGGGGGCTATGGCGGACAGCTCTGGCACAAGAATGTTGTGGATACGTGTCTTTTCGGTCGCCTATGTTGTCGGATCTTTTGCGCTTTGGTACGCGGCTCCGGGTGATTTTTCGCTCTGGTTTATTCTGGCGATGTTCATCCTCGGCATGATTGGCATGGAATTCACAACAATCTTTACCAACGCGTTGTTGCCCAGTCTTGGATCGCGAGAAGACATCGGCAAGATTTCGGGGTATGGATGGGCATTCGGATACCTCGGCGGACTGGTCGCACTGGTTTTGATGCTGGGATTTTTTGCAGAAAACGCAGCTACTGGAAAAACCCTGTTTGGGACTGATCCTGCCTTTGGTCTGGATGCCGGTTTGCGCGAAGGCACGCGCGCGGTCGGACCGCTCACGGCAATTTGGTTCATCATCTTTATGGTTCCGTTTTTCTTGTGGGTCCGTGAGCCGGCCCCTAAAAAAGCACCGGCGGGTGCAGTGCGCAACGCATTAAAGGATCTGCGAGCCACGCTGCGGCGCTTGCCCCAAACTCCGTCATTGTTCGCGTATCTGGGCTCATCCATGCTCTATCGGGATTCATTGAATGGCATGTATGCGCTCGGTGGGATTTATGCCGCCGGTGTGATGGGATGGTCTATCACGCAAATTGGTGTTTTCGGGATTGTTTCGATTATTGCCGGTGCAGTGTTTGCCATTGTTGGTGGTTTGGCGGATGCACGGTTCGGGCCCAAGCCAGTCATCACCGTTTGTGTGTGGGTTTTGATGGCGGTCGGTCTTGGAATCGCAGGAACAACACCAACCCAAGCCATTTGGGTCCCCGTCGGCGCGGCATCACCGCTGCCCAATCTGGCCTTTATGTTTTTGGGAGCAACGATCGGCGCGGCCGGTGGGGCGTTGCAATCTTCCAGCCGGTCAATGATGGTGCGCCAGTCTGATCCGGCTCGTAGCAACGAAGCGTTTGGGCTATATGCGTTGGCAGGAAAGGCGACATCGTTTCTCGCACCTGCCCTGATTGCCGCCTTTACCGGCTTTAGCGGGTCTCAGCAAATTGGAGTGCTGCCTTTGGTTGTGCTATTCCTTTTGGCGCTCGTGCTGTTACGGTGGGTTGACGCAAACGGAGACCCTGACGCATGCGAAACCGAACCGTCTTAACTGTCTGCTTAGTCATCGTGTTGGTCGGCTGTGGTATGATCGCTCCGGCGCATCATACCAATCAGCCCGCCAAAGTGCTTTTTGGTGCGGAAAAAGAAGCCTCG
>JAYQEA010000141.1:0-7770 GCA_038138625.1 Roseivivax sp.
TTTTGCGGATTTGTTCTGCTCTTTTGACTTTGTATTTTACCGTCAAAGGAGAAACGACATGGGATCAGCACAACGACCCCCAGCATTCCGCGTGAAAGTTGTCCGGATAGCTTTAACCAGCTGACTGTCGCGCAAGCAGGTTGCGGTTGATCTTGGCGCTGGAGGCAACAAGATCAGCACAGCTCTGAGAAACCAACCGCACACTCCGGCATGGAACGCGCACTGGCGGAGCTTCGAAAAGAAAACCGCCTGCTGCGCGAGGAGAGAGAAGTGCTAAAAAACCGTTCCGGGCCGCAGCCCGCCTGTGCGCGGTACAAACAGTCTGTGCTATGCTGCGCGTAAAGGGCAGTTGCTGATCGCTTATTGGTGGCTCTGACCCCGTTAAAGACCGTGGCACACGGGCTGATGCGTACTTGAGAGTGGTGACGCCGCCATTGCGGCGATCCCGGTCAGGAAGATGACGAACTTGCATGGCCCACGCCCTTTGCCTGGAACGGAGGAGATGCTATGGCAAAGCCCATGCCCGGCGACCACCCGGACCTGAAGATGGTCAATACGAATGCGGCTGCGATCGACATTGGTTCGACCATGCACATGGCTGCTGTGAACCCTGACGCTGACGTTATGCCGGTGCGCGCCTTCGGGACGTTCACCCAAGACGTGCACGATCTGGCCGCTTGGGTCCGGTCGTGTGGTGTCACCAGCGTGGCCATGGAGTCGACTGGCGTTTACTGGATACCGGCCTTCGAGATCCTTGAAGATCATGGCTTCAAGGTCATCCTCGTGAATGCCCGCTACGCCAAGAATGTGCCGGGCCGCAAAACCGATGTCAGCGATGCCGGATGGCTGAGGCAATTGCACTCCTACGGCCTGTTGCGCGGCAGCTTCCGACCAGAGGCCGAGGTCGCAACCTTGCGGGCTTACATGCGCCAACGGGAACGGCTTACCGAGTATGCCGCCGCGCATATCCAGCATATGCAGCAGGCCCTGATGGAGATGAACCTGCAGCTGCACCATGTCGTCTCCGACATCACTGGCGCGACGGGTATGCGGATTATCCGTGCCATTGTCGCCGGCGAGCGAGCCCCAGATGTGTTGGCCGCCTATCGCGACGTGCGCTGCAAATCCTCTATGGACACGATCAAAGCTGTGCTGATCGGTAATGACCGCGAGGAGCATGTTTTTGCGCTGACACAGTCTCTGGAGCTTTATGACTTCTACAAAGCACAGATCGAGACGTGTGACCGGAAACTGGAGGCAGCAGTCGCTGCGCTGACTGTCCGGGCTGGCGATGATTTGGCTCCACTCCCGAAGGCACGGATCAAAGGCCAGCAGCATAATGCGCCGTCTTTCGATGAGCGGGCCGCGCTTTACGGGGTGTTGGGCACAGACCTGACGCAGATCCACGGCCTCGGCCCATCTCTGGCCCTGAAGCCGATCGCCAAATGCGGCACGGACCTGCGCGCCTGGAAGAGTGCCAAGCACTTCACATCTTGGCTTTGTCTGGCTCCGGGCAACAATATCTCTGGTGGCAAGTTGCTGTCCTCGCGCACGCGCCGATCTTCCAGCTGCGCCGCTGCACTTCTCCGTCTGGCAGCCGTCATGATTGGTCGGAGCGACACAGCGCTCGGAGCGTTTTATCGACGACTCTCATCGCGGATCGGCAAGCAGAAGGCGGTGACGGCCACGGCGCGCAAGATCGCAGTGCTGTTCTACAACGCCATCCGCCACGGCATGACATATCAGGAACAAGGAGCAGCGGCCTGTGATGAACGACACCGCCAACGTGTCCTGTCAAATCACCAACGGCGCGCCAAACCAATGGGGTACGCCTTGGCACCTATTACCGAGACAGCGGCTGTTTCTTAGGAAGGCCGCCCAGTTCTTTGCGGGTCTAAAGCAATGAGATTTAGGTTCGTCGAAGAACACAGGGCCCATTTCCCTGCCAATAGGTTGTGCGATGTTGTCGGCGTCAGCACAGGTGGATTACGCGCTTTCCTCAGCCGCCCGCCAGCCGTAGACAGCGGTCGGACATGGTGACTTTGGCACATATCAAAGAACAGTCGCGTCTCAGCTTGGGCAGTTACGGGCGGCCACGGATGACTGAAGAGCTGAAAGAGACTGGCTTGGATGTGGGGCACCGCCGTGTCGGTCGTCTGATGCGTCAGAACGGCATATCCGTTGTTAGAACACGCAAACACAAGGTGACGACCGACAGCGATCATAAGTTCAATATCGCGCCGAACCTGTTGGATCGGGACTTCACCGCTGATCAGCCCAATCAGAAATGGGCGGGCGATATCAGCGTCGCCCATTGGGCTCGAACCAATGGCGCCTTCAATGGGCAACTCTGGACCCGCGAGGGCTGGCTGTATCTGGCTGTGATCCTGGACCTGCATTTACGGCGGGTCATCGGTTGGGCGGTCAGCAATCGGATGAAACGGGACTTGGCGATCCGGGCGTTGAATATGGCGATTGCGTTCCGGTCAACGCCCAAAGGCTGCATTCACCATACGGATCGTGGGTGGCAATATTGCTCACATGACTACCAGAAAAGCCAGCGTAGGCATGGGGTCAAGGTGTCGATGAGCGGAAAAGGCAATTGTTACGAGTTCAAAGATGGTCTGCGCAGCAGATCAGATGATCCGGGGGATCATCTGACATCGCAGAACGCCGCAGTTGAGACATTCTTCAAAACGATTAAGGCCGAGCCGATCTGGCAGCAATCCCGGACCACCCGACGCACCGCTGAATTGGCAATCTTCAACGACATAAATGGCTTCTGTAACGCCCGCAGAAAACACTCGGCACCCGGCTGGAAAAGTCCCCGGGATTTCGAACGAAAGGCCCCATAAATGAACCGAGAGACCGCTACGCAAGCGTGACAGGTCCAGTCTTCCGTAAACTTGCAATGACCGCTCTCGGGGGGAACTATAGTGTCAGGCTTAAGTAATAAAGTAGTTGGCGTAGCTCTGTTGATTGTCGCAATCGGCGCCAATGCATTCTGGATGACAGTAGCAAACTCGGTATCAAACGGATGGGAAGGCCAGCTTGATGTAGCGACAATCAGGGGATTCCAGTCGTGCCTTTCGAATGCTTGGGAAACAAATGCTGACGTGTCTGATCCCTGCGTTTCTGAGTATTTCAGCTTTTGTGGTTCAGAGGATTTTGAATACACCGATTGCCTCCAAGAACTCATTCTAGCAGCCGACATCGTCGCTGAGCAGGTTATATCCCAAGATCTTAATCAAAAGTCTGTTTTGGAACAGTTTCGAGAGATCAGAAATGCGTGCGCAGATATGCTTGTGCAGGTTAACGAATTCGCCTTTGCCCAGTGCCAGTTTTTGTCGACAGTGGGATTTTTTGTAATTGAAGTTAGGTGAAAGCTGAGGGGGCTAAAATCGTTTAAAATAATAAGATGATAGAAGGGCCAGGAGTGAACCTTTTGCGGCATTGTTCCGCTTCTTTGACTTGGTATTGTGCTGCAAAGCAGAAACATCTTGGTACAGAAACCAACACCGGTCTTTCGCACAGCGGCCGTGCGGATCGCGCTGACCAGCAGTTTGCTACGCAAGCAGGTGGCAGCAGATATTTGCGTCGGCTTCTCGACACTGAGCCTTTGGATGCTGCAGGATGGACGCGATCCTGGGAAGCCAACCATCCAGTCCGATCTCGAGCGCGGGGCGTCGACGCAGGGTGGGCCGGTTTGTCGATCCAACATCAACCATAAGCTCCGTGGACCATCAACCTCAGTAAAGAATGAGGCAACCCTTTAAATGTCGCTGACCACACACAGGTCGCCTAGGGAACGAGGCAGCTTTGCCGAACAGGCCAAGCATGCAGTCCAAACGTCCGATGCCCCATAAGTGCCGGCGAGAACGCGCATTGGTATCAATTCATCTGGAAATGCAATAGATAACGATCTCCGGTAAACTCGCCAAACAGATCAGAGACGTCAGGATGGTCCACGGGCTCGCCAGACAGATCTTCGACGAGGTTCTGCTCAGACACATAAGCAACGTAGTAGCTTTGCTCATTTTCGGCAAGAAGATGATAGAAAGGCTGGTCCTTGCGAGGCCTGAGGTCCTCTGGAATATTTTCATACCATTCGTCTGTATTGTTAAAGGTCGGATCGACATCAAAAACAACGCCACGGAACGGATGACGCCGATGCCGCAAGATCTGGCCCAACTGAAATTTTGCTTGCGCAGACGTCATGCTTTCAACCCAACAAATCTATCAAAACAAATATACACAATGAATGCCGCTGTGCAATTGGGCTGACTTGCACCCTTTTCCGCCGATGGTCAATCTCTCACGCTGATGTAGGCAGATATACCCTTCCGGGCGATACGCTTTGCGGCTAGGCTGGCTCAGGATAAAAACAAAAAGCGATGAGCAAATGAGCAGAACTCTTCGCGTTCTCCTGATTTTGGCCCTTGTGGCGTCCTGTGGCAGAGGCGGCGGGTCCCCTGATGCCCCCGGAAATCTGGACAACGCTTGCAATATTTTGAGAGAACGTCCCAATTTCTCAAGGGCATTTAGTGCAACAGAACGGCGATGGGGTGTGCCAATCCATGTCCAGATGGCAACGATCTATCAAGAAAGCCGGTTTCGCCCAAATGCAAGAACGCCAATTCGCTACACTTTGGGCGTCATACCTGTTGGCCGACAAAGTTCCGCATTTGGCTATGCCCAGGCAATCGACAGCACATGGAAAGAATATAAACGCGCCAGAGGGCGGCCCGGTGCCCGCCGAAACGATATTCGGGACGCTGCAGATTTCATGGGATGGTATATGGCAGGATCGCAGCGGGAACTGGGTATTTCTCTTAGCAACGCCCGCGCGCAATACCTTGCCTATCACGAAGGGCGCACGGGTTATAAAAAAGGGACATACAGAACCAAAAGATGGCTCATGAAGGTGTCCGGCGAAGTCGCAAGCCGCGCCAATACATATCAACGCCAACTGCGGTCGTGCAAACGGTATACATAACCGATGTCTCTTCTTGGGATGTGCTTGGTTGCTGCGCAAGCCATCAAAAATGTGCTGCGTTTTGCTGGATATAATTCTCATCGCATTGCGTGACAATGCCCGACTTAGCGCCTATAAAACATCAAGCAGACAAACAAGGAAATCCAATGTCCGAAGAAACCGGTGCTGAGCAGGACTACGGCGCAGATTCCATTAAAGTTCTTAGAGGGTTAGAAGCTGTACGCAAGCGCCCGGGCATGTATATAGGTGATACCGACGATGGCTCGGGGCTTCACCACATGGTGTATGAAGTTGTGGACAATGGCATTGATGAAGCTTTGGCCGGACATGCCGATTTTGTCGAAGTCAGAATTCACAGCGACAACAGCGTAAGTGTTCGGGACAACGGCCGCGGAATCCCCGTTGATATCCATGCCGAAGAAGGCGTCAGCGCCGCCGAGGTCATCATGACCCAGCTGCACGCGGGGGGTAAATTTGACAGCAACAGCTACAAGGTCTCGGGCGGATTGCATGGTGTCGGCGTATCCGTCGTAAACGCTCTGTCTGTGTGGCTGGAGTTGCGCATTTGGCGTGACGGAAAAGAGCATGTCGCCAGATTTGAACATGGCGAAACGGTCAAGCATCTGGAAGTGGTCGGCCCAACGACCGAAACCGGGACCGAGGTCCGTTTTCTTGCCTCAACCGGAACCTTCTCAAACTTGGATTACCGCTTCGAAACCTTGGAGAAGCGCCTCAGAGAATTGGCATTTCTCAATTCTGGCGTTAAAATAATCCTGAACGATGATCGCCCCGTCGAGCCGTTAAAATCCGAATTGTTTTTCGAAGGTGGTGTTCGCGAATTCGTCAGGTACCTTGATCGCTCAAAGCACCCCGTTATGCCGACACCCATCTATGCCAAAGGCGAACGCGATGACATCAGCGTCGAAGTCGCGATGTGGTGGAACGACAGCTACCACGAAACTGTTTTGCCCTTTACGAACAATATACCCCAACGCGACGGCGGAACGCATATGGCCGGTTTTCGTGGCGCGCTGACACGCACCATCACGAAATATGCGCAGGAAAGTGGCATTGCAAAGCGTGAAAAGGTTAATTTCACAGGTGATGACGCCCGAGAGGGCCTGACATGTGTCTTATCGGTGAAAGTGCCCGATCCCAAATTTTCCAGCCAAACAAAAGATAAGCTGGTCAGTTCGGAGGTTCGCCCTGCGGTGGAAAGCCTCGTTTCTGAAAAGTTGTCAGAATGGTTTGAGGAAAACCCAAACGAGGCAAAGATCATTGTTGGCAAGATTGTAGAGGCTGCACTCGCCCGCGAGGCTGCCCGCAAAGCAAGAGAACTGACGCGTCGCAAGACGGCAATGGACGTGAACTATCTTGCCGGCAAACTGAAAGATTGTTCGGAAAAAGATCCCTCCAAAACCGAGGTTTTTCTTGTCGAGGGTGACAGCGCGGGTGGCTCCGCGCAAACGGGCCGGGATCGCAGTACGCAGGCTGTTCTGCCGCTGCGCGGCAAAATCTTGAATGTAGAACGCGCCCGCTTTGACAGAATGCTGGGCAGTCAGGAAATCGGCAACTTGGTTATGGCGCTTGGCACGGGGATCGGACGTGACGAATTTGATATCTCAAAACTAAGATACCACAAGATCGTCATCATGACGGATGCAGACGTCGATGGCGCGCACATCCGAACCCTGTTGTTGACGTTTTTTTACCGACAAATGCCTGAATTGATCGAGGGGGGATACCTTTATATCGCCCAGCCACCCTTGTTCAAGGTCGCACGCGGAAAATCCGAGGTATATCTCAAAGACCAGTCGGCTTTGGATGATTATTTGGTCGATCAAGGCATCGAGGGCGCTGTGCTGCGTCAGGGAAATGGCGAAGAGATATCGGGGCTGGACCTCAAACGTGTGGTCGGAGAGGCACGCCAGCTAAAGCGTGTTCTGGACGCGTTCCCAACCCATTACCCACGTCATATCCTTGAACAAGCCGCGATTGCAGGAGCGTTTGTACCGGGTGCGGTGGACGCTGACCTGCAAGGCGTCGCCGATCGGGTCGCCGATCGACTGAACCTTATTGCATTGGAATATGAACAAGGCTGGATCGGACGCATTACCCAAGACAAAGGCATCCGGTTGGCCCGCATCTTGCGTGGGGTAGAAGAAGTCCGATCGCTTGACGGCGCGTTGCTGCGGTCTGGCGAGGCCCGCAAGTCAGGTAGCTTTACACAAAGCCTGCAAGCTGTATACGATCGACCCGCCATCTTTGAACGCCGCGAAAGGCGACAAACGATCCATGGGCCATTGACCTTGTTGCAGGCCGTTTTGGAAGAAGGGGAAAAGGGCCTTTCGCTTCAACGATACAAAGGGCTGGGCGAAATGAACCCCGAGCAACTTTGGGAAACCACCCTAGATCCGGAAGCACGCACGCTTTTACAAGTACGTATTGACGATGTTGCCGAAACAGATGACTTGTTTACCAAACTCATGGGAGATGTTGTCGAACCACGTCGCGCCTTTATCCAGCAAAACGCGTTAAGCGTTGAGAACCTTGATTTTTGATCCTATGTAGGATTCCCCATAATCGTTCGCGATGCCCATAAGTTTTCGCGAGACACCCATAATCGTTCGTTTTGATAAATTTTGGCGAATTTCGGGAAAGGCAGAAAATGCCTCGAAATTCGCCAAAATCTGAAGATTTGACGAAAGCGGATATCAGCCTTTCTGGCGTCGCTCATTTCCTCGCCTAAGTTGCAAAATTCTTGATTTTTCTCT
>JAYQEA010000142.1:0-7733 GCA_038138625.1 Roseivivax sp.
TGGCAGCGGCCCAGACAGAAATTAACTGGTGGCACGCGATGGGTGGCACAAACGGCGAGCGCATCAACAAAATGGCTGCAGACTTTAACGCAAGTCAGGATGATTACGTGGTCGTGCCGACCTATAAAGGCAACTACACAGAAACCATGACAGCTGCCGTCGCCGCGTTCCGGGCAGGTGAACAGCCGCATCTGGTGCAGGTGTTTGAGGTTGGCACTGCCACGATGATGGCCGCAAAAGGCGCCATCTACCCGATCGAAACGATGATGGCTGATGCGGGCGAACCGTTTGACGGGTCGGATTACCTTCCAGCGGTTGTTTCTTATTACCAGACGCCCGAAGGCGAGCTTTTGTCGATGCCTTTCAACAGCTCGACCCCAGTGCTTTGGTACAACGCTGACGCGTTCAAAGCTGCCGGCGCGTCCGTTCCGGAAACATGGGATGACGTAAAGGCCGCAGCCCAGGCGCTGGTCGACAACGGTATGGAATGTGGCTTATCGTTTGGCTGGCAGAGCTGGGTGATGATCGAGAATTTCTCGGCGTGGCATGACCTGCCCATCGGAACGAAAGAAAACGGCTTTACCGGTTTCGATACCGAGTTCACATTCAACAATGATCATGTTGCTGCGCGTCTGCAGGAAATTGCGGACATGCAAGACGACCGTCTTTTTGTTTACGGTGGCCGTCGCGGAGATTCGCTTCCGATGTTCACTAATGGTGAATGCGGCATGTGGATGAACTCTTCTGCATACTATGGCTCAATGGTCGCACAGGCAGACTTCGAATTTGCGCAAACCATGCTTCCGCTTGATACATCTGTCGCCAGCGCGCCTCAGAACTCGATCATCGGTGGCGCAACACTCTGGGCGCTTCAGGGACACGAAAGCGACGAGTACAAAGGTCTGGCTCAGTTCATGACCTACCTGTCGTCTGCCGAGGTTCAGGCATGGTGGCACCAGGAGACGGGGTATGTGCCAATCACAACTGCCGCAGCAGTTCTGAGCGAAGAGCAGGGGTTTTATGAATCAAACCCAGGCACCGACACAGCGATCAAGCAGTTGAGCCTCAACACGCCCACGGCAAATTCCCGTGGACTTCGCTTTGGTAACTTCGTGCAGATCCGCGACGTGATCAACGAAGAGATGGAAGATCTGTGGGCTGGCAATATCTCTGCTGCGCAGGCGCTCGACAATGCGGTAGAGCGTGGCAATGCCTTGCTGCGCAAGTTTGAGCGCACCGCAAAGTAAACTTTACTACGCTGGCAGCCCCCGCTCGGGGCTGCCGGTTTGCGCCTGCCCCTTCAAAGATATTGCGGTGTTCTGATGCTAAAGCGCGTCCATTTCCCGACGTCTCTGCTGCCCTATCTCCTGGTGGCACCCCAGGTGGTCATTACGTTGGTTTTCTTTGTCTGGCCGGCGAGCCAGGCCGTCTACCAGTCTTTTTTGATCGAAGACGCCTTCGGCATGTCGACGGAATTTGTCTGGTTCGAAAATTTCACCTATCTTGCCAGTGACGATCAATACCTGGGCAGTTTTGGCCGTACGATTTTCTTTTCTGTTTGTGTTGCGGTCTTGTCGATGTCTGCCGCGCTCATTCTTGCCGGGTTCGCAGACCGCATTGTTCGAGGCTCTTCGACATATCGGACATTGCTGATCTGGCCCTATGCTGTGGCCCCCGTGCTTGCGGGTGCGCTGTGGGTGTTCATGTTCAATCCGACACTGGGAATTTTTCCCTATTTGTTGGAGTTTATAGGTATCGACTGGAACCATTACCTGAATGGATCCCAGGCTATGGCGCTTGTGATTTTTGCCGCCGCTTGGAAACAGATCGCCTATAATTTTCTGTTCTATCTTGCCGCGATGCAATCCATTCCGCGCTCGCTGATCGAGGCCGCCGCTATCGATGGTGCCGGCCCTGTGCGCCGCTTTTGGGATCATATCTTTCCACTGGTTTCGCCTACGACCTTCTTTTTGCTCGTCATCAATGCGGTTTACGCCTTTTTTGATACGTTTGGCATCATTCACGCGGTTACGCAGGGCGGGCCGGCAAATGCGACGACCATACTGGTCTACAAAGTCTACAATGACGGCTTTGTCGGGCTAGACCTTGGCGGGTCGGCGGCGCAATCCGTCATCCTGATGATCCTTGTTATTGCAATGACGGTCGTTCAATTCCGCTACGTCGAAAGAAAGGTGGAATACTGATGATCGAGAACCGCCCAATTCTAAACATTGTCAGTCACGGCGTGCTCATACTAGGTGTGGCAATTGTGGCCCTGCCTATCTGGATCACTTTTGTTGCTGCCACGCATGATCCGGTGCGCATGACGCAGGCGCCCATCCCGATGCTGCCCGGCGGATATTTTTGGGAAAATTTCACCCAAACGCTGTTTGGGGGCGGTCTGTCGGGCACGGAAAGTGCACCGGTTTGGCGGATGCTGCTGAACTCTTTGATGATGGCGCTGATGATCTCTTTTGGGAAAATCGCGATTTCGCTCTTGTCAGCCTTTGCCATCGTCTACTTTAAATTCCCGTTTCGCATGGGATTTTTCTGGCTGATTTTCATTACACTGATGTTGCCGGTCGAAGTGCGCATTCTGCCGACGTTTCAGGTCATTGCAGATCTGGGTATGCTCAACAGCTATTGGGGGCTGTCGATCCCTCTGATTGCTTCGGCCACTGCGACGTTTATGTTCCGCCAAGTCTTTCTGACCATTCCTGACGAAATGTTAGAAAGTGCGCGGATCGATGGCGCGGGGCCCTTGCGGTTTTTTTGGGATATCTTGATCCCGCTCAGTCGAACAAATATTGCCGCGCTCTTCGTGATCCTCTTCATCTATGGCTGGAACCAGTATCTCTGGCCGCTTCTGATCACGACAGAATCCGACATGACCACCATCGTCATGAGCATCAAACAGATGCTGGAGGCGGCCGAACAATCGCCACAGTGGAACATCATTATGATGACCGCCCTGCTGGCAATGATCCCACCGGTTTTTGTGGTGATCGCGATGCAACGGCTCTTTGTGCAGGGCTTGACGGAAACAGATAAATAACGGGGCAGCCAATGGCATCCATCACACTGAAGGATCTTGTCAAAGCCTATGGCGATGTCGAGGTTCTGCACCACGTAAAAGGCGACATCAACGACGGCGAGTTCATTGTGATCGTCGGGCCATCAGGATGCGGGAAATCCACACTGCTGCGCATGGTCGCAGGGCTAGAGACCATTACCGCGGGCGAAATCAGCATCGGTGACAAGGTGGTCAACACACTGGAACCCGCCGATAGAGACATCGCGATGGTGTTCCAGAATTATGCGCTCTATCCGCATATGTCTGTACGCGAGAACATGGCCTATGGGCTAAAGATCCGAAAGATCTCAAAGGCCGAGATTGACCGGCGCGTCAGTGAAACCGCCGAGATCCTTGAAATCGGGCAGTACCTTGATCGCAAACCGCGCCAGCTTTCGGGTGGCCAGCGTCAGCGTGTCGCCATGGGGCGCGCGATCGTGAGGAACCCGCAGGTCTTCCTGTTTGATGAGCCGCTTTCCAATCTGGATGCCAAACTGCGCGTTCAGATGCGTCTTGAAATCCGCAAGTTGCAGAAACGACTGGGTGTGACTTCGATTTACGTGACGCATGATCAGGTCGAGGCAATGACCTTGGGCGACCGGCTTATGGTGTTGAACGGTGGCTATGTCGAACAGTTCGGAACACCGCTGGAGCTTTATGATCGTCCGGCCACGCTGTTTGTTGCGGGCTTTATCGGCAGTCCGTCTATGAACTTCCTGCCTGCCACAGCCAGCGGCGGTATGTTGACGCTCGAAAACGGCGCGTCGGTCTCTGGTGCGCGCCATGCGGATGGAGCCGTTACCTTGGGTATTCGCCCCGAGCACCTCGCGCTGGATGAGGCCGGACCAATCCAGATCACGGCACAGATGTTTGAACAATTGGGCGCCACCACGCTGGTGCATGGCGTCCTTGACGGCACAGAAACCGATATTGTGGCAAGTTTGCCAGGTCATGTCACCGCAGGCGAACAGGCCGTGATGCGCTTTTCCGCGGTCGAAAGTGACCTGCATGTTTTTGATACCGTTTCGGGGAAACGGATCGAAGGATGAACGCGTTTCCTCAACTAGACGGATTTCGCAGAGCGCCCGGTGTCGTACGGCTGATCGGCCACAGGGGCGCCCGTGGCGTGATGCCCGAAAACACCATGGAAGGTTTCGAGTTCACGCTCAAGATCGGGGTGCGGGCGATGGAGTTTGATGTTGTCCTGACACGGGAACTGACACCGATTATCACCCACAATCATCATTTCCTGAACGCAGCCACAAGGGGCCTTGATGGCCATTGGCTGACCGGAGACGAGCTAAAGGTTTCGGACATGACGTTATCCGAGATCCGGCAGCTCGACGTTGGTGGGCTGGATGGGCGCAGCGTCTACGGCAAACGCTTTCCGGATCAGGTATTTATGTCGGGTGTGCGCGTGCCCTGTCTGACGGAATTGCTGGATTTTGCAGTCCAGCCCGAGGGGCAGGATCTTTTGTTGCTGCTCGAGATGAAATCCGAGCCTGTTACACCGGGTCGGGATGATTGCAACTCTGTCATTGTTGATGGGGTCGTAAGGGAAGTTCGGTCCAGAGGGCTGGAACACAGAGTTATCTTGCATAGTTTCGATTGGGACATTCTTAAAGAGTGTGCCCGAGTGGCCCCAGATATCCCGCGTTCATTTCTGTCCCAGATGCCCGACAATGCAGATGATCCTGGCGAGGATTCACAAAAATCCGTCGCACCGGATTTTGACACATTGGACGTGTCGATCCCGAGGGCCGTGGCTGATGCCGACGGTCGTTTGTGGTGCCCCTACTTCAAGGATGTCACGCCGGACCTTGTGGCAGAGGCTCATAGCTTCGGCCTTTTGGTGTTGACGTGGACCGTTAATGAAACAGACGACATGCACGCAGCTATCGATGCCGGCGTAGACGGGATCATCACAGATTATCCCGGACGGGCACAAAGGGTCCTGCTTTCGCGTGGATTGAGCTGGTAACGGCGCTGGTTTCGAAGGTTTTCAAAAAAGAAATTGCATCAATGCCGCAGTGCTGTGGGTGCTGGCCAAGAATCGCTTGGCAAGATGCCGTCCGCAGAGCATCTTCCGCCAAAACCTGGAAATTGTGGATCACCCGAGCATGGAAGCGTTTGTCCGCAGAACCGGAGTTGGAACACGTTGCCGCCATCAAAGATGTTGCGCGTCGGCATGGTTGTGACACCGCAAGTTTTAGGTGGTTTTTGATCCCTATCGACCCATTCAGCCCAAAGGTGCACACCCTACCTTCAGCAACAGTTGGGGCGATTCACTGTCTGTTCAGCGAAGTCGACAGTTCTTTGCAAAGCAACCTAACATGAACGAGAGGCTTCATGGTGCCGGCTTATTCAGGCATCCAAAATACACAAACACCTCAACGCAATGATTTGTCTGTCGTCTTGCGGGGCTTTGCCGTTGCAGGGGTTGGGGTTGTAGATTGATGCTGATCGGCCGGGTGAGGACAGGATCGGGTGCACGGATTAGTCATGCCGCGGTTGCATTTATGTGAAAGGTCGGCACCCAGGCACTTGGGTTTGCAAGGACGTCGTTAAGCTCTGATCTGCGGGTCAGTCAGGCGACGTGCGCGCAGACAGGCGACTTTGGCGGGCTGATACGGCCCTTGGTGAAATTGCATGGCTCGGAGTTGAGTGTGCGCCACTCTTAAGGCCCGTTGGCAAATCAATACGAGGTGACGTGGAAATCCAGCGTCATAACTTTGGCGACTTGGCTGGGGCTGACGTCTCCAACAGCTGTCTGAGAGCTAAGAGCGTATCGTTGCAAGGATTGGCCGAGGCATTGGCTCTCACTGCCGGTCAGGTGCTATGCTTGGCCGTAACAGGTGCCGATAGCGGGTTCCCACCATGATCCGACAGCCGTCTCCGGACGTATCTATCGAAACAGGCAGGAGACCAGACCATGCAGCTTGGCTTAGTTAGAATGCTATTTGTCGCCGTTATCGCGACCCTGGCACAACCCCTCGCGGCGCTAGACACCAACAGCCCCTTTTCCTCCATAGACGGTGGGACCCTGCGCTTGTCGGATTGGGCGGGTCAACCGGTGTTGGTGGTCAATACTGCTTCGCTCTGCGGGTTCACTGACCAGTTTGCCGATCTTCAAGCCCTTTATGATCGCTACCGAAACGTGGGTCTAATTGTGCTGGCCGTTCCCTCAAACGACTTCCGGCAGGAGCTTGACAGTAATGAAGAGGTTCAGGCGTTTTGCGAACTGACCTATGGCATCGACTTACCAATGACCGAGATCACTTCCGTGCGGGGCAAAGCCGCACATCCCTTCTATGCGTCTTTGCGGGCCGAAGAAGGGTTTGTACCCAGATGGAACTTCAACAAGGTGCTGTTGGATGGTGACGGTACCCTTGTCGCCACCTTCCGATCCCGCCATCGGCCGCTGAGCCCGGCTATCACCTCTCGCATAGAGGGTCTGCTGCAGTGACCGAAGCGCCTAGAACTGACGCTGAGCTGACCGTTTTCCACGACGGGTCCTGTCCCCTTTGCGAGATGGAAATTGGCTACATGAAACGGCAGTGCGGGGCAGATCGTATTGCATTTGTGGACGTGTCGCAGGTGAACGTCGTTTTGCCGGATGGGCTGACGCGGAACGCGGCAATGCAACGATTTCACGTGGCGGACATGGACGGTCAACTTCATTCCGGGGCGACGGCCTTTATGCAAGTGTGGGCGCGGTTTCCCCGATTGAAATGGCTTGCATGGCTTGGTCGGCTGCCTGGCATGGGCTTTGTGCTAGAGTTGGTGTATCGGGGCTTTCTGCGCGTTAGACCGAGGCTATCGGCCGCCCTTCGCCGGCAGATCGCAAAGCGCGACTGAAAGTGCTTAGCGGGGCTTTCTGTCACCCAGTATCTTAATACACATTCGGTTTTAAGCGTGCTGTATCAAAGCACGATTTGAATAACAGTCCTGAGAATACCTGCGTCTATGCAGCGTCACAACCATTCAAAAATTTGATCGCGCACCACGTAATCGGTTCTCGACCTTGTCGCAGTAACCCGTACCCCGATCCGTTGGTACAACACCTGTCTACCATCTTTGCCTATTCACTGACACCGTCTAACCGGGACATATTTTTTGATCGGCTCGTGTTGGAGCGCATCGCCCGGCGCGACATAGAGCGGGATGCACCCATCAGTCCCAGATGACATCGCGAACTCTTTGACAAAACGCTGAACTGGTGAATAAGGCCTCATGTGGCCTTTGGCGGCAGGTCCTTCCTGGAACGTCTTCGTTGTGCTTAGATCACGACGCCGCATGGACAGATCGTTATTGGCAGCGTCCCGCAGACGCGCCTCAAACCACGGGTTCGGTCTGAATCCGACGCGCGCAATATCGTGTGTTCTCCGGGTTCTTCTGATACGTCTTGATAGTCGTGCGCAGGCGCCCCGTCGCACGCGCCACGGAATGGATACTGCGCTCAGCATCCAAGATCCGGCTACGGATCGTCGCGTCACTTTCCGTCAGAAATACCTGCTCTTCCTGTATGACCAAAACGCTCCGAAGACGTGCAGGAGGATCAGTGCCAGATAATCGGCGCCCATCCGAGTGAGGCAATACTGCATGCCGTTTCATACGCTTGTCCTTTGCAGATCCAGTGTGCCCGTCCGTTGCACCCGCC